>CAYMAR010000097.1:3703-8640 GCA_964388465.1 uncultured Desulfobacteraceae bacterium
CTGTCCATCTGCCTGGCCCTGCTGGTCGGCATCGTCGGCCGTCAGACCACGTGGTTCGGCTCCTTCGTGAAGGTGGCGGCCTACAACGTGCAAGCCTACCCCATCGTGGCGCTGGCCCCGATCATCTTCATCCTGCTGGGCGACGGTTTTCTTTCCCGCCTCCTGATTGCGGCCATGATCTGTTATTTCCCGCTGCTTTTATCGGTGCTGGGCATCATGGCCGAGCCCATCCGGGACATCGAGCATTTCTACCGCATGACCGGGCGGATGCGCTGGCAGTTGGAAGTCAAGATCCGCGCCTTCGAGAACCTGGGCAAACTGACCACCGTGGTTGCCGGAAGCGCCACCCTGGCCATGGCCGGCACCATCGTGGCCGAATTCATTGCCGCCAACGCCGGAATCGGCTATAGCATTCGCATCGCGCTCTACCAGAGCGACCTGGGGAAAATCCTGATCGCCCTCTTTCTGATCGGTATTTCGCTCTCGGTCTACCAGGGACTGCTGGAGTGGTGCGGGGCGTTTATCCGCCGCACCTGGGAGAGCAAATGACGGTCACCCGGACAAGCGGTCGGCGACGCCCACAGCCGTGTGTTCGTGTTCGAAGAACCCACGACGGACGGGCGCCAAGGTCGGCGCTGTGGATGCAATCCATGAAACGGCTTTGGCGGACAAGGAGAACGACGTGATGACGCGACATCGATATGCGCTCGTACTGATGGCGGCCCTGTTCGGCTTTATGTTCGGCGCCCGGGGGACGCCCCTGGCGGCCGATAAGATCAATTATCGACTCAAGTGGCTCTTCAACACCAGTGTGGTGGGGGATTTGTATGCCGACGTTCAGGGGGACTTCGCCGATGCCGGACTGGCGGTCACCGTCAAGTCGGGCGGCCCGGAGCGCGACGCCATCAAAGAGCTCGAACTGGGCCAGGCCCAGTTCGGCGTGGCCTCGGCCGACCAAGTCATCCGGGCGCTGGACAAGGGGGCGCCGGTGGTGGTGATCGCCCAGCTTTTCCAGGTCAATCCGCTGCAGTGGATCTATCGCCAGAGGGCGCCGCCCATCAACGATCTGAGCGACCTGAAAGGCCGGACCATCGGCGTCACCTTCGGCGGCAACGACGAGACCATCATGCGGACCCTGCTGGCCAAGGCCGGTCTGGACACTTCGGAAGTCAAACTCTTCAACGTGCGCTATGACTACACCCCGTTCTATCGCGGACGGGTCGACATCTGGCCGGTCTACCGCAACACGCAGGGTATCGTCATCAGCCGCAAGATGCAGGCCGACAACGATCCGGTCCGCTTTTTCATCCCGGCAGGGTTCGGCGTCAAGTTTGTGGCCAACTCGGTGGTCACCTCGCAGAAGATGCTCCAGCGCGAGCCGGAAACGGTGCGCCGGTTCATCCGGGCCCTTTTGGGGGGATGGGAAAAGGCGCTGGATCCGGCCAATGCCGGCAAGGCCCTCGACATGCTGCAGCAGTACGACCGGGACACGCCCCGCGAACTTTTGGAAGAGCAGCTTGCCATTACCCGCTCCCTGGTCAAGCCGAACCCCGCCATAGCGATCGGCACGATCGACACCGCCGCCTGGAAGCAGACCGAGGCGATCATGCGCGAGCAGAAGCAGATCGCCCAACCCGTCAGGGTTGAAACCGTACTGCATCCGGCGTTCGCCTTTTGAGAAGACGGGCGAATGGCGGGAAGCGCTGGACGCCCGCCGTGTATTCAGCCGGCAACCCGCGGGCCTGATCGGGCCGCGGTGGACAGGACATCCGAATGACATCCGTATTCTGGGAATGGTGGCAGCATCTGCCCGGACGCCTCGATCCGGTGCTGATCAGCCTGGGCGGGTTCCAGCTGCGCTATTACGGGCTGATGTATATCGTCGCCTTCGGCGTAACCTATTTTTTGCTTCTCCACCGCACCCGCCGCGACGGTTTCGATTACACCCCCGAACTGGTCCAGGACATGATGGTCTGGCTCATCGTGGGGACGATTCTCGGGGGGCGGCTGGGTTACGTGCTTTTCTACGACCTGGCCTACTATGCCCGGCATCCGCTCAAGATCATTCTGCCGTTTGATTTTTCCCAGGGGTTCCGGTTCGTGGGCATCTCCGGCATGTCCTACCATGGGGGCATGTTGGGGGTGGTGGCCGCCGCCTATCTTTTCGGCCGCCGCCGCGGCCTGAAATTCTGGGAGCTGGCGGACTTCCTGGCGCCGGCCGTACCGCTGGGCTACACCTTCGGGCGGATCGGCAATTTTATCAACGGCGAACTTTACGGGCGTGCCACGAACGCCGTCTGGGGCATGTACTTCCCGCTGGATCCCACCGGCCAACTGCGCCATCCCTCCCAGCTCTACGAGGCGTTCGGGGAGGGTCTGCTGTGTTTTGCCATTCTGTGGTCGCTGCGCAATCGACCGGCTTTAAAAGGAACCCTGCTGGGGCTCTATCTGGTGGGGTATGGCCTGGTGCGCTTCGGGATCGAATACCTCCGTCAGCCGGATGCCCATCTCATGTTCGTGTTGGGGCCCTTGACGATGGGGCAGGTGTTGTGTGCGGGCATGGTTCTCGGCGGTGTCGCCGTGGCGCTGATCGGACGCCGGGCGCGCCGGAACGCCACGGCCTGAACACCATCAAACTTGGACGCTACCGCAGCACCACCCGGGCGTCATAACCCAGGCGCGCCAAGCCCTCCAGGGTTTCACCGGCGTCTTCCTCACTTTGAAAACCGCCGATCAGCACTTTGTGATGGGCGCCGCTCTCGCTTGCGGGCAGGCGGTAGGGAAGATACCCCTTGGCCAGAAGCTGGTTTTCAAGGGTTTCGCCCCGGGGGTCGTGCTCCGGCGGCTGGATGGCAATGGTATAGGGAATGATGGTCAGGAAGGCGTCCTCGAAGCCCTCGGCGGTCAACTCGTCCCGGATCCGCTCGCCTTGCTCCGGGGTGCGGAAACATCCGGTGTAGACGCGATACCAGTTGCCGGTGGTGCCCAGGCGGCTGACGCCGATGAACGTTTTACGTCCCAGACTGGTGAGTTCGACCCCCAGCTGAAAGGCGTCGTTTTTCTCCCTGTAGGATTTGATCTGAAAGGCATACGGGTAGGTGTCCGGGGGGGGCGCATCGGGTTGCAGCGCCGCGGGGGCTGCCGCCGCTTCAGACCCCGTGGGCGGCTCGACGGCCGGCGCTGGTGCGGCGGGGCGGCGCAGGGCCTCGGGGATTCGTCGGATGTGGGCGCCCTTGAAACGCGCGGCGTCAAGCGCGGCCAGGCCCTGGCGGGCCGCCGCCTTGGTGGCAAAACCGTTGATGTAAATGCGGTGCCAGGTCCCCCTGCCGGGGATGTCCGCCGGATGGCTGAAGGCCGCCAAACCCTCGCGGCGCAATTTGGCGACTTCCTGCGCGGCGCTTTCCGGCGCGTTGACCGAACGGACCTGGATGGTATAGACGCTGTCCGGCGCCACATCGGCGGGAAACGCCGGGGGGGTGGCGGCTGTCGGGGCCGGATCGGCCGCCGTCGGGCCATCGGGTGGGGCGGTCGCGTCGTTGTCTTCCGCTTCCGGTCCTTCCGCCGGCTTCATGGCGGCGGAGCCGGGCACCGGTTCGGCCGGCAGGCTCACCGCCGGCGTGGGCATCTGATCGGCTTCGTCCCCGGCGGCCGTCGGCGGCGGGGAATCATCGGCTGCATCGGCGTCGGAAGGCCCCGCCGAGACGTCGCCGGCCGCATCCCCGCCGTCTTCGGGTTTCGGCCCGACATTGATGACGACGGTGGCCAGGCGTGATTGGTTCCTCGTATTGCCGGCACGGAAAGTGAAGCGGTCGGTGCCGCTGAAGCCGGGACGCGGCGTATAGATCAGGTGGGGGAGACGGCCGCGCAATGCGCCCTGGAAGGGGACCGTTTCGATATCGAAACTGATCGGCAGCTGGTTGCGCGATTCGGCCTCGAGTTTGATTTCCACCGGTGTGTCCACGGGCGTGAACAGGGTCTGGTCCATTACCCGGATCTCGTCGGGTGCCGGGGGTGACGTGGCCTGGGCCAGTTGGACGGCGGGCGCCGCCGTTGCGTTCGGTGCCTCCGTGTCCAGAGCGGCGCTGACGGCGGTTTCGGTTTCCGCCACCGCATAATCGGCGGTCCGGACGCCCCCGGGCTGCATCAGGCGGTCCAGGGTTTCCAGTTTGCGGTCGAGATCCGTCACCGCGCTCACCGAACGGATGCGCACCGGGTCGCGGTAAGGGCGGCCGTCTTCAAAGCGGCTCAGGCGTTCGACATGCGGCCCGAGATCGCTGGCCGCACCGGCGGCGGCCAGCATGGAAATCACACGGTTTTCCATCGCCACGGCTTCGTCAAACCTTCCGGCCTCGGCGTAGGCGGCTGCCAGGGTATCCATGAAATTGACGTCGGGGGTGTGGGCCACGGCCCGTTCGGCCAGGGCGACGGCCCGCTCGCCGTCGCGCAGGCGCTCATCCGGCGACGTGGCCAGAATCCAGGCGATGTTGTTGAAAACCTCGATATAATCCGGATTGACGCTCAGGGCCTGAACATAATCACCCAGGGCGCCGGCCGGGTCGCCTTGACGGTCACGGGCGAAACCGCGGTTGTAGAGCGCCTTGGCCGAGCGCGGGTTGATGGCCAACGCCTGGCTGCAATCCGTGAGCGCACGGGTATATTGCTCCTGGCGGATATAGGCCAGGCAACGGTTGCTGTAGGCGTCCACATAGCGTGGGTTGATGGCGAGGGCCTGGTCGAAATCCTTCACGGCGGCCGGATAGGATTCCTTGAAGATGTAGGCGAAGCCGCGGTTGTTGTACGATTTGGCCGATCCCGGATTGTATTTGATCGCCTGGCTGCAGTCGGCGATGGCGCCGTCGAAGTCGCCGGTATAGATGCGGGCGAAGCCGCGGTTGTTCAACGCCTCGAAATCATGCGGCACGGCCTCGATGGCAACG
>CAYMAR010000097.1:8740-10945 GCA_964388465.1 uncultured Desulfobacteraceae bacterium
ATGTCGTCATGCGGGGGCCGCCCCCCGGTCGGCCGTATTCATTCCGTTGCGGCGTTCGTTCGAGAGTTGGAAGCGCCGCATGAAGCGATCGTCGATAACGTGCTTGAGCCAGAAAGCCGGCCAGCCAGCGAAGGTCAGCCGGCCGCGATTGAGAATGCCGGTGCCGTCGCCCATGTTGAGAATCAGGAGATAATCCTGCTGCGGCACAAACGGTTCAAGCGCCCCGCCCTCCAAGGCGGCCAAAAGGTTGTGGTGGAGGATGGGGTTCTGGCGTACGGCGTAAACGCCCACCCGTGCCAGCGGGCGGGGTTGAAAGGCGATGCAGTCCCCTCCGCCGAAGACTTCTGGATGCGACACCGACTGCAGATGATGGTTGACCAGGAGGCCGCCGCTCTTGTCCACGGCCAGGCCGGAAGACCGGATCAAGGGCGGGGGTTGCGTTCCCACGGCTGAAAAAAGCGTGTCGCAGGGCAGCTTGCGGCCGTTGGTCAGTACCACGGCCCGATCGTCGATGGCGGCCAGCGACGCGCTTTCCATGACACGGATGCCCAGGCGTTTGAGTTTGGCCAGCGCTTTGCGGCGCACGGCCGGAATAAATTGTGAAAGCAGGGTGCCGCGGGTGATCAGCGTAATCGCGGCCTGACCGCGAAGGCGGCGGATCAGCGCCCGGGCATTGGCCGCGACCTCCACGCCGGCGGGGCCGCCGCCGGCCACGATGATCTTCAAGGCCTGCTTTGCCAGGCGGGCCGCGATATCGGCACGGGCGGTCATGAAGACTTCGACCGGCTTGGCGGGATAGAGACGGATGCTGGTTTTTTGCGTGGCGGGTCCGGGCACGATACTGCCCGTGTTGAGGCTGAGCGTATCGTAGGTCAGGTGCGCTCCGGAAGCAAGCACCAGCCGTCGACGGTGCGGATCGATCTGCTCGACGCGGTCGTTCAGGAACTGCCCCCCGCGAGCGCCCACCATCGTGGCGACGTCGAACCGAATCCGCGCCGGCCGATACCGACCGGCCAGGAGGCCCGGTCCCATACCGCTGTAGTACTGAAATTTGCCGTCGCTCACCACGGTGACCCGGTGTCCGCGGGCGATGATCCCGGCCAGTTCCTTCATGACCGTCAGGTGTGCATGTCCGGCACCGATGAGCACCAGGTGTCCTGGCATCGCGTCCTCCTGCAATTCGGCCAACGCTTTACGGATATGGCGTCACGATACACCAAAAACCCATCCAACTCAATTGCGCGTGGGTGGCCGGCCGGTTTATCGGATGGTCCCGCTGTAGAAAAACCATCCAATCCCCACGGTGAACAGATCATGACCCCAGAGGGCCTATTCGATGCTGACAGCCAGCGGGGCGCGTGTTCGAACGTAACGCCACCCAAAGACAAGTCCCCCGGAAAGGCGAACGGCGGGGCCATCCCGTTGGCTTGCTATAGGTGGGCCAGGCCGAAACTCAAGGCGCTGACCACGATTATCACCGTCGGGTGGGGAAACAGGCGCCGCTAACGGTGAAAGAAAAAGCAGCGAAAGAAAATTTCCTGGGGCAGGGCCGCCGGCAAAGGGTCGGCCAGGAGAACGCCTCCCCCGATCGCCGGTCGGCTGAGGGGGAGGGCCCGAAAATAGGCGTCCAGATGCGCGTATCAATCTTTCGAAGTCATACGGCACGGGGTACCCGTGTCGCCGCCGGTATCAGAGAATCTTCTTACGCGCATATTCTTCGGCCCAGTCGCCCACATAGGGCAGCTTGAAACGCTCCTTGAGGGCCGCCTTGACCATCAGGATGATCCAAAGCGCCAGACCCAGAAGCGACAGCAGCGCGCCGACCAGCTGCCCCAGAAAGGGGAGCACCTGGATGACGATGCTGACGATCGTCAGCGTGCCGAAGACCATGATCGACTGGGCCGCGTGGAAGCGGACGAAATCGCTTTCCTTCTCGATCAGATAAAAGATCAGGCCGCTGATCCAGCCCAGCAGATAGCAGAGTGCGCCGGCGACGTGGGCCGGCAGTCCGGTGGAAGATTTTTGCATAGCGGTTCGTGTCTCCGTCAGGGGTGTTTGCGGCTCGGGGTCAAATCGGGTCATGGATCCCGCCGGTCCTCTCCGGCCACGGCAGTGCGGGCAGATCGATGCCCCCGGCGCCCGGCAGGGGGGGCAGCAGATCGAGTGGGCCGCCGTGGTGGCCGTGAATCGGCGCCCCCCAGGCGG
>CAYMAR010000098.1:0-10787 GCA_964388465.1 uncultured Desulfobacteraceae bacterium
AACCCCCACGCCCGCAGGCGTAGCCTACGCGACGTCGAGGACCGGCGGGAGGCGAGAACGCCGCCTAACGCGGAGAGATGCCGCCCGTGGCCGCAACCCCATAAATTCCCGAAGACAGGTGGTAGATTTTCGTGTCAGGCCAGGCCGCAGGCGACCGACGCCCGCAGGCGTAGCCTACGCTACGTCGAGGACCGGCGGGAGGCGAGAACGCCGCCTGGCGCGGAAAGATGCCGCCTGTCTTCGGGAATTAGACGACGCCCTGATCCAGCATCGCATCCACCACCTTCGTAAAACCGGCTATATTGGCCCCCATCATGTAGTTGCCGGGATGGCCGTATTCGGCGGCCGCATCCAGACAGGTGGCGTGAATGCTCGTCATGATCTGCTTGAGGCGCTTGTCGACTTCCTCCCGCGGCCAGCTGAGGCGCATGCTGTTCTGGGCCATCTCGAGCCCGGAGGTGGCCACCCCGCCGGCATTGGCGGCCTTGCCCGGGGCGTAGAGCATCTGGTTGTCGATGAAGATATTGATGGCCTCCGGGGTGGAGGGCATGTTGGCGCCTTCGCTGACCAGTTTGACGCCGTTGTCGACCAGATTCTGAGCGTCCTTGGCGTTGATCTCGTTCTGGGTGGCGCTGGGAAAGGCGCAGTCGGCCTTGTGGTTCCAGAGCGGGTTGTGGTCCAGGGAGGCGTCGGCTTCGGTATAGACCGCCTCGGGGTACTTGTCCGCGTACTCCTTGATCCGGCCGCGGCGCACATTCTTGAGTCGCTTGACGAATTGGAGCTTGCCGCCGTCGATCCCGGATTCATCGAAGATATATCCGGCCGAGTCGGAAAGGGTGACCACCTTGCCGCCCATTTCGATCACCTTCTCGGTGGTATATTGGGCCACGTTGCCTGAACCGCTCACCAGGCAGGTCTTGCCTTCCAGGGTTTCGCCCCGGGTATTGAGCATTTCAGCGGCGAAGTAGACGCTGCCGTAGCCGGTGGCCTCCGGGCGGATCAGGCTGCCGCCCCAGCCCAGGCTCTTGCCGGTCAGAACCCCGGTGAACTCGTTGCGCAGCCGCTTGTACTGGCCGAAAAGAAAGCCGATCTCGCGTGCGCCCACGCCGATGTCGCCGGCGGGCACGTCCGTGTCCGGCCCGATGTGCCGCGAGAGTTCGGTCATGAAGCTCTGGCAGAAGCGCATGACCTCGAGATCCGATTTGCCCTTGGGATCGAAGTCGGAGCCGCCCTTGCCGCCCCCCATGGAAAGCGTGGTCAGCGCGTTCTTGAAGACCTGTTCGAAGGCCAGAAACTTGAGGATGCTCAGGTTCACCGACGGGTGAAAGCGCAAGCCCCCTTTGTAGGGGCCGATGGCGCTGTTCATCTCGATCCGGAAGCCGCGATTGACCCGCACCTGCCCCTGGTCGTCCACCCAGGGCACCCGAAAGAGAATCACCCGCTCCGGTTCGGTGATCCTCTCCATCACCGCGGCCTTGCGGTATTCCGGGTTGCGTTCCAGCACCGGCTGCACGGACTCGACCACTTCCATCACCGCCTGGTGGAATTCGCGCTCCCCCGGGTCGCGGTCTTTGACCTGCTGTAGAATATCCGTCATTTTCGCCTCCCTCCCTGAATCCGCGGGGCCCCTCCCTGCCACCCCGTGAGAAGTTGTCAATGCGCTTCGAGGCCTTGATGCCAAATGTTGGGCCGCTCTGGTCTTCCGCATGCATCCATCGGAAAAGCCGAATGACCCCAAGCCGGCATGGGGCACGCCCCCCCTAACACGATGCCTGTGGCGCTTCAACCCATAATCACCACCCCCTGGGACCGTCGTCCGTCGATTTTCAGCGTCAGGGGGCGGCGCAGATGCACATGGCGCACAAATGTCGTTTCGTCGGCGACTTCGGCCCCTTCGAGAAGATGCCAACGGAAGAAATCTTCACCCTTATCCGCCACGGTCAGATAGAAGATGCCCATGGATATGATGTTCTGGAAAAAATGGGAACCCTGCGACGGCTCGGCGTTGATCGGACCGTTGCGCAGTTCGACGATGGCCCGCACACCGGAGATGTGGTGCCATTTGACCGGGATGCCCAGCCAGGGATCGGCGGATCCCCAGCGGCCGGGTCCCACGAGAAGAAAGGGCCGCTTCTCGCTGGACAGGCGGGCATTGAGCCGCCCGATCGCTTCGGCCATCTGGGGTGTCGCGGCATGATCGAAATCTTCCGGCTTCACGTAGACGATATCGCGGATCGAACCGCTCTCCCCGTTGCCCAGGCAGCGGGTGGCGTGACAAAGGGCGGTGTCCGCCTCCTGCGGGCTGATATCGACCACGCGGCGCTGCGCGGCCATCACCATCGGGCGCATCTGCAGCAGGAAGAATTCGCCCCTACCGGGGGCGGACGGGTCCAGGTTCACGGCGAATTCGATTTCGATGGCGCCCCCCATGCCCCGGCGCCCGAGGCGCAGGATATCCGTCAGCAGGGCGGGCAGCGGAAACAGGTCGTATTTGAGAACACCGGCAAAGGTCAGCACTTTGGGGCCCTGGAGAAATCCGGAATCGCGGATGCGGTGCTCATCGACGATGTAGGTGCCGGCCAACTGGCGCACCGGGAGCTCACGTTCCGCCGCGGCCACCTCGCGCTTGACCAGGTTGGCATCATCGTCGAAACGCGGGGCATCGGGCAGCGTCTTGATCTTCAGAGCGTAGAAGGTCTGCTGGGCGTTCTGCAGAATGTCGTCCACGGTGGAAAAGGCCGGCAAGGCCTCCGGATGCGGCGGTGCGAACCGCAGGGCCCGTTCGCCGTCCACCACGGTTTTGCCCATGCCCAGGGCCACCTGGGCGATGCCGTCCGCGGGTTTCATCTTGCCGATGGGATAGTAATTGTGGGACTGGGCCACGCCCGAGATGGCCGGGTAGAAGTAATCGCCCTGGCGCTGTCCGACCAGTTCCTGGACGATGACGGCCATGGCGTCCTTGTGGGGCCGTCCCGCGCTGGCGCGTGAAAACGCGCGGGGTCCGGCATAAAAGGTCGAGGCGTAGACGCTCTTGACCGCCGCCACGAGGCGCTCCAGACGCACCGCCGGGTCCGGATGGCTGTTGGGGATCATGAAGGTGTCGTAAAGGCCGGCGTAGGGCTGGTGCTGGGCGTCCTCGAGCAGGCTCGACGAGCGCACGGCCAACGGGACGTCCACCTGCGCCAGAAAAGCCGCGAGATCCTCCCGGAGGCCTTCGGGAAAATCGGCCGCCTGAAAGAGGGCGGCGATGGCTTCGTCATCGCGGGCGTTCCGGACCCGCCGGGCCAGGTCGTTTTGCTGCATGCAGGCTTCGAAATGGTCGGTGGCGATGACCAGCGAACGGGGGATGCGGATGGTGACGCCCGGATATTTCGCATGCAGCCGGGTGCTCTGGTGCAGGAGGGCGGACATATAGGCCAGTCCCCGGGCCTTGCCACCCAGTGAACCGCGGCCGATTTTGACGAAATCCATCACACCGGCATCGAAGGTGTCGGCCCGGAACTGCGCCACGACGCCTTTCTGGCGCCAGATGCGCAGGGCGTGGATGCTGGAGACGATGTAACGGCGCATTTCATCGGCGCTGGCGAAATCCTCGGCCGGCACCGCTCGGAAGGCCGACGCCAGGCCGATCTCCGAGCGCCCCATGAGCCAGTTGGAGAAATGGTTGCGCTCGGCATGATAGCGCAGCGCGGCCTCGGGGATCTGTGCGACGAGTTGCTCCAGGGAGCGCAAGTCCGAGGCGCGCCCCACTTCGGTGCCGTCGGGCAGGCGCATCACGAAATCGCCGAAACCCAGGTGATCCAGAAAAAAGGCGTGAATGGCATCGAGGAGTTCCGGTGCGTTCTTGTCCACGAAGACGGCCGGAATGTGGTCGGCCCTTTCGCGCTGTTTCGGGTCGTCCCCCAGAAGGAGCAGCGGCAAATCGCCGAATTCTTCACGAAAACGGGTCAGCAGGGCCCCTCCGGCCTCGCCGTCGCGCCGACCCTCCCGGGGCAGCCGCGCAGCGGCAATCACCCCCGAGACATAGGACCGAAACCGGCGGTACAGCGCGAGTGCTTCTTCATGGCTGCGGGCGTGCAGGATCTTGGGCCGGGCCCTCATTTTGAGCAGGCGATGGTCCTCGTTGAGCCCGCTGCCCAGCACCACCTGGGTCTGCCGGACGATTTCCTTGTAGATCAGGGGCAGGAACGAAGAATAATCGGCCGGGTCATCTTCGGCCAGGATCAGGACGCGCACCTGGGCGGCCTGCGTGTCGGCCTCCACGTTGAGCCGGTCTTCCACCGACTTGACCAGGGCCATCAGCAGGTCCGAATTCCCGGTCCAGATGAAAACCTGGTCGACGCCGTCGCAGTGGCCGTTATGCGGCAAGGGTGCAATGCTGCGCACGCTGTGGGCCAGGAGGATCACCGGCAGGTCGGGCCGGCGGCGTTTGATGCGGCGTCCCAGGCGGCAGGCATCCATCTCCTCCAGGAAGGGCATGGTCAGGACCAGATCGAAATCCTTTTGGGTCGCCAGCTCAACGGCTTTTGCCGCCGAGGAGGTGCGTGTCACCCGCGGGGGCTGGCTGAGGTTGAGACCGCTGTATTCATGGATGATGCGTGCCGCCAGGCTGCCGTCTTCTTCCATGATGTAGGCATCGTAGGGACTCGACACCAGGAGAATCTCCCGCACCTTGTGCGGCATGAGTTCGTGGTAGATCTTGAAATGGGAATAGAATTCCGTGGGGTCCTGGCCGTTGGGCCTGGCAGCGTCCATAGGGCCTCCCGCGCAGACGGATCGACAGCTCAAGTCAAGATAACCGGTCTGTGTCCGCTTGTAAATCAGCGGGGCGAATTGTCACCCGGCGTGAACAGGGCCGATGCCGGTTCCGACGGGGCGGCCTGCCTGCTGGCCGCGGTTGCGGCCGTCGGGTGATTGTGCTACAGCGCTGATTTTGTCAGCATCCCCTTATTGTCCGCGCCCGCCCGGCACAACGCGAAGGGAAACCCATGTCCACCGTCGCCGAATGTTTCGTCGAACGCTTGGTCGACCATGATGTCCGCCACGCCTTCGGCATTCCGGGAGGCCCCTGGATTCCTTACATGGAAGCCATGCGCCGCCGCGGTATGTCTTTCACGGTGGTGGCCAACGAGGCTTCCGCCGGCTTCATGGCCGACGTCTGCTACCGGCTGACCGGTCGGCCGGGCCTGTGCCACGGCACCTTCGGTCCCGGGGCCACCAACCTGGCCACCGGGGTGGGCTGCGCCTGGCTGGACCGCTCCGCGCTGATCGCCGCCACTACCGAGCCGAGCGACGCCATGCGCCGCCGGGTAATGCAGATGAATATCGACCACCAGGCCCTGTTCGCGCCGCTGACCAAACAGACCCTACGCGCGGGCCGTGCGGACATCGCCGCCGTCGTCGATTGCGCCGTGCGGACGGCCTGCGAAGAGGTCCCGGGGCCGGTGCACATCGGGCTGCCCAGTGATCTGGCCGAACAGCCGGCGGCGGCCGCACCGCCGAACGCCGGCCCCCCGGGGGCGCCGCGGCTCGCAGGCCCCGACGTCCTGGCCGTTGCGGCGGAGAGGATCGGCCGGGCCCGGCGCCCGCTGCTGGCCTTGGGCCTTACGGCCCAACGCCTGTGTGTTGGCCCCCCAATCATGCGGTTGGCGGAAAAACTCCAGGCCGCGGTCGTCGTGACCCCCATGGCCAAGGGCCTCATACCCGAAGACCACCCGCTCTATACCGGGGTTCTCTTTCATGCCCGCAGCGACCTTCTGGCCGACGTCATCCGCGAGGCCGACCTCGTGGTGGGTATCGGCTACGATCCGGTGGAGTTCAATTACGAAGAATGGCTGCCGGACGTTCCGCTGGTCCATATCGACACCCGGCCGGCCGACGTGGCGGCTTCGGTGGACCTGGCCGCCGACGTCATTGGCGATTTAAGGGCGACCCTTGGTTTTTTCGGCACGGTTCAACTGACCGCCGCGGATTGGGACTTGCAGCACCTGGCCGACCACCGCCGCCGCCTCCATGCGGCCCTGCGCCCCGGCGGCGACGCCCTGGGTCCCACCGAGGCGCTCGAGATCCTGCGGGAGATTCTGCCGCCCGAGGGCATCGTGACCTGCGACGTGGGCGCCCACACGCATCTCATCGGCCAGCTCTGGCCCACGCCGGCCCCGGGGCGCCTGCTCATGACCAACGGCTGGTCCTCGATGGGGTTCGCCGTCCCGGCCGCTCTGGCGGCGGCCACCTGTCGCCCGGAGGTTCCCGTGGTGGCTGTGACGGGCGACGGCGGGTTCACCATGATGGCCGGCGAGTTGGTCACCGCCCGCCGCCTGGGGCTGGACTGCGTCATCCTGATCCTGGCCGATCGGATGCTCAGCCTGATCGAGGTCAAACAGGGCTGGAAAGGCTGTGATCCCGCGACTTCCGTGCTCTACGATCACGACTTCCTCGGCGCCGCGTGTATCTTCGGCGTGCCGGTCCACAGGGCCGACACCCCCGAAGCGCTCAAACGGGCCCTCGCGGCGGCGTTTCAAACCGTTGGGCCCGTCGTTGTGGAGGCCGCGGTGGAGGGTGCTGCCTACCACCAGCTGATTGCCCGGAGCTATCGCTGATGACCATCGCCAGGCACATCATCCTCTGCGGATTCGGCAACGTGGGCCGGGCCTTTGCCCGCCTGATCGCAAGCAAGCGAGACGATCTGGCCGTACGCTACGATCTGGACCTGCGGTTGAAGGCCGTGGTCGACATCGGCGGGGCCGCGGTGGCTGCCGCCGACGGCCTGCCGCCCGCCCGTCTTGTGGATTTCGTCGAAGCCGGCGGTGCGGTCGAGGCCTTCGAGAGGTGCGGCCGTCCCGGCCTGACGGCGCTCGAGCTGCTTGCCGGGGCGGATGGCGGCATTCTGGTGGAAACCACCCCCACCGACCTGAAAGACGCCGAGCCGGCCCGTTCCCACTTTCTGGCGGCCATCGAAAACGGGGTGGATATCATCGCCGCCAACAAGGGGCCGCTGGTACGCGACTACCGCCGAATCCTCGACCGGGCCCGGGAGAAGGGTGTGCGCATCCGTTTCAGTGCGGCCACGGCGGCCGCCCTGCCGACCCTCGATGTGGGGCAGCTGTGCACGGCCGGCGCCCGCATCGAGGCCATCGAAGGCATTCTCAACGGCACGACCAATTATATCCTGACCCGCATGGCCCGCGAAGGCTGCGCCTACGAAGACGCCCTGCGCGACGCCCAAGCGCTGGGCATCGCCGAGACCGATCCCACCCTGGACGTGGAAGGTTTCGACACACGCAACAAGATCGTCGTCATCGCCAACACCCTTTTCGATCTGGCCCTCGACCCCGGCGCGGTGGAAACGGTCGGTATCACCGGGGTGACCCCGGACGACATGGCCGCGGCCCAGGCGGCGGGCCAGGTCATCAAACTCGTCGGCGCGGCGCGTATGACGGCGAACGGACCTGTCGTCAAGGTGGCTCCCGAGGCGCTCCCGGCCGACCACCCCCTGGCCAGCGTGCACCTGTCCGAAAAGGGCATCAGCTACGATACCGACACCATGGGCCGCATCACCGTGACCGGCGGCCACAGCTCCCCCACCGGCGCGGCGGCCGCCATGCTCAAGGATATCATTCACATGGTCAAACTGGGCATCTAATGTCCACCCCGAGACGGCATCTTTCGCCCCGGGCCAGCGTTTGGGCGCATTTGGCAGAACCAAACGCCACCGTTTCTTGATGGACACGCGAATGTTGGATTCAGCCCCAGCACCATTCCTCCAATAAAAAGCAAGCGGCTTAATTATGAATGCGTGATTTGCAGTTTATCGACAGAAGAACTATTCAATCATCAAAGTCATTGGTTAGCGTGGTTGCTGTAATAATTTAAACGGACAAAAAGGTTTATTATCGACCGCATTCAAATGGAGACGACACCATGACCGCCGACATCACCCCCGCCGAACTTCGCGCCCGGATCCGCCGAGCCGAATGGACCACCCCCACCAGCGGGGCGGCCACCGGCTTCCTGCAGGCCAACCTGGTCATGCTGCCCAAGACGCGGGCCTTCGAATTTCTTCTCTTCTGCACCCGCAACCCCAAACCCTGTCCGGTGCTGGACGTGCTCGAACCCGGCCAGAGCGAACCGGCCATCGCCCCGGGGGCCGACCTGACCACCGACCTGCCGCTCTACCGGCTTTTCCGCGAAGGCCGACTCACCGAAGAGGTGACCGACGTGCGGGCGTGGTTCGGGGAAGACACGGTCAGTTTTCTCCTGGGCTGCAGTTTTTCGTTTGAAAACGCTATGCTGGCCGCTGGGCTGCCGGTGCGCAACATCGCCGAGGGCAAGAACGTCTCGATGTACATCACCAACCGCGCGTGCCGCCCGGCGGGCCCTTTCGAGGCGCCCCTGGTGGTCACCATGCGCCCCATGACGCCCGCGCAGGCCGTCCGTGCCGTTCAGGTCACCACCCGGTTTCACCAGACCCACGGCGCCCCGATCCACCTGGGCGATCCGGCCGTGCTGGGCATCCGCGACCTGGATCGCCCCGATTTCGGCGACCCCGTGACCATTCGCCCGGATGAAATTCCGGTGTTCTGGGCCTGCGGGGTCACCTCGTCGCTGGCGGTCACCGCCGCCCGGCTGGATCGGGTCGTCACCCATGCGCCCGGTCACATGTTCGTTTCGGACCTCCGGGACGAACACGTGGCCATTTTCTGATTTTTCAAGGGGTGGCCGGCCGACGGCCGGCGCAACCCGCATCTTGACAGGGCCGGGGGCATCCAGTATGACTCCTCGAATGAACGCCATTCATTTTTACTTCCGGTGGTAACGCCAACACTGCCTGCGGGCCCTGATGTTTCAGGGCTTTTTTTGTTTGGTACCGTAGTGACAACCCCAACGCAGCACGAAGGACGTGGAAGGAGGATCACCATGAAAAGATTGCTCCAAATAACGGCGGTGGTGGCCGGACTGGCCCTTCTGGGCGCTCTGCTGGCGCCCGCGCCCGCCCTGGCGGTCAAGGAAATCAAGATCGGGGTCATCTACCCGCTCACCGGCGGCGCGGCCGCGGCCGGTCGTGAGCTGCGTGCCGGGGCCGAACTGGCAGCCCAGCTCTGCAACGAGGCTCACGGCGATATCGACATGACCATGGCCAAGGCCTCGGGTATTCAGAGTATGGGCGGCGCCAAGATTACGCTGATCTTCAAGGACCACGAAGGCAACCCCACCCTGGGGGCCGACCTGGCCAAGAAACTGATCCTGGACGACAAGGTCGACGGCATCCTGGGCTGCTACCACAGCTCGGTGACCAAGACCGTCAGCGCGGTCTGCGAGCAGTACGGCGTGCCCATGATCAACGGCTCCTCGACTTCCCCGGGGCTGACCGAGCGTGGCTTCAAATGGTTCTGGCGCACCACCCCCCACGACCGCTGGTTCACCAAGGACCTTTTCGATTTCCTGGTGGGGTTGAGCGATGGCAAGGTGCGCGGCGTCAAGGCGGTGCCCCGCGAGGACATCAACCTGATGGCCTCGGCCTGCGAGAACAGCGAGTGGGGGTCCTACGTTTCCAAGGTCATCCAGGAAATGGCCGCCGAATATGACTTCAAACTGCGCAAATCCCTGCTCTATTCGGACAAATCCCCCGACCTCTCCAGCGAGGTGCGCTCCCTCAAAGCCTCCAAGGCCAGTGTGCTCCTGTTCGCCTCCTACACCTCGGATGCGATTCTGATGGTGAAGACCCTCAAAACGCAGAAAGTCCAGCCCCGGATCATCTGGGGTCAGGACGCCGGGTTCGACAAACCGGAATTCCGCAGCACCCTGGGCGATGCCATCGAGGGCATCCTGACCCGTTCGGTCTTTCTGCCCCAGGTGGTCCAGATCAAACCGGTGGCCGGCCAGGTCAACAGCCTCTACAAGGCCCAGACCGGCAACGACCTGGGCGGCGCTTCGGCCCGGGCCTTCACCGGCCTGCAGACCTGGATTCACGTGCTGGAGATGGCCGGATCGAGCGAGCCGGCGGCCATCCAGAAGGCGGCCAACGCCATCGAGATTCCGGGCAAGGAACTCGTGGTGCCCTGGGCCGGCGTCAAGTTCGCCGACACGGGCAGTGAAATGGGACAGAACATCATGGGCTCCGGCCTGATCGGCCAGTACCAGAAAGGGGCCAACGGCCAGATGGGGGTCGAAATCGTCTACCCCTTCGACGTGGCCTCGGCGGATATGATTTATCCGTTCCCCCAATGGTAATCGTGATCAGCCAGAAAAGGCATCTTTCGGCCCCGGTCTGCGTTTTCGCCCTTTGAACATCCTCGACGTAGCGTAGGCTACGCCTGCGGTGCGCAAAGGGCTGCAGCCTTGACTGGAACCAAAATCTACCCTTTCTGGCTGACCACGTAATCTCCAGGCAATAGAGATTTTCGCCGGAGGATGTTCTGAAGCTATGTTTGGCGTCTGCTTAAATCACCCTTTGCCCCGCGCCGAGCATCGGTGAGGCGGGCGGGTAAAGTGCATCGGCCTGGTTGAGCATAGCGAGTTCCGATGCGCGCCGCCTGCATTACCGACGCGCAGGAGAAAGCGGGGCACTAGAGGATGTATTCCGGACTGGCCGAACCGCAGTCGGTCCTCAATTAGCAACGCAGAGCCTTGTTAAAAGCGGCGTCAGAACTCAGGGCTGATTTACGGCCGCATTGATAAACTTTCTTCCGCCAAGCGGGAGACATGCCAATTCAAACTTAATCCCAGGGGAAATGCATGGAAATTCTGGCCAGTTCGATCGTGGCCGGTCTGCTTTTCGGCATGGTGCT
>CAYMAR010000099.1:0-10629 GCA_964388465.1 uncultured Desulfobacteraceae bacterium
GGCTCTGGCGGTCGAGGATATCAAAATTGAACCGGGCCTTGAGTGCTTCGATGAGAACCTCGTCCGCTTCGAATTTAACGATGGCCACCTCCCGCCAGAAACTGCGATCGGTGTGCAGCTCGCGGGCGGAAATGACCTCCGTCATTTTTTCGATCTGGCGCAAGACCTGAAGAACCTTCGCGTCGTCGTCCTCGCGCAGGGTCAGGACCACGCGGCTGATGCCGGCCTGGCGGGTTTTGCAGGCCGTGACGGTTTCGACGTTGTACATCTTGCGGCGGATCAACATGAAGATTTTGTTGAGCACGCCGGGGCGGTTGAGGGCAAACAACAGGATGGCGCGTCGCTTCTTCGGCGCAGCGTTCATTTTCGCCTCCGTCATCGGTATCACATTTCAAGCGGGCCCGTCTGGAAAGAGCGTATGATGCCGACATCCAGCGGCAGGGTCCTGGGTCAGCCACCATCACTCGAAAACAGACCAGGGATGGGCGCCCATTATGGGCTGCCCGGTGGGGTCACGATCATGTCCGCGATGCCGCCGCCGGCCGGCACCATGGGCAGCACGATTTCGCTCGGGTCGCAGAGGAACTCCAGCATGTAGGCCCCGCGATGCCCGGCCGCCGCCTCGAGTGCGGCGGTGATATCGTCCACGGCGGTCACCCGGCGGTGCGGAATCCCGTAGGCCCCCGCGATGGCGCCAAAGTCGGGGTTCTTCATGGGGGTCCCGGCAAAACGGCCGTCGTAGAACAGGGTTTGCCACTGCCGCACCATGCCCAGGTAGCCATTGTTCATCAAAAGAATCTTGACGTCGATGTCATGCTCCATGATGGTGCCCAACTCCTGGATGTTCATCTGGAATCCGCCGTCGCCGCTGACCGACCAAACCCGCTCGTCCGGCCGGGCCAGTTTGACACCGATGGACATGGGCAGCGCGCACCCCATCGTGCCGGCACCGCCGGATGTGAACCAGCTGTTGGGCGTCTGGAAATTGTAGAAGCGCGCCATGATCATCTGGTGCTGACCCACGTCGGAAACGATGATATCCCGCCCGCCGGTGACCTCCGACAAACGACGGGTGATGGTCTTCATGAGCAGCTGCCCCTCGCGCCCGACGCCGCCGTCGATTTCCTGTTCGATCGCCTCGGCGATCTCGCCCCTGAAACCGTCAATCTGCGCAAACCAGTGCTGCCTGGGCTTGGGGGTCAGTTCAGGCGCCTGGAGCCAAAGTTTAAGCGCTTCGCCGACGTCGGCATTGATGTCCACCGAGGTGCGCACGTTCTTATCGATCTCGGATGGATCGATCTCCACGTGGATGACCTTGGCATCACGCGCGAAGCTGTCCAGATTGCCGGTGACGCGGTCATCGAAACGCATGCCCAGGGAAATGATCAGATCGGCTTTCAGCAGGGCCCGGTTCGCCTCCACCGTGCCGTGCATCCCCACCATGCCCAAACTGAGCGGATGGTCCACCGGGAGGGCCGAGAGCCCGTGCAGGGTGAACGCCACGGGGATGTTGGCCTTCTCGGCCAACGCCCGCAGATAGCCGCCGCCGTTGGCGTTGATGATGCCGTGTCCACACAGAATGACGGGGCGCTCGCTGTGGTTGATCATCTCCACGGCGTCTCGGAGACGCTGCCGGTCGGGCACGGGCGAGTAATAAAATCCAGGCAAGTCGGGCTCGTAGGCTTCGGGGTCGAAGCGGTAGCCCGCGCCGGCTTCCTGAATTTGGACGTCTTTGGGGATGTCCACCACCACCGGTCCGCCGCGCCCCGTGGCAGCGACGTAAAACGCCTCATGCAGGGTTTCTTCGATTTCACCCACTTTCAGCGGCATATAGGTCTGCTTGGCCAGCGGCAGCATGACCCCGACGACATCGCTTTCCTGGAAAGCGTCGGTGGCGATCACGCCGGTGGGCACCTGGCCCGTTATCGCCAGGAGGGGTACGGAGTCCATGCCGGCATCGGCAATACCGGTTACCAGATTCATGGCCCCAGGTCCGGACGTGGCCAGGCAGACGCCGATCTGCGGACGGGGCATGCCAACGGATGCGCGCGAAAGGCCCATGGCCATGAAGGCCGCCCCCTGTTCGTGCCGCGACATGATAAAGTCGAAACATTGCTGTTTTTCCATTTCATCGAAAACCGGCATGATCGCACCGCCGGTGTAGCCGAAAATGTACCGGACGCCTTGATCGCGCAGTGCCTTGAGCACCAGCTCCTTGCCTTGCATGATGTCGGACCTTTCCTTTTATCGCGCTTACGACCCTTGCCGGACCAAGGACCCATCGAGGGCTGTCGGCCATCGGAAGCGATTAATCGAAACAGCCTGATACTATAATCGCTTTTGGGGCAATGGCCACCTCATCGATTAAAAACTTGACGCCGTCGGCCATCATAGGCATCTTGGCGCTTAATCAATACGAACGCCGCCCACGCCTTCCGTGCAGGCCGCGCAGCCGTTCTAACTCATCCGAGGTGGACATCCGACATGGGAAAAACGCTATTCGACAAAATCTGGTCGGCGCACGTGGTGCGCGACCTGCCGGATGCGACGACGCTGCTTTATATCGACCGCCACCTGGTGCATGAAGTCACCAGCCCCCAGGCCTTCGAAGGGTTGCGCTTGGCCCGCCGCCACATCCGCCGCCCTGACCTAACCTTTGCGACCATGGATCACAACGTTCCCACCACGGCCGGGCGCCTCGATATCGCCGATCCCATTTCGCGTGCCCAGATGGATGCCCTTAAAACCAATTGCGATGATTTCGGCATTCCGCTCTATGGCCTGGGCGACGAGCGCCAGGGCATCGTTCACGTGATCGGCCCCGAGCTCGGCCTGACCCTGCCCGGTCTCACCATCGTCTGCGGCGATTCGCACACCTCCACCCACGGCGCCTTTGGCGCCTTGGCTTTCGGCATCGGCACGTCCGAAGTCGAACATGTCCTTGTCACCCAGACCCTGGTGCAGCGCAAACCCGGGACATTCAGAATCGCATTCAGCGGCCGACCCGGACCGCACGTCTTCTCCAAAGACATGGTTTTGAAAATGATCGGGCTGATCGGAACGGCCGGTGGTACCGGATACGTACTTGAATACGGCGGAGAAGCCGTGCGTGCCCTGTCCATGGAAGCCCGCATGACCATCTGCAACATGAGCATCGAAGCCGGCGCACGGGCCGGCATGATCGCACCGGACGAGACCACCTTTGAGTATATCGCCCGCGAAGCACGCCCCTTTGCCCCCCAGGGAGCAGACTTCGAACGTGCGCTGGCCCACTGGCGATCACTTCCCGGTGACGATGATGCTGTTTACGACCGCACCCTGACCATCGACACCGCCGCGCTTGCGCCCCAAGTCACCTGGGGCACCAATCCCGGCATGGTGATCGACATCGATCAGGTTGTACCCGAACCCGACGCCCTCCCCGGTTACAGCCGCGAGGACGTCGCCAAGGCGCTCGAGTACATGGGCCTTGCGCCCGGCACGCGGCTGACCGACGTGGATGTCGACGTGGTCTTCATCGGCAGCTGCACCAATTCCCGTATCGAGGACCTGCGACAGGCCGCCGCTGTTCTGGACGGGCGCCATAGAGCCGAACACGTCGAGCTGCTGGTCGTCCCGGGGTCGGAGCAGGTCCGGCGGCAGGCGGAAGCCGAGGGGCTGGACCGCATCTTCAAGAACGCGGGCGCCCAATGGCGCTTTGCCGGCTGCAGCATGTGCCTGGGCATGAACCCGGACCAGTTGCGTCCCCGGCAGCGCTGCGCCTCCACCTCGAACCGCAATTTCGAAGGCCGCCAGGGCAAGGGGGGCCGCACGCACCTGGTCAGCCCGGAAATGGCCGCCGCCGCAGCGGTGGCCGGTCGTTTCGTGGATATTCGCTCCTGGCTGGAATCCTGAAGCCCCACCGTCTGAAGCGAGGCTTCAAAAACATGCCAAAGGAAAAGTCATGACGCCGTTCACGACCCACAGGGGCATCGTCGCAACGCTCGATCGGGCCAATGTGGATACCGACGCCATCATCCCCAAACAGTTTCTCAAATCGATCAAACGCACCGGCTACGGCCCCAGCGCCTTTTTCGACTGGCGCTACACGCCGGCCGGCCAGCCCAACCCCGATTTCGAACTCAATCAGGCCCGTTTTGCCGGCCGCTCCATCTTGGCAACCCGCAATAATTTCGGATGCGGCTCCAGCCGCGAGCATGCGGTCTGGGCGCTGGCCCAGGACGGCTACCGGGTCATCATCGCCCCCTGGGTGGAGCGGGATGGCAAGCGCCTTCCCGGCTTTGCCGATATCTTCCGCAGCAACACCACCAAGAACGGCATCCTGGCGATTGAACTGCCTGAGGCGGAGGTCGACATCATCTTCGCGACGGTCGCCGACCATCCCGGCCTGGAGGCCACGGTGGTGCTGGCGGCCCAGGAATTGACCCTCCACGGCCCCGAACCGGTCGTCTTCCGCTTTGACATCGACGCCAGCGTCAAAGACCAGCTCCTCAAGGGCCTCGATGGCATCGATCTGACCCTCGCCCACGCGGATGCCATCGACCGCTTTGAGCGCGATCACGAAACCTGGCTGTCACCTGCCGCAGCGCGGGTGCCCGCCGAGGATTGATGGTTCCCGGCCCTGTGCGAACGCTCACCCGTCGGTGATGCAGCCCTCCGAGGCGGACGCGACCGTGCGAATGTATTTGTGAAGCGCGCCGCTGACCGCCTTATAGGGCGGCGCGTTCCATTCACGCCGCCGCCGCGCCAGTTCGTCGTCGTCGAGTTCGACATCGATGCGGTTGCCCTCCGCATCGACGATAACCCGATCGCCCTCCTGAACCAGAGCGATGGGACCCCCCTCCTGGGCCTCGGGCGTAATATGCCCGACGATAAACCCGTGTGAGCCCCCGGAAAAACGACCGTCCGTCAGCAAGGCCACATCGGCGCCCAACCCTGCACCCATGATGGCCGAGGTCGGGGTCAGCATTTCCGGCATTCCGGGGCCGCCCTTGGGGCCTTCGTAGCGGATAATGACCACATCGCCTTTGACGATTCGCCCCTGCTCCAGCGCTTCCAGCATGGCTTCCTCGGAATCAAAGACGCGGGCCGGTCCCTGGAAGCGCTGTCCCTCCTTGCCCGTGATTTTGGCCACGGCGCCTCCGGGGGCCAAGTTGCCTTTCAGCACCTGAATGTGGCCATTAGCTTGAATGGGGTTCTCCAAGGGTCGGATGATTTGCTGACCGGCGGACAACGCCTCGGCGTCCGCCAGGTTTTCCCTGAGCGTTCGGCCGGTGACCGTCAGACAGTCGCCGTCCAGCAGCCCCTGCGCCAGCAGGTACTTCATCAATGCGGGAAGACCACCGATGCGGTGAAGATCTTCCTGGACATAACGCCCGCTGGGCTTCATGTCGGCTAAAAGCGGCACCCGGTCGCTCACCGTCTGAAAATCCTCCAACCCGAGCGGCACGCGCGCCGCCCGGGCCATGGCAATGAGATGCAGCACAGCGTTGGTGGATCCCCCCAACACCGTGATCACCACCATGGCGTTTTCAAAGGCCTGCCGGGTCATGATGTCCCGCGGTTTGATATCGGCTTCCAGCAGGCGGCGGATGGCCCGTCCCGCACGGCGACACTCGTCGCTTTTTTCCTCTGATTCCGCGGGTCGGCTGGCGCTGAAGGGCAGCGCCATACCCATGGCCTCGATAGCCGATGCCATGGTGTTGGCGGTGTACATCCCGCCGCAGGCCCCGGCACCCGGACAGCTGCGGCGCACGATCGCCTGGCGTCGATCCTCGTCGATCCTTCCGGCCAAGTATTCGCCGTAGCTTTGAAACGCCGATACGATATCCAAGGGCTGGCCGTCGAGCACGCCGGCCCGGATGGTGCCGCCGTAGACCATTAAAGAAGGCCGGTTGACCCGCGCCATGGCGATCAGGCAGCCGGGCATATTCTTGTCGCACCCCGGCAGGGCGATGTTGGCGTCGTACCATTGGGCCCGCATGACGGTCTCGATGGAATCGGCGATCAGATCGCGGGACGGCAGGGAATAGCTCATCCCTTCGGTGCCCATCGATATGCCGTCACTGACCCCGACCGTGTTGAATCGCAGCCCCACCATGCCGGCCGCGTCAACACTTTGCTTGACCGCCGCCGCCAAATGGTTGAGATGCATATTGCAAGGGTTGCCTTCATACCAAACGCTGCTGATGCCCACCTGGGCTTTGCCCATATCGTCTTCTTCGAGGCCGACCGCATAGAGCATGGCCTGCGAGGCCCCCTGGGATTTGGGTTGGGTGATGCGGGAACTATAACGATTCAGTTTCAACGACATGCGGCTTCCCTTTCGTTTGATGTGACGATCGCGGCATGGCCGAACAATGCCGGGACCCGTCCAAGACGACTTGGCCATTTTCGATGGTAAACCGAACGCCCATGCGCGGGGTTCATCACACCCGCCACGTCCGGAGCGCAAGGCATCCAGCCCTGCGGCCGCCAGCGATTGTAAAACCCATTGACGCATCGACCGCATTCGTGCAAACGTGGTTGACGCTCATACCCCCTCGTGCGATGATAATACTCATCGCATTGTGCGGGCATCTGGGGTTTTCCCAACACTTACAGCCGCATCTGCGAGACCGTCACTGTGAACGCTGACATGGCACGATTAATGCTTAATCTGCTGTCATTGATAATCATTCCTATGATTGCAACCAAGCATTATCACGAGGTTGACAATGAAAATCAAACGCCGAAATACCGGTCTTGATGACGACCGGCGGCAGGCCAATCGAATGCCTTACCCCACCGCCATGAGCTACCGTAGCGGAACCGCTGCCGGACTGGGGACCGTGGTCGACATCAGTTCCCACGGCATGTACTTTGAGTCACCGACGCCATTAACGACCGGAGACCGGCTTTGCATCGATTTTCAATTCCGCAACAGCCATGCGGCCATGGAAATATGCGGTGAGATCACCCGAACAAC
Organism: uncultured Desulfobacteraceae bacterium; assembly: GCA_964388465.1. GTDB lineage: Bacteria > Desulfobacterota > Desulfobacteria > Desulfobacterales > UBA5852 > JABZFP01. Next base: position 6,968 of record CAYMAR010000099.1, read on the forward strand.
GCCGGCCGGCGCCGGCGTGCGCTTCCTGTGGTGATCCCTTCCTCTCCATTCAGCCGAGTCGGCCCGCTCGCCTGAAAGGCTGACGCCCAGGCGCATTTCTGCCCGGACCGCCGATAAACACGCGTTCCAGCGCATGCTTTCGATACGAACAATAACGCCTTTTTTATCATTTAGCGAAAATGGAATGCGGTGATGCACGCCGGAACACCGCTGACGCGAAGCAATTGAGCATTCGACGGGCGTTTCAGCCTTGGGCCAGCCAGGTCAGGGCCTTGTCGTAATCGGTAAACACTTCGTACTGGAACCCCATGATCACGAGACAGGCCTTCATTTTGTTGGCAACCTCGAAGCGCTTTTCGTCCGGCGAGATGACGGTGGCCACCCGGTTGGTGAAGAAGTATTGAAACGACTTGATTTCCGCCGATATTTTCATGATATCGACCATGGATTTGCCCGTGGCCGTTGTTTCGCGATAATCGATGAGGATGTTCCGATCCGGGTAACTGGCGGCATCCACGGCCATTTCACGGACAAGGCGCATGACCCGCTCACGATCCAGCTCACCCTCTAATTTTTTGACGATGATCTTTTTCACGGCCGATCTTCCATCGGAAAACATTGACATACCGCTGTACTGGGCCTCGCGTGCCCCTTTTCGATATCAGTTAAATCTGACGGTGTCAAAAAACGATCGGGCTGGATTCGACGCTGATTGAAAGGAATGATCATGGAATTGTTGGAAGCCATCCATACCCGCCGCAGCATTCGTCAGTACAAAGACAAACCGGTCTCCGAAGAAATGGTCCGTACCATTCTGGAGGCCGCCATGATGGCCCCCAGCGCCGGCAATGTTCAACCCTGGCAGTTCGTCGTCGTTAATGACCGGAAAAAGATGGCCCAGGTGAAGGATGTCCATCCCTATGTCGGCATGGCCGCGCAGGCGCCGCTGGGAATTCTGGTTTGCGGCGACCTGCGCTTGGAGAAGTTTGCGGGGTTCTGGGTTCAGGACTGCTCCGCCGCCATGCAGAATCTGCTGCTGGCCGCCCATGGGCAGGGCCTGGGCGCCGTCTGGACCGGTGTCCATCCGGTCGAGGAACGCGTCACCCGCTTTCGTGCGATTTTCAACCTGCCCGACCCGGTCATTCCCCTGGGCTTCGCCGTCATCGGGTGGCCGGTCAAACCGGGGAAAGAAAAGACACGCTACAAGCCCGAGCGGGTCCATCGGAATGGCTGGAGGGGTTGATCCGGCGCGTTGCCAGAGCATCGGGTGCTAAATTTCGAATTGATAGAACTCAGCCGCATTTTGCCACAGGAGCCTGTCGAGCGCCGACCGCTCGAGTCCCGCCCCGTCTAAGCACTTCAACTCACGATCCCAGGCATAGGGAATATTGGGAAAGTCGGAGCCGTACATGATGCGCTCCGGCCGGTAATCGCGCAGGTCGACCACCTCGGCCAGCGGGAAATAGTCGGTCAACACCATCGTGGTGTCAAGCCAAAGGTTGTCGTACGAAGCCGCCAATCGACGATAGGCCGTCAATTCATCGAACCCCAGGTGCGGAACACAGATCCTGAGATCGGGGTAAGCCGCCAGGATTTGTTCCAGGCGCCCGGCACTGCAAATGGCATGTGGATCGCATCGATAGGCCGAGCTCTTGGGCTCGCGCCCCACATGCATGATGATGGGTTTGTGCTGCGCCTGGCAAACCGCGTAAATGGGTTGCATCGCCTCGGCGACCATGTCAAAGCACTGGACATGGGCGTGCAGTTTCACCCCTCCCAGCCCCAATCCAAACGCACGGCGGAGAATGCCTTCCGTGTCGTCCTCGCCCGGAAACACAGTGGCCATGCCGGTGACACGCCCCCGGTAGGCGCGAATTTCCTCGGCCATGTAGCGGTTGAGGGTTTCGGCGATCCCGGGGCGATGGGCGTATTGGAGAGCCACCACGTGCCGCAGACCACGGCTCAGCAGGTAATCAAATACCTGCCGGGTGTTCATGCGATAACGGATCGACCAGGCGTTTTCGTCGAACCATTGCCAAACAGCGCTGAAAAGGTTGGGCGGGAAAACGTGCACATGGGCATCCACGACGGCTGGCAAACCGGCCGGCAGGCGCTCGCTCTCCGGGTCGTTTAGGACGGGTAAATCCGGATTCAGCATATTGGCATTTTAGTGCATGATGCCCCGGGGCGCAAATTCGAATCCGTCCTGGCCGTCAGCGCTCGTCCTGGTTGGAGCCCTTGGCACAGCACGGGGATTAGGAAAAAAAGAAGAAGATCAGCACGAACGGGGTGAGGCAAAACAGCACGAGCGGTACCGTCACCTTGAAGGCCAGCGCTTTCAGACGGTCGGTGTGATCATCAACGGCGCCGAGCCGTCCGGAATCTGGGGACTGGATTCGACCGATCCATCGTTTTTGCAGCCAGCCGCCGAAAGACAGGGCCAGCGAGATTGCCGAATAGAGAACGACCAGGATGAAAAAGAAGATGATCAGGCTGTAGAACGAAACCATAGCTTGCCTGCATCCGGCAGCGCTGCCCTCATCAGCCCTGCTGCCAAGTCGGGCTGATGCCGATCAGGTCGTTGGTCAGCGGTGGCGGCTGAATGCCCTCGAGGTCCATATCGCTCATCGTGGCTGAATGCGGCGAAAATTAGATTTCAGCCATGTTGATGATCGTGCGCCCCTTGTGTTTGCCCTGAAGCATTAACTCGATCTTCGCGTCCAGGTCGGAAAAGGGCGCCTCGGTCGTCAGCTTTTCAAGCCAGTCGATCTTCCAATCCGAAGCAATTTTCTGCCAGATCCGGGTGCGGATCGGCATGGGGCAATTCTGTGAGTCGATGCCGATCAGCGTGACGCCCCGCAGGATGAAGGGGAAGACATTGAGGGGCAGATCCGGCGAGGCCACATTCCCGCAACAGGTAACCGTGCCGTTCGGATTGGCGGTTTTGATCGTGGTGGCCAGGATCTCGCCTCCCACCGTGTCGATGGCCCCGGCCCAGCGACCTCTGAGCATCGGCCGCCCACTGGTGTCCGTGGCGTCTTCGATACGGATAACCTCCTTGGCACCGATTTCCTTCAGGTAGTCGGACTCGTCCACGACCCCATTGACCGCCACGACCGTGTAACCACTCTTGGCCAATATCGAAACGGCGATGCTGCCGACCCCGCCCGTGGCGCCGGAGACCAGAATTTCACCCTGATCGGGCTCGACGCCGTTGCCGATCATCCGCCAGACGGACAGGGCGGCGGTGAAACCGGCCGTGCCGTATATCATGGCCTCGCGCAGGCTCAAACCCACCGGCCGGGGCACCACCCAACCAGACGGCACGCGAATGTACTCCCCGTAGCCACCGGGGGTATTCATGCCCAGATCATAGGATGTGACGATCACTTCGTCGCCGGGCTGGAACGCGGGCGCTGTGCTTTCAGCCACCACGCCGGACGCGTCGATTCCCGGTGTGTGGGGATATTTCCGGGTGACGCCGCGGTTGCCCGTGGCCGAGAGGACATCCTTGTAGTTCAGGGAGGAGTAGTGAACCTTCACGGTGACATCTCCTTCCGGCAGATCGTCCAACGTCCGGGTCTCGATGCCGCGCACGAAGGTGTTTTTTTCGGTTTCGTTGACAACGAGGGCTTTGAACACGTCTGATTCGGTCATGATCG
>CAYMAR010000100.1:0-10612 GCA_964388465.1 uncultured Desulfobacteraceae bacterium
TCTGACCCTGGTGCTATTTCATTACCGGGCGTATTGAAAGACTGCAGCAGGCATTCGATATCGAGATCCGCTGGACGGCCTTTCCGCTCCACCCCGAAACACCGGAAGCGGGCCGGTCGCTGGAAGACCTCTTTGTCGGGCGGGCCGTCGACCTATCCGCCATGCGGACCCACCTGCGTCGAACCGCCGATAAGCTGGGGCTGGCCTTTGGCGACCGCCGCATGACCTTCAACAGCCGCCGCGCCCAAGAGCTGGGCAAGTGGGCCGAAGCCCAGGGCCGCGGCGAGGCGTTTCACCGGGCGGTCTTCCAGGCCTATTTTGCCGACGGGCTGAACATCGCCCGGGTGCCGGTGCTGAAAACCATCGCGGCAGCGGCCGGGCTGCGCGGGGATGATATCGAAGCGGTGCTGACCCGGGGCGACTTCAGCGAATTCGTCGACCGCGACTGGGCGCGCTCGCACGCCTTGGGCGTCAATGCCGTGCCGACCTTTGTGATCGACGGCCGCCGGCTCGTCGGCGCCCAGACCTACGCCGCGCTGGCAGGTCTGGTGCAACCCTTTTATGACTAATATCCCTGCAGAAGTGGTCGATTTTGGCTCCGGCGCCCTCACTGCGGCGGGATTTCACACCGGATTTTAAAGCGGTCGGTGTTCAACAAACCGCAGCGCTATTGAAACCGCAAGCGTCGTGCGTCTGCGCCGAGGATTTCAATAGCGTGAGAACGCCGGCTGGGGCCACAAGATGCCGCTTCTATAGGGTATTAGAACAGCTTCAGCTGGACTTGCCGCCCCCGGCGTCTGCCACCGTTTTCATAGCTCTGGTGAGCAAGCAGACGGGCCTCGATGTCGGCGACGAATGGCGACAGGGCTTGCTCGCGCTTCTGCCCGTAGAGCATGCGGCGGCGACTCCAAACGAGGTAGAGCGCTTCGCGGGCCCTGGTCATGGCCACGTAAAAGAGACGCCGCTCCTCTTCGAGATCCTCCGGTTCGCCTTCCTGCCGCGCGAAGGGGATCAGCCCGTTCTCGCACCCGGTGATGAAGACCACGGGAAACTCGAGCCCCTTGGCCGCGTGCATGGTCAACAGCGACACCTTTTCAACGCCGTCGCGGAGGCAGTCCGCATCCCGCTGCAGGACCAGTCGGGCCATGAACCTGGCGTCGTCGGCCCGGCATTCCTGGGCCAGTTTGAGAAGGCGTTCGAGGTGATCCTCGTAGGCCAGCGCCAGGCGCGGCAATTCCCGCACAGCCGAATAGCGGTCCACGGCGGCAAGGCGGCCGGCGGTATTTTCAAACGCTTCCAGCCGACCTTTAAGGGCATTGAGGGCCTCTATGAAACCGTTCAACCGCTGCTGCTGGGCAAACGTCAGGACGCCCCCCGGGAGCTCGGTATGCATCGCAAGGGCTTGTGACAGGGACAGGTTCCGGCCTTCCTTCCAATCCAGAAAAGCGTTGACCAGCGACTTTTCGAGCGCGGGCTGCAGGGCGCTGGCGGCGGTGGCTAAATCGTGCGCGCTGCCGGCATCGTGCAACAGACGGTAGAGGGCCAGCAGTTGGGCGATCCCGGTTTGATCCAGCCATTTCCGGCGACTGGCCAGTTGAAAGGGTATACCGGCCTGTGTAAAAACGGCGGCCAAGACCTCAGCCTGCCGTGCGGTGCGGAACAGAACCGCGAAATCGGCAAAGCTTCGATCCTGCGCCGCGGCGGCTGAGTCCACTTTACCGGCGTCAATGGCCAGAAACCCGGTACCACCAATCTGGGCTTCGATGATTTTGCCCACGGCCACGGCTTCGGCTTTTTCAGACGACTGTTCCAGAACCTCGAGCCTGGGAGGTCCCTGTTTGCCCGACACCAGACGGGCGCCCATCATACCCGGTCCGGCACTGCGGCCGCGGTTGCGAATGATCTGCCAGCTGGCCTCCAGAATCGTTTCCGTCGATCGGTAGTTGCGGTCCAGGTGGATCACCTCGGCACCCGGAAAATCTTCGACAAAGCGGTTGAAGTAGGCCGTGTCCGACCCGCGAAACCCGTAGATGGCCTGATCCGGATCGCCGATCACACAAATATTGCCGTCCGGGGGTACGATGGCCTTCACCAGTCGATACTGAGCATGGTTCAGATCCTGGTATTCGTCGATCAGAACGTGGCGAAAACGATTCCGAAGGGCCTGTCGGAAAAGATCGTCGGTTTCCAGCCGGACCACGACATCAAAAATAAGATCGTCGAAGTCGACCCTTTTTTCTTTCTGCAAAAAGGCCTGGTATTGGCGATAGACGCGCGCAAACTGGCTGTCGAGGGATTCCATCGCAACGGATTCGAAAAACTGATCCGGTCCTTGCAGGTTCTGTTTGGCCGTTTCGATGCGCGCCGCCACTTTACGGGGCTTCAGGCTCGCCTTGATCCCTTCGGCGGCCATACGCCGCATGATGCCGGCGATGATGAAAAGCTTGTCCTCCTCCCCGATGATTGATTCGGTGTGATCATCGCTGAATTCCTGTCGAAGCTGCCAGCAGAGGGCATGAAAGGTGGCCGTGAGGGGCCGCTGGCCGTCGCCCAGCAACTGCGCAAGGCGCTGCTGCATTTCCCGGGCGGCCTTGTCGGTAAAGGTGATGGCCAGAATCTGATCAGCAGGGACCTTCCGTTCCTCCACCAGTCGTGCGATGCGCCGCGTCAGGGTCGTGGTTTTACCGGTTCCCGGCCCGGCGACGATCATCAGCGGGCCCGATCCATGGGTGATGGCCTGCCGCTGACCGGCGTTTGCGTTCCCCCCCGAGGTCGGCATCGTGTCCAGCTCATTTTCAGGGTGCGGAACGTCAGGGCTTTGCTTTTTGATGGGGTCGGCAAGGCGTTTGGATTTTTTCCGCTTTTGGGGTGCCGCTGCAAAAAGATGCCGTTGCCCGACCAATTCCCGCCGCTCGGCTTCGCTGAATATTTTGATTTTCCCGAACTCGCCGTCATAGCCCGCGGCCAGACGCACCCGGCCCGCACGCATGCGGTCTAAAGCCTCGCCGATCATCGGCGGACCGGTTGCCTCCAAACCCTCAAGCGCTGCATGCCGGAGAATTTCCAGCTCGCTGCCGTGGTCTTCCAGAAGGCTCTGGTAGGCCCGCGCGACTTTTTTTGTTCCCGGACCCACCTGCATGACCTCGGACAGGATATCGTGCAGCGGTATCAGGCTTTCAAACGGCGGGAATCCATCAGGTATCTCTTCGATACGGCGATCCGCCAGGGTTTCCACGCGGTTGAGCACCCCCACGGTAAGGGGCTTGCCACAGCCGGGACAAATGCCTCCCATCGCACGGGTTTCAGCGGGCGAAAATCGCAGCCCGCATTTGCGATGGCCGTCCAAATGGTATTTACCCTCTTCGGGATAGAATTCCAGCGTGCCGCCGAACAGCGCCGGATCATTGCTTTCCAGAGCCCGGCGCATGGCCGTGTAGTCCAGGGCGGTATGGAAAATATTGGCTTCGCGGCCCAGCTTGACCGGGGAATGGGCATCCGAATTGGAGATCAGGGTCAAGCGGTCCAGGGCGGACACCTGCCGGTTCATGGGGGGGTCGGAAGACAGTCCGGTCTCCACCGCAAAGACGTGTCCGGTCAGGTCGTCGAAACAGGCCTCCAGACTATCGAACCCGGACTTGGATCCCAGCAGCGAAAACCAGGGCGTCCAGATATGGGCGGGCACCAGAAAGGCATCGTCGTCGGTCTCCAGTACGATTTCGAGCAGGTCACGGGCATCGAGGCCCAGAATGGGGCGCCCGTCGGACTGGATGTTGCCGATCTTGTCCAGTTCGCGATTGAACCGCGCGGTGGCCTCCATTGAGGGCAGATAGACCAGGTTGTGATTTTTACGCGTGCGGCCGTCTTTCTTGTAGATGTTACTGATCTCGGAGACCAGGATGAAGCGCACCGGCGCGCGACAGGCCCGGGGCACCTCCCGGTCGCAGGACCGGGCCAGGTCGTCGCGCAGACGGAACAGGCCCGCCTCGGCCGGCACCAGCTTGTCGTGGATGGCCTCGAACCAGGCCGGATGGGTGGCATCGCCCGTGCCCACCACGCTGATCCCTTTGCGCTGGGCCGCCATGTGGAGGTGTTCCAAGTCCAGATCTTTAGCGGTGGCCCTGGAAAAGTGGGAGTGAACATGCAGGTCGGCGAGAAAGGTCATGCGGGGTCCTTTGGCGGCCTTCCGAACACGGCGTCCGACCCGGGCCGAAAAGCCTTAATACAGTTGTTTTTTTTCGGCAGACAGGCTATATAAATCTACTTTTTGCTCATAAAAATTCAATATGTTGTAGGTGGCTGTTTTCAGGGGTCTAAAACGAACATGGGATTGCTTTCCACCAGCGTATCGATCACGCGATACCGCGTCGCAGGTCAACTCGAAGACCCGGTCACGGAGACCGTCCGGGCGGCGCTGAAAAAACATACCATCGATGAAATCGACAACGAACCCAGCGAACAGGTGATCGGTTGGACCCCGTTTGAAAATCCGTACGCCCCGGATTTCGACTCCGCCGATATCATCATCGACACGACTTTTGTTTTTTCTCTGAGAATCGATAAAAAATCAATCCCCGCCAAAGTCGTCCAAAAGCATTTCGACCTTGAGATGAAACGCCGCCTGGCGGAAAGCAGGCGCAATTTTCTGGCGCGGGCCGAAAAAAAAGAAATCAGGGAGCGGGTCGTTAACGTTCTCAGCACCCGCATCCCGGCGACCCCCCATGTATTCGATCTGAGTTGGGACTACGAAGCCGGACGGCTCTGGTTTTTCACGAACCTTAAATCGGCCAACGAGGCCCTTGAGACCCTTTTCAACCAGTCGTTCAAGCTGAGCCTGATTCGGCTTTTCCCCTACACGGCGGCCGAATGCAACCCGAATCTGACGGGACCGGAAAAAGACAACCTCAATCAGCTCAAACCGACGGTGTTCATGGATTAGCCGATGCTCGACGTTGCCGTAGCCTACAGCCGCTACCAGTTTCTGGGAGAGGAATTTTTGACCTGGATCTGGTTCATGATCGAAAACGACCAGCCGGCGCTCCAAAAACTGGATCCCGAATTGGCGGCCCTCGAGGTCGGTCACCGAATGGTGCTGGTCAACCGCCACCATCGCGAGGCCGGCGAAACGGTGACCATCAAAGGCGATCATGCCGGGATGGACGAAGGGCTGCTGACCCTTAAAAAGGGTGGGATGGTCGCCGAAATTCATCTTGTCTACCGGTCCGGCGATCATGAGTGGCAGTTCAGCCTGAAAGGCGAAAGCCTGAACGTATCGAGCCTCAAAGTTCCCGCCACAGGGAAGATCGAAAGCCAGGAGGATGTCGAAGGGGCGGTCATCGAAAAAATTCACCTCTGCGATAAAGCCGCCAAACTGATCGACCAGCTTTTCGGGCGGTTCATCAAGTTGCGGCTCGGCAATGCGTGGCTAAAAAGGGTGGTTCCGGCGATGCGCCAGTGGATCGCATCGGCTTGAGGTTTTGTTCACAACGTGATGATACCCGTGTCGATAATGTCAGCGTTATGAACACAAGCCGTCGCGCTGTTGACAACATGCCGGCCATCGGCTGCGGCGTGAGCTTTTTCTCAACGTGCGCGAATAAAAAATTAATAATATTTTCAATTTGTTAAAAAATTATTACAGTTTTTAACATTCTATCTTCTTTTTCCTCATCTGTTATAAAATAAAAGGAAAAGGGTTATGAAATGTACAACGAAGAAGGCCGACATTCAGGATGTACTCTCCAAAATTCAGACTCTGGCCGGCCGTAAAACCAACCTGGCCATTACAACCAACGTCTTGATTCGATCCGATGTGTCTGAGATCTGCCTGATCGCCACCGATCTCGAGACCGGTTTCGAAGGCCACTACCCCGCCGATGTCACCACACCCGGCAGTATCGCCATCAATGCCAAAAAACTGTTCGAGATCATCAAGGAGTTCCCATCCGAGGACATCCTTTTGAATGAAACCGAAAACCAGTGGATCGAAATCAGCAACAAGAAGGTCGAGTTCCATCTGATGGGGATGAATCCCGAGGAATTCCCGGAACACCCCCAGATCGCGGATGCCACTCTTTTCGAGGTCGATTCCGGCGCCCTGGGCAAAATGATCGATCAGACCGTGATCGTCGCCGGTGCGAGCGACGACCGCCGGGCGCATATCACCGGGGTATTGATGGAAATCCTGGACACGGACGCGGGGCCGCTCTTTCGCCTGGTGTCCACCGACGGCAGCCGTCTGTCCAAGGTGGATTACCCGCTGGCCCAAGATCTGGCTTTGCCCGAGATGCCCACCATCATCATTCCGAAAAAAGGACTGAACGAAGTGGGTAAGTTTCTCGAGCCGAGCGGCAACGTGCAACTGGGCATCAAGAACAACAATTTCATCGTCAAGAAAGCCAACGAGACCATCATCGTGCGGCTCTTGGAGGGGGAATTTCCCAAGTATCAGGAAATCATCGCCAAACCCGACCAGGCCGTCACGGCCTATCTGGATAAAAAAGCGTTTCAGAAAACCCTGCGACGGATGTCCATTCTTTCCTCGGAGAATTATAAAGGCATTATTTTCAAATTCGACACCGATCGACTGGAGATCAGGGCCAATAACCCCGAGATCGGGGAGTCCAAGGAGGAACTGGCCATCGAATACCAGGGGGCCTTGATCGAAGCGGCCTTCAATCCGCGTTTTTTCTCCGAAACCTTGTCGGTGGTCGAAGGCGACAAAATCCAAATCAACCTAACGGACAGTGAGCGTCCCTGTCTGGTGGAGGGGCAGGCCGACCAAGGTTTTTTGAGCGTCATTATGCCCATGCGAATATGAATATGCGAGTCGATCAGACCTACAACGAAGACAACATTAAAATTCTGGAGGGCCTCGAAGCGGTCCGTAAAAGGCCCTCCATGTACATCGGCAACATCGATGTGGCCGGTCTGCACCACCTGGTATACGAAGTCGTGGACAACAGCATCGACGAGGCCATGGCCGGGCACTGCACGACCATCAATGTCGTGATCCATACGGACAACAGCATCAGTGTCTCCGATGACGGTCGCGGGATTCCGGTGGGGATTCACAAAACCGAGAAAGTTCCGGCCGTGGAAGTCGTCATGACGCGCCTTCACGCCGGCGGTAAATTCGACGACCATTCCTACAAGGTGTCCGGAGGACTTCACGGTGTCGGGGTTTCGGTGGTCAATGCGCTGTCCACCCTGCTGGAGGTGGAAATTTATACCGATGGTCAGATCTACCGGCAGAGCTATGCCCGGGGCCTCAAAACATCGGATCTGTCGATCATCGGCGCCACCGCCAAACGCGGCACCAAGGTTCATTTCATTCCTGATCCGGAGATTTTTACGACCACCGAGTTCACCTATGAGATCCTCGCCCGGCGGATGCGGGAGCTGGCCTTCTTAAATAAAGGCGTGCGCATCATCATCGAGGACCACCGGGGGGATCAGAAAGACGCGTTTTTCTACGAGGGCGGCCTGGTGCAGTTTGTCGAATATCTCAACCGGCGCCATACGGGTCTGCATCCCCCGGTTTTCATCGAAGGCACCCGCAACGACGTGCAGATCGAAGTGGCCATCCAGTATAACGATACCTTTACCGAAAAACTTTTTTCGTTTGCCAACAACATCAACACGGTGGAGGGCGGTTTTCACCTCTCCGGTTTCAAGGCGGCGCTGACGCGCACCATCAACCAGTACGCCACCAACGGCAACCTGCCCAAGACCATGCAGGCCAAAATCTCGGGTGAGGATGTGCGCGAAGGACTCACGGCCATCATCAGCGTGCGGATCAAATCTCCTCAGTTCGAGGGGCAGACCAAAACCAAGCTGGGCAACAGCGAGGTCAAGGGACTGGTGGAGTCGCTGATCAACGAACAACTGGGGTATTTCTTCGAGGAAAACCCGTCCGTGGCGCGGAAAATCATCGCCAAGGGGGTGGAGGCCGCCCGGGCCCGGGATGCGGCCAAACGCGCCCGCGATTTGGCGCGCAGCAAAGGCGCGCTGGTGGACGCCACCCTGCCGGGTAAACTGGCGGACTGCCAGTCCAATGATCCGGACGAGCGTGAGTTATTCCTGGTCGAGGGCGATTCGGCTGGCGGATCGGCCAAACAGGGGCGCAACCGCAAATTTCAAGCCATCCTGCCGCTCAAAGGTAAAATTCTGAATGTCGAGAAAGCGCGCCTGGACAAAATCATCCGCAGCGAGGAAATCAAGAATATCCTCACCGCGCTGGGCACCGGTGCGGGCACGGACGAATACGACATCGAAAGAATCCGCTACAAAAAAGTTATCATCATGACCGACGCGGACGTGGACGGCTCGCACATTCGCACGCTTCTGCTGACCTTCTTCTACCGTCAGATGAAGGAGATGATCGAGAAAGGCTATCTCTATATTGCCCAGCCGCCCCTGTTCAAGGTGGGCAAAGGCAAAAAGGCGGTCTATCTCAGGGACGAGTCCCAGTTTAACGATCACATCGTTCGGCGCCTGTGCGATCTGAAAAAAGTGGGCTACGGCGATGCGGGCGCTTTTCTGGAAGGCCACGACCTGTACCTTTTTATCGGTGACCTATCCCAGCTTTTTGAGACGCTGGAGCGCATGGGAAAAAAAACGATTCATGCGACCCTCGTGAAAAGCCTTCTGGATTACGGGGTTTCCGATCAAAGTGTCCTGAAAGACGAAACGCGGATCCAGGCGTTGCGCGACTACCTGCATGATCAAGGTTTTGATTCGAACACCCCCCGATGGGACGAGGAGAAGGAACTATACGAGTTTACGGTAACGGCCTACCGGAAAGAAGCACCCGCCGCTGAGGCCGGGGCGGATATCATCGGCAAAGTCTTTGCTCCCGTACACATCGGGCGCAAGCTGATTCATTCCAAAGATTACCAGACCTGCCTGGTGCTCAATGACAAGATCAGGTCATTCAATCAGCCCCCCTTCGTCATTTACGAAAAAGAAAAGGCCGACTCAACCGCCATCGAAATCGATTCGATCGGGGATTTATTGATGCATTTGATCGATGCGGGCAAAAAGGGGCTGGCCGTTCAGCGCTACAAAGGTCTGGGGGAGATGAATCCGGACCAGCTCTGGGAAACCACCATGGACCCGGCCAATCGCAACCTGCTGCAGGTCCGGATCGAGGACGTTCTGGACACGGATGAAATCTTTACCATTCTCATGGGCGAGGAAGTCGAACCCCGACGTGAATTCATCCAGAGCAACGCGCTTGAAGTGACGCTGCTGGACATTTAGTGTCCTTTCAGAAGAGGCTTCTTTTGGACCGGGTCGGCCATCTCGCGCTTTTTTAATCCTCGACATCGATCGACCACGTATGCGGTTGAAAAAAGCACGGCGGCGGGTTGAACACCGACCGCCTTAAGAACCGGTATGAAATCCCGCCGCAGGACGGGAGCCCGAACTTAAACCGACCGCTTCTGAACGAACTCGATCTTTTCAGGAACAAGCACTATCGTTCAGACAAGGAGTACGCATGCATATCCATCGCGTCGAAGCCCGGGATCTGCCGGATCTCTGGTTTCAGGCTGTTCACGATATTCTCGATCATGGCCGGCGCTTCATCATCGACCGGGGCTCTTACGCCGGCCAGACCCGGCTGGAATACGATTTTTTCACCGGTCTCGTGAAATTTCCGGGCACCCAGCCGCTGATTCCCGACATACCGCCCAGCTGCGGCATCCCCAACCCGGTGGAGCACGGTTACATCTACGGCGGAGATGGCTACGACCGCTCCTACATCGAGTATCTGATGACGCCGCACAAGGAACCCGGAGAGTCCTATACCTACGGCGAACGCCTCACCCGGGTTCCCATCAGCGGTGATAAACTGCGCTGGTGGCGGGAACCAAACCGCGAGATTATCGATCTTCGTGCGGTGGATGGCAAGATGCTCTTCGAGGAGGACGGCCAACTCTATCTCAACCAGATCGAATGGATCATCAACACCTATCGCGAATTCGGGGCCCGCAACAACCAAATGGTTCTTCAGATCGCCCACCCGTCCGACGTGACCCTGGTGGATCCGCCCTGTCTGCGTGCCATCGACACCCGCGTGCAGGACGAAACCCTGCATTTTTTCGTCTATTTCCGGTCCTGGGATCTGTGGGGCGGGCTGCCGGCCAACCTGGCGGGTATCCAGAATCTGAAAGAATACATGGCCGGCGAGATCGGGGTGAAGGACGGCGAGATGATCGTGGAGAGCAAGGGCCTGCACCTCTACGGTTATGCCGAGGATCTGGCCAAGCTGCGCTGTCTGCGGGAATAGTTTCCAAGAGATAAGAGCACCATCAAAGCCCCGCCCTGTTTGTCATGGCGGGGTTTTTTATTTTACTGTCCGTATGGGTCATAAATCAGAGTAGCTACCAGCGAACCGGACGTTTCAATACGGCTTTGTAAAAAGTCCGAAATCAAGGCTTGCGAAGCTCGAGGAACGAGGCGTACTCAAGTCCGTCGCAGCGACTGGGCTGAGTATAGCGCCGATAACGGACTTGTTACCAAGCCGTCGATTAGAAGTCGATCGACCCCGGCGTTCTCGGAAACGGAATCACGTCGCGGATGTTGCGGATGCCGGTGATCAGCATGAGCA
>CAYMAR010000101.1:0-10502 GCA_964388465.1 uncultured Desulfobacteraceae bacterium
CGACGCCCGCCGTCGGGAAGTCTACAGCGGGCGTTATCGCGTCACGGGGGGCGAACTCATCTGTCTGGCGCCCGATACGGTCTGCGCTCCCGAGGAGGCCTTACGGCAGGCGGCGCGTCCCTGTGTGTTGATCGGCGACGGGGCCATCGCCTATCGCTCGAGACTCGAGGCCGTTCTAAACGACGACCTCCTGATGCCCCCGCCGTTCCAGCATACCATCCGGGCCGGTGCGATTGCCTTGGCGGCCCGGCCGCGGGTCGACCGGGCCGAAAACGATCTGACCCGCCTGGTGCCCAAATACCTCCGGCCGTCATATGCCAAGGAACCTATTGACAAATCGCAAGGATATCGATAAGAAAAACGGATTTAAAATCGGTTGAAATTTAACATGCCCTGCTGTCCGTCGCAGGGTTTCTCATTATCCGGGGGCCTAAGGGTGCTCCGGACAGGTGCCCAGGGGATTCCACATCCATGCAGCGTTTTACGTGGCCGGACCCACCGCGCCAGACGGCTTATCCCATCGCCCGGCCGGGATGGCCGTTCATTGTTGCCGCCGCATTTGCCACTCTGGTCTTCGCTCTATTGGGGCTGAAGATTGCGGCCGTGCTGATGCTGACTGTGACCGCCTGCATCTGTGGGTTTTTCCGCGACCCCGACCGGGTGGTCCCCGCGGTCGAGGGCGGGGTGGTGTCGCCGGCCGACGGCCGCATCATCGTCTGCGAAAAGGTCGCCACCAGCGATTTTTACGATAGTGAGTGTATTCAAGTCAGCATTTTCATGTCGGTCTTCAATGTGCATGTCAATCGCATGGTGGTCGACGGGCGGGTTGCCGACGTGGCCTATCATCCGGGCAAGTTCTTCGCGGCCAATCGGGACAAGGCCTCGCGCGAGAACGAACATAACGCGCTCTTCGTGGAGACGCCCTCCGGCCAACGTCTGGTGGTCGTCCAGATCGCCGGCCTGATCGCCCGTCGCATCGTCTGTGGTGCGCAGCCCGGAGACGAACTAAAACGCGGCCAGCGTTTCGGCATGATCTGTTTCGGTTCGCGTCTGGATGTCTATCTTCCCCCGGATGCACGACCCGACGTCCGAATCGGCGAGAAAGTGCACGCGGGCACTTCCCTTTTGGGTTTTCTTAATTAGCCCCCTTTCATCGATCAACGACAAAGAGGTAATGACAGTATGGCCAAGACCTATCAGATTGCAGTGATTCCCGGAGACGGTACCGGTCCCGAAGTGGTGGCCGAAGGCACCAAGGTGCTCGACGCCGTCTCCCGGCGATACGGTTTCACGCTGGACTACACGCACTATCCTTTCGGCGGCGAACACTATCAGAAAACGGGTGAAATCCTGCCCGCGGACAGTTACGCGGCGCTGGCGGCCGCCGACGCCGTCTATCTCGGTGCTATCGGCCACCCGGATGTCGCGCCGGGCATTCTGGAAAAAGGCATCCTGCTCGATCTCCGGTTCCATTTCGACCAGTACATCAATCTGCGTCCGGTGAAACTTTACGCAGGCGTGGATACGCCCATAAAAGACAAAGGCCCCGCGGACATTGATTTCGTGGTGGTGCGGGAAAACACTGAGGGGCTCTATGCCGGTGCCGGCGGGTGTCTCAAACGGGGCACGCCGGATGAAGTTGCCGTTCAGGAATCGATCAATACGCGCAAAGGCGTCGAGCGCTGCATTCGCTTTGCTTTCGAGTACTGCCGCAAACGTGATCGGGCGCGCCGCCTGACCCTGTGCGGCAAAACCAACGTCCTGACCTACGCCTTTAGTCTGTGGGAGCGGACTTTTCAGGAAGTTGCCGCGGAGTACCCCGATATCGAGACGGACTACGCCCACGTCGACGCCATCTGCATGTGGATGGTGAAAAACCCGGAGTGGTTCGACGTGATCGTGACGGACAACATGTTCGGCGACATCATCACCGACCTGGGGGCGATGATCCAGGGAGGGATGGGGATTGCCGCCGGGGGCAACATCAATCCCGAGGGGCTCTCCATGTTCGAGCCCATCGGCGGATCCGCCCCCAAATACACCGGGCAGGGGGTCATCAACCCGATCGCGGCCATATCGGCGGCCCAGCTCATGCTGGAAACACTGGGTGAGCCCGAGGCGGCCGGCGTTATCGAAAACGCGGTGGTGCAAGTGCTGCGGGACGATCTCAAGGGGATCGCCGCCGGCAAGATGGGCTATTCCACCAGCGAGGTCGGCGACTTGGTTGTGGCCAAGGTGAAAGCTGCTTAGGTCGCCGGGTGCAAGATCGGCGACGTCCCGGTAGGATAAATAAAAAACGCAAGATCACCGCGGTTCAGACGCGTTAAACATGGACCACGGAACGCTAAACAGGAGATGAGATTTGGATCGCATACCCATTACCAAGGAGGGTCTGGCGACCCTGCGCACCGAGTTGGAACGTATTAAAAGGATCGACCGTCCCGAGAACATCAAGGCCATTGAAGAGGCCCGGGCGCATGGCGACCTCTCGGAAAACGCCGAGTTTGACGCCGCCAAGGACCGTCAGCAGTTTTTGGAAGCGCGAATGAGCGAGCTGGAGTACAAGATCAGCAATGCCGATGTGATCGACCCCAGCAAACTGCCCAAGGACAAGGCCGTTTTCGGATCGCGGGTCCTGCTGGAAAACGTCGATACCGGCGAAGATGTGGAATATCAGCTCGTGGGACCCGAGGAGTCCAATATCGAAGAAGGGCGGATTTCGGTTTCCTCGCCGCTGGGGCAGGCGATTCTGGGCAAGAAGCCGGACGATGAAATCACCGTTCAGGCCCCGGCCGGACGCCGGGTTTACGAACTGATTGAAATCCTGTAAAAACAGGGGAAGCCTCTCAGCTAATCCCATCCGGAGAAAAACTATGGCTCGCATCACCATCGAAGATTGCCTGCGCAAGATACCGAACCGTTTCATGTTGGTCAATTTGGTAGCCCAGCGCGTCCGCCAGATCCGCGAAGGCTCGGAGTACCTGGTCAGCTCGCCGAAAAACGAGGACATCGTCATTTCCCTGCGTGAAGTGGCCGCCGGCAAGGTGGCCCTCCTCCCGCCGGCGGAAGACGACTGAACCCCTCGGCCCCTTGCCCTTGGACAAGCGTCGCGGACCATACCGCTCCCTGAACCGCCAGGTGGGTCGCGCCCTGGTCAAGTACCGCATGATCGCGGCGGGCGACCGCATTCTGGTCGGCCTGTCCGGCGGCAAGGACAGCATCACCCTGCTGTACACCTTGTTGGAGCGCCGGGCGCGATCGCCCGTGGCCTACGATATCCTGCCGGTTCACATCGATTTGGGTTTTGAAGGCGGCTGCGCCGAGGCGCTGCGCGAGCGATGCCGCCAACTGGGCGTTGATCTGCGGGTGGAAACCACGGATTACGGGCTGCAAGGGCACAGCCCGACCAACCGTGAAAACCCCTGTTTTCTCTGCTCACGTCTGCGGCGCAAATGCCTGTTTGAAATCGCCCGCGAATTGGATTGTCACAAACTCGCCCTGGGGCACACCCGAGACGACTTCATCGAGACATTCTTCATGAACATCTGCTATGCCGGGAAAACCAGCACCATACAGCCGGTCCAGCCCTTATTCCAAGGCCGCCTTACAGTGATTCGGCCTCTGGCCTTCGTCGACGAGGCCCACATCCGTCGGTTCGTCCATCGCATGGGGTTTTCCCCCTTTGACAACCCTTGTCCTAGCGCCAACCGCTCGAAGCGGGCCGAAATCAAGGCGCTTCTCCAAAAGCTCTATTGCCGTAATTCAAAAGTGAAGGGGAATATTTTTCGGGCGATGAGTCATGTGCGCATGGATTACATGTTGGAGTGATTATCGCCTCAGGGGTTGAATCCGCGGCGTGAATCCGCTATGAGCAGAGCGTCTGCTGAAAAAATGGCCGCGCCGGGCCGACCGAACAACAACCGCCCCAACAGAGACGGTATGCGAGACATTCAAAGCGATCCCGATCACCGCAATATTCCGATCGACAAGGTGGGCATCAAAAATCTGCGCTATCCCATCAAGGTGCTCGATCGCACCAACGGTTACCAGCATACCGTGGCGACCATCAATATGTACGTGGATCTCCCGCACAAAAACAAGGGGACCCACATGAGCCGCTTCGTGGAGATCATCAACCAGTACCGTCTGAACCTGTCGCTCAAGAAAATCTCGGTCATCCTGGCGGAGATGAAAACCCATCTCAACGCCGCCTCCGCCCATATCGAAATCAACTTTCCCTACTTCGTCGAAAAGCGCGCGCCGATCAGCGAGGCCGCCGGACTGATGGACTATGACTGCAAGATCCGCGGCGTCAGCAACACCGATGGCAAGATCGACCTGATTCTGGAGGTAGTGGTGCCGATATCGTCGGTTTGCCCCTGCTCCAAGGAGATCTCCGAAGTCGGCGCCCACAATCAACGCGGCGCGGTCAGTCTCAAGGTGCGTTTCAGGAAGTTCATCTGGATCGAAGACATGATCGAGGTGGTGGAAAAAGCCGCCTCGTGCGAGGTTTTTTCCGTTCTGAAGCGCGTCGACGAGAAATCGGTGACCGAAACCGCTTATCACAACCCGAAGTTTGTGGAAGACATCGTTCGCGACGTGGCCGCCATCCTGCGTGAAGACGACAACATCACCTGGTTCACGGTGGGCGCCGAGAATTTCGAATCGATCCACAACCACAGCGCTTACGCCCACATCAGCAGCAATCACCTTCATACCGAGAACGGCTTTTTCAAGGTCGTGACATCCTAAAAAGCGCGAAGACCCCAACGCCCAAGCGGCGACATCGCCTGCTGCGGCAGCTCTCCGGTCGCAGGCGGCGATCCACGCCCCCCTGCCTTGCGGGAAACGGCTCAGCGCATCGCATCGACGCCAAAGCAGGGGATGGGTATCGGCCTCATGGGCGCGGGACAAGGGCACGTATCCGTCGCAGGATCGGCTCCGGTCGCTTGCCCGGGGTGTTCAGCAGTAGAACGAAGCGGTGGGGCCGCCCGCCGTCGCTTTCGATGTAGCCGACCCGCGTGCGAACGCCCTTCAGGGTTCCGGTCTTGAAATAGATGCCGGCTTCCTGGGTCATCAGATGGCGGTAGGGCTCGAAGCGCATCAGGGCGCTCATCAGTGACCGGGCGCTGATCCGGTTGTTGCGGGAGATGCCGGAACCCTCCACGATGCGGGCGTCGCCGACCCCGAGGACGTCGGTGAGGTAGATGCTCAGCGCGCGCGCGCCCTTGGTGAGATTGCCCGGTGCCCCGTAGACCTGGACACCGATGGCGACAAGCAGTTGGTTGGCCATGAAATTGTTCGAATAGGCCATCAGGCGGGAGACGAGCGCATCCAGACTGAAAGGTGAGGTGTGACGGTAAATCAACGCCTTGTCCGGAATCGATTCCGGCGCCAGGCTGACCGGGCCCTGGACGCGCACCCCGGCTTCCCGAAGGAAATAGCGGATCATTTCGCCGGCGTACAACACCGCCTCATGGCCGTGATGCGAAAGCACGATCCGGCCGCGGGTCAGTCCGGAGGCGCGGATGCGTTTCATGACCACGGGCAGGAGCGGCGTCTGCGGTTCGGCCGACACGACCCGGCCCTGACGGGTCTTGAAATTGACGGTGTTGAAATTGACGCTCAGCGCCCCGTTGGGGGCGTCGTAGGGGTTGGTCGAAGTGCTCACGCCGGGAATCACCAGCGGCTGACGGAAATAACGGTCGTCCAACAGGACGGCCGTTATCGGTGTCTGGATGCGCCGGCGAAGCTCCCGGGCAATGTCGACCAGAACCTCGGAGACGAGCAGGGGATCCCCGTAGCCCTTGACCAGCAGCCGGCCGTCAGGGTCGAGGAAGAAATCGGTTTGGAATCGGAAATCGGCCCCCAGATAGTGTCGGGCGGCCAGGGCGGTGACGACCTTGAGGGTCGAGGCGGGCACCAACGTCCGGTCCGGGTTGTGGGCCGCCAGAACCTGGCCGTCGGGGTCGGTCACCAGCAGGGCGTCGCGCGGTCCCAAACCGATGGTCGGCGAAGGTGCGCCGGCCAGTGCCGGGACGCAGACGAGCAGCCCGAAGAAAAGCATCAGGGGCCGGCGGATAAGCGAGCGATGGCGCATGGGTCTTTCTCCGGAAAAAACGCAGTAAAGGGCCTGTTGCGAATGGCTTTGGATCGCCGGACCGATTCGGCGGCCGACCATCGGCCCACGCTCATCATCGACTGTCGATCACCAATGTCACCGGGCCGTCGTTGACCAGAGCCACCGCCATGTTGGCGCCGAAACGACCGGTTTCGACAGGGATCTCCAGCCGGCGGATCGCCGTGACGAAGTGCGTGTAGAGGGCTTGGCCCTTGTCTGGCGGTGCGGCGTTCACAAAGGACGGCCGGCGGCCCTTGCGGCAGTCGCCCAGCAGGGTAAACTGGGAAACCACCAGCATCGCGCCGCCGGAATCCACCAGCGAGCGGTTCATCTTGCCGTCCCGATCTTCGAAAATCCGCAGGTGGGCGACCTTGGCGGCTAAATAGTCGGCATCGCGCGGCGTGTCGTCCCGGGCCACCCCGAGCAGCACCATCAACCCCGCCCCGATGCGGCCGACGCATTCGCCCGCCACGGTTACCTCGCTTGATTCGACCCTCTGAATAACAGCACGCATTTATAATTATTACAATTATTTAAATATATTAATATAATGTAATTGTTAAATATTTGATGACGCCCGTTATCGGTCCAGAAGGTCCGCAAAAGGGTTGTTGAACGGCCGGTGCGATTTCCCCGTTTCACGCGGGGATGGTTTTTTTCGCCGCGGGTGCGAGCGCCCCTCGCCTCGCGGGGGACGCTTTTTCCCCGGCTCTGATCGCATGGACAAACCAATCCGGCGACGGTCGCGATCGACGGCAAGCACGGTAACCTGCACTTTTTGGTGTACCTTGACCACGTCGCCCGGATCTTTGACAAAGCGGTCGGCCAGTTCGCTGATGTGGACGAGACCGTCCTGGTGGACGCCCACGTCCACGAAGGCGCCGAAACGGGTCACGTTGGTGACGATACCCGGCAGCGTCATGCCCACCTCGAGATCATCGAGAGAGGTGATCCCATCGGCAAAAACGAAGGGCTCGAACGTATCCCGGGGGTCGCGTCCCGGTTTGGCCAACTCGCTCAGGATGTCCCTCAGGGTCGGCAGACCGATTTTGGCGTTGACATACCGCTGGGGGTCGATCCGCTCCCGCAGGGCCGCCGCCTTCATGAGATCGGCCACCGTGCACGCCAGGTCGGCGGCCATGCGGTCCACCACCGGATAGCTTTCCGGGTGGACCGCACTCGCATCCAGGGGGTGCGCACCGCCGGGGATGCGCAGAAAGCCGGCACATTGCTCAAACGCCTTGGGCCCGAGACGCGGGACCTTCCGCAGGGCCTGGCGCGATGCAAAAGGACCGTTGGCGTCGCGAAAGGCGACGATGTTGCGGGCCAGGGACGGTCCCAACCCGGAAACATAGGTCAAAAGCTGAGCGCTGGCCCGGTTCAGGTCGACGCCGACGCCATTGACACAACTCGTGACGACATCGTCGAGGGCGCGTCTGAGGGCGTTCTGGTCCACGTCGTGCTGGTACTGGCCCACTCCGATGGATTTGGGATCGATTTTGACGAGTTCGGAGAGGGGATCCATCAGACGCCGGCCGATCGAAACGGCCCCGCGCACGGTGATGTCATGATCCGGAAACTCCTCCCGGGCGGCTTCGGAGGCGGAATAGATCGAAGCACCGCTCTCGTTGACGATCACCACCGGAATACCCGGCGGAAGCCCAAGGTCTTTGATGAAGCCCTCGGTCTCGCGGCTGGCTGTCCCGTTGCCGATGGCGATGGCCTCGATGCGGTATTCGCTCACCAGTTCGGCAATTCGTCGGCCGCCGGCCTGCCGTTTGCTTTCTGCGCCCACGATGAAAACCGTGTCGTGGTGGAGAAGCTTGCCCTGGCGGTCAAGGCAGACCAGCTTGGCGCCGGTCCGAAAGCCCGGGTCGAGCGCCAGTATCCGCTTGCCGCCCAGGGGGGCGGCCATGAGCAGTTCGCGCAGGTTGGCGGCAAACACCTCGATGGCCTCGCTGTCGGCACGCGCTTTGAGGGCCAGGCGCATCTCGGTTTCCATCGAGCGGGCCAGGAGCCGGCGGTAGCCGTCCTGGACGGCCAGGCGCACTTGCTCGCTGTCGCCGCCCCGGCCGGTGACGAACTGGGATTCAAGCACTTGCAGCGCCTGGTCTTCCTCCGGGGCCACGGTGAGGTTGAGGATATCTTCCCGTTCGCCCCGGCGCATGGCCAAAATACGATGGGAGGGTGCGGCGGCCGCAGGTTCCTGCCATTCGAAGTAGTCTTTGTACTTGGCCCCCTCGGCCTCCTTTCCGGTGGCCACGCGGCTGTTGAGGACGGCGCTTCGCTGGAACAACGCCCTCAGGCGCTCGCGGGCGCGGGTGTCTTCGTTGATCCACTCGGCCATGATGTCGCGGGCGCCGGCCAGAGCGTCGGCTGCATTTTCCACCCCGGATTCAGGATTCACGAAATCGGCGGCCCGCTTTTCAGGGTTTATGCCCGTTTGCGCAAAGATCGCCGTGGCCAGGGGCTCGAGGCCTTTTTCGCGGGCGATGGTGCCTCGGGTCCGGCGCTTGGGCCGGTAGGGCAGGTAGATGTCCTCCAGGGCGCTCATGGTCTCGGCCGCCACGACCGCCACTTGGAGTTCGTCGTTCAAATGGCCGTTGTCCCCCAAGGATTTCAGGATGCTCTCGCGACGCTTCTGCAGCTCTTCGAGCTGTTCGAGTCGGTCGCGGACGGCGGTGATGACGACTTCGTCCAGGCTGCCGGTGGCTTCCTTGCGATAGCGTGCGATGAAGGGCACGGTAGCGCCCTCGGCCAGCAGCGCGGCCACCGATTGGGCCTGTGCGGGGGCGATGGACAGTTCCGTCGCCACCCGTGAAAGGTGGGTTGGGTTCATGCGATCCTTTCCATATGGATGTGCCAAGGACGGGCGAGCCTTACAGGGGGTTGCTGCGGTGCCCGTGCAAGCCCCGTCGTATAGGCGGAGAGGCGTGCCCCTGTCAAGGGATCGTCTCTAGCCGCCCGGGGTCGCGTTTCGGCGCGAACAGGTTTGATTGTTACAGTGACATCCGTTTGACCAGTTCGGGCAGGATGCGGCTGCTGGGGAAGCCCAAAAAAGCGCCGCCGCTGGACTTGCGCGCCAGTTCCGCAAACGGATTGTCCTCGATATTAATGTCGAAGATGGTGCCCCCGTTGTTCAGGACCGTCCAGGCCACCTGGTTGGGCAGGTTGGTGGCGCCCGAGGTGCCGACCACGATCAGCAGGCGTGTCTCCATCGCCGCCTTAAGCGCGCTTTGAAACCGGAAGTGGTGCTCGTTGTAGCTTTCGTCGAACCAGAGCACGTGGGGGCGGGCGCGGCCTCCGCAGGCAGGACAAATCAGCAGGGCGGTCTCGTGGGCCGCAAGGGGCTGACGGCGCTCACGTCCGACCAGACTGGGCGGCAGGGGCAGCAGGTCGGTCCGACATTCGGCCGCGCAGCGCATGAAAAAGACGTTGCCGTGGATCTCGTAAGTGCGTTCCGGGCTGTTTCCGGCCCGCAGGTGAAGCCCGTCGACGTTCTGGGTGATCAGCAGGAAGCGCGCTCCCAGGTTCTTTTCAAGGTCCACCAGGGCCCGGTGGCCGGCGTTGGGGGCGGCCTGACCGCAGACCGTGGCCCGGTGGAGGTACCATTGCCACACATCGTCGGGGCGGCGACTGAACATTTGGAAGGTCGCCATTTCCTGGGGGTGGTAGACTTGGCTTCCCACCGTCCAGTAGCCCTCCGGCCCGCGAAAGGTGGGGATGCCGCTTTCGGCCGAAATACCCGCCCCGGTGAGCACGGTCACACGACCCGCTTCACCCAGGATGGATCGAAGCTGTTTTTCCTGTTCCCCCGAAATCATCGACGCCCGCCGGTAATGGAATTGCACCCCAAGGGGTTAAATGCTAAAGGAATTGAGCCGTCCACGGCCACAAAACGATAACCAAACGGTTGAACAGCCGGGAAAATGACATGCCATCCGAACCCAACCACCGCATCCCGCCAAACGTCCGCAGCGTTCACCTGATTGCCGTCTGCGGCACCGCCATGGGCGCTTTGGCGGCCATGCTCAAGGAAATCGGTCTCACCGTAACAGGTTCGGACCGAAACGTCTATCCGCCCATGAGCACGTTCCTGGCCGATCGCCGCATCCGGGTGATGGACGGATTCGACGCTGCGCACCTCGATCATCGTCCCGACCTGGTGGTGGTGGGTAATGCCGTCACCCGCGACAACCCCGAGGCCGAGGCCATGCGGTCCATGGGTCTGGCCTACTGCTCTCTGCCCGAGGCGCTGAACCATTTTGCCGCTGCCGGCAAGGAAACCCTACTGGTGGCCGGCACCCACGGCAAGACCACCACCTCGTCGATGCTGGCCTGGCTGCTGCACAGCGCCGGTCAGGATCCTTCATTCATGATC
>CAYMAR010000102.1:0-10489 GCA_964388465.1 uncultured Desulfobacteraceae bacterium
CTCACGCGCCGCCAGGGATGACAACAATAAAAAGCGTGGCGAGGGGTGCGTTTGCATCATCGCTTGCACCATTCGCGCCACGCCTTCTGTGTTTACCCGCTCGAAATGCCGCTGTTCCAACCCGCGCACAGCGCCCGCGCAGTGCACGACCGTATCGCTCCCTTTAACTAACCGCTCCAGACTAACAGGGTCGTCGAGTTGCCCCAAGACCCATTGAATATTGGGGCCCTGGATCGGCAGGGACGCACTGGCTTTGCGATACAACGCGCGCACAGCGAAGCCTTCGGCACCCAACCGCTTTACCAATGCACTGCCAATAAAGCCGGTGGCCCCCGTAAGGGCGATAACTCTGGACATGGTGGTCTTTTAAGAAAACCCGTCCTCTATCGATGCCCCACCGCGGCACTGATCATTCGGTGCGGATCGTTGTAGGCCGCGATATTGATAGCCGGCGGCTCGGTTTCGCCATTGGCGACGCGCTGGAGGAAATCGCGTTGGGCACCGGAACGGGATAGCTTGCCGGAAGTCGTGCGCGGCAAGGTGTTGCGTGGCACGAGCTCAATAAAACAGTCAATGCCCAGCTCACGGCCGACCGCCCCTTGCAGTTCTTCCGACAGCGCGCTTCGCCTCGCCGGGTCGGAAATACGGCACTCGATGACCAGAACCGCCTTGTCTTCACCGTCATCGTCGCTGACCGAAAAGGCCGAAGCGTCACCGGTGCGAACCTCAGGCTGACTCTCGGCAAGATACTCGAGATCCTGCGGCCAGATATTGCGGCCATTGATGATGATGAGATCCTTTTTCCGCCCTGTGATGATCACGCTCGCATCGGCGATATAGGCCAAATCGCCCGTATTCAACCATCCATCCGCTGAAAGGACCTCCTTCGTCAGCTCGGGTTCGCCGAAGTAGCCCGACATCACGCTCGGCCCCTTGACATACAGGGTGCCCACATGGCGGTCGGGCAGGGTATTGCCCTTTTCGTCGCGGACTTCAACCGAGTGTTCGGGCAGCGCGAATCCGCACTTGACGAATTCTTTGGCATTGGCGGCGCAATTGGTCGGTTTCAAAGCCGGGAAAGCCCTCTGGGTCACGGCCAGAGTTTCGGCTTCGACTTCATCGACCTGGATACCCTGCCCCAACGGGGAAAAGCTAACGGCCAGGGAACACTCCGCCATACCGTAGCACGCCAGGAAGGCCCCCGGGTTGAAACCGCTGGGTGCCAGCATCTCTGAAAAAGCCAGCAGGGGCTGTGCCCGGATGGTCTCGGCCCCGACCCCGGCGACCCGCCAGGAACGCAAGTCGTAGTTGCTCAGATCTTTTTCCCGCAGGCGTTGCATGCACAACTCGAACCCGAAAGGCGGACTGAACGATATGGTGGCTTTGTTTTTGGTGATCAACGACAGCCACAGCCGCGGTCGCATGGCAAAATCGCGTGTCCGTAGATAGTCCACTGAAACCTGGGCGGCCATGGGCGAGAGCACCAGCCCCACCAATCCCATGTCGTGATAGTATGGCAGCCATGAGATCGCCCGGTCGCCCGGCCTGATTTTGACCCCGTTGCGCACGATGTTGCCCAGGTTGTTCATCACCGTTTGATTGGTGATCATGACGCCGCGCGGGAATCGTGTGCTTCCGGAAGTATATTGGAGATAGGCCAACTCCTCCGCACCGGATGGCACCAAGTCTTCGCGACTCGCCGGGAGAGACCGCAATGAATCCGCCGACCCGATGTAGGATAGCGGAAGTTCTTCCGCCGCTTCCCGCAGAAAAGAGAGATACGCCTCCGGCGCAATGGCCACCGAAGCGCGGCAGCTCATCAAAAGGCGTTTCAACTGGGCGACGTAAGTGGCGTGCCCGCCCAAGCGCAGCGACGCCGGCAGCGGAACAGGGACCATTCCCGCATACTGGCAGGCATAGAACATCTGCAGAAATCCGGGATCGGTATCAGCCACCAGCGCCACACGCGAACCCCGTTCGATCTTCAGCCCCAGCAGGCGCTTGGCGATCGCAACGGCATCATCGCGGAGCTGGGCGTAGGGTAGTACGAAATCGAGCTGCCCTTTACCGTTATAGAAGTTATACCCCGTATCTCCTTGGGCAGCGTAATCCAGGGCTTCGGTTAAAGTTGAAAAATCGCCGTACCTCAGCTGTAACCTGTTTTTAGTAGGTGTCGCCTCCAACATTAATCAACTTTTCCTTTTCGTTTCTTGGCTAGAATCGTTATCCGGTGCCGGCCGCCTGATTACTATCGAAGTCGTATCAGGCGCGACGCGTGCTTATTCGCTTGCACCGCAGCGATACTGCAAGATTAACAGTCATCATTTTTATCGAAAATTGTTTGTATTGTCAAATACAAGCACTTATTTGTCATCGGCATCACCGTATAAAGCTTTAACCGCAGGCCTTGGTGGCGGCAAAATTGGGGCACTTGGTAAACCAATTCTTTGGTAAATGCAAGGGTTTATTAAAAAAAGTTAATTTTTCCTTGAAAATGCCTTTAACTTATGAAAAAGTTTGCGGTTATTTGTTGTCAAAAGGTGGTTTTACTTGGGATTGGCGGACCAGGAGATCATAAAGCGCAGGGGGGAAACGATGGCGGCGGTAGTGATTAAAGCGGTCGATGATCGCTCCAAGCAAAAATGCTTTATCGAAATGCCCGGCCGTATTTATCTCAATGACCCCGCCTGGGTGCCCCCTCTTTTCTTCGAGCGCAAGCAATTTCTATCGCCCCACAATCCCTATTTCGAGCATGCGCGCTACAAAGCCTGGGTGGCCTTTCGCAACGGCGACCCCGTCGGCCGTATCAGCGCCCAGATAGACGATTTGCACCTCGAGCGCTATCGAGACGACACGGGCTTTTACGGCATGCTGGAAGCCGAAGACGATCCGGCGATATTCGAAGCCCTGTTCGAAACCGCCGAATCGTGGCTGCGCGAACAGGGCATACGCCGGGTCCGCGGCCCTTTCAACCTCTCCATCAACCACGAGTGCGGCATGCTGGTGGACGGTTTCCACACCCCCCCGATGGTCATGATGGGGCATGCACGTCCTTATTATAAACACCGCATCGAGCAGCAGGGATATCAAGGCGAAATCGATCTGCTGGCCTATCTGGCGCCGACCGCTTTTTCTTTTTCACCGGCGATGAAAAGTATTATCCAGCGCTATGCGGGCACGATCTCCGTGCGTTCTTTCAAGTTTGCCAAACTGGAGAAAGACCTTGCGATCCTCAAGGATATCTTCGAAGACGCCTGGTCGACCAACTGGGGATTTCTTCCCTTTACCGACCAAGAACTCAAACATTTGGGCCGCGACCTCAAGCAGTTCGTGCCCGAAGAGTTTGTGGCCTTCGCCGAAATCGATGGCCGCCCCATGGGATTCATCGCGGTGTTCCCCAACCTCTATGAGGCCATGCGCGATCTGGGCGGGCGTCTCTTGCCGTTTGGCTGGCTCAAGTTGCTCTGGCGCCTGAAAAAAAACGGCGCCATTACCACGTTGCGGGTACCGCTGATGGGGGTGCGCCGCGAGTGCCACGACAGCCTGACGGGCGCCGCCCTGGCCCTGAGCCTGATCGCCCACGTTCAAAAAGTAGCCCTCAAACGCGCCTATGAACAGGTGGAGATGTCCTGGATTCTGGAGGATAACAAGGGCATGCGCAACATGATCGAAGCCATCGGCGGAAATGCTTATAAACGTTACCGGATTTTCAGCAAATCCCTCTGAGCGGTGTTAAAGGCGCGTTGCTGAATCAAGTAAAAGGATCTCCCTCCATGCCGGCCTCATCATCGCCGTTCACGACGATTGTCCTGGCAGCCGATCGCGGCCATCCCGACCCTGTGGCCCGGGCGGCCGGCGCAAGCTGCAAGGCCATGACCCCGGTTGGCGGCACGCCGATGATCGTCCGGGTGCTCGAGGCCTTGCGTGCCGCCAGAAGTGTCGCCTCGATTATCGTGTGCGGTCCTCCCCGCGCCGTCATCGATCAAGACACGCATCTGCAACAGATTCTGGCATCATCTCGGCTTGAGTGGCTGCCCAGTGGGCCGTCGCCGAGCACCAGCGCGGCCGCGGCCCTGCAAACACTGACAGCGAACACCCCGGTGCTGCTGACGACCGCGGACCACGCGCTGCTGACGCCGGCCATGGTGGATCATTTCTGCAGCCAGGCGTGCCTTGCCTCTGCCGATGCCGTGGTCGCCCTGGCGGTCCATGAAGCCATTATGAAAGCGTATCCCGGCATGCGGCGCACCGCCACCCGTTTTCAGGACGGCCCTTTCTGCGGATGCAACCTGTTTGCCATCCTGAACGCCCGCGGCCGCCGCGCCGTTGATTTCTGGCGCCAGGTCGAGGCCGAACGCAAGCGGCCATGGAAAATGATTCAAAAACTCGGATGGCTGGTGGTTTTCAGGTACCTGTCGGGCCGATTGACCCTGGCGGAGGGCCTTAGACGCGCCTCGGAACTTATGGGCATCGAGGCCGCTGCCGTGCTGATGCCCTTCCCGGAGGCCGCCGTCGACGTCGACACGCCCGATGACTGGTCTTTTGTCGAGAATCTGGTGCGCCATTCCGGCGGATGAGCCCGGGTCGGCACCGCATCCGGCCTGTGGGCATCGGTCCGCCGGCGAGAGAATCTGACCGGCGCGGACCGGGCCGATCGGCCAAGGCCTTGATTAGGGACGTTATTGACGACTGAACGCCACCGATAGGGGTCCAGCTTGCATCGGCGGAACCGACCATGATCATCCGACGCTACATCATTTCCGAAATCATCAAACCCGCAGCCAACATCCTCATACTGATGGTGGCCATCTTTGCCAGCTATACGGCCATCACCTATCTGACGGATGCGGTCGGCGGACTCATGACCCCCGCCCAGGTCGGCACCCTGATCGGCCTGCGCGTCGGGATGGCGCTTGAAATCCTGCTTCCCGTCACCCTGTATCTGTCTGTTATGATTGCCCTTGGGCGCCTCTACAAGGACTCGGAAATGACGGCGCTGGCGGCCTGCGGCCTTGGAACCGGCGGGATTGTGTGGCCGGTGTTGATGCTGTCCCTTCCGGTGGCGCTGATGGCCGGTGGCGCCTCCCTGTATATCCGCTCGGCCGCCTACACGCAGATCTACAAGCTGCGCACGCAGGCCAAAGCGGAATTTTCCATCGGCCAACTTGAATCCCAACGCTTCCTCGAGATTGCCGACGGCCGCTATACCTTTTTCAGCGAGGAAATCGACCGCAGTCGCAACACCGCTTTCAAGGTGTTTCTGCGAGAAAGAAAAGGCGATGCCTGGGTCGTCATCCAAGCCGAAGAAATGACCGACGGCGGACGCAACAATCTGGGCTACCCGGTCCTGACCCTGCGCAACGGCCGTCTGGTGGAGTTTCCGGCATCCGGCCAGGGCGCCAGCGTCATCCGTTTTGACAAGGCCCACTACCCCATTCGGCCCGATGCGGGCAAGTCCGCGCGCTATCGGCGCAAGGCCGCCACGACCACCCACCTGCTTCAATCCGATCGCCTGGAAGACGTGGCCGAGCTTCAGTGGCGGCTTTCCACCCCTTTGTCGACGCTCCTGCTGGCGCTGCTCGGTATTCCTCTGAGCCGAACCAATCCGCGACGCGGAAAATACGCCAAGCTGGGAACGGCCCTGATCATCTTTGCCGTTTACTACCAATTGTTCACGATCGCTAAAACCAATGTGGAAAATGGCAATATCGATCCCGTAATCGGCATTTGGTGGGTTCCGGCCATGTTGCTGGCACTCGCGTTGGTGATGCTCTGGCGCACAGGAAGCCTGAGGGCCTGACGGTGAGACTCAAACGCATCCATACGATCGACCACTATATCGGCCGCAACACGCTGCAGGGCGTCTTTCTGGTGCTGGCGGGCCTGCTGATTCTATTCGGTTTTCTGGAACTGCTCTCGCAGCTGAACGATGTCGGCAAAGGCCAGTTCCGCCTGTCGGACGCCTTTGTCTACGTCGCCCTCACCCTGCCCCGGCAGGCGGTCATCCTGATGCCCATAAGCGCTCTTTTGGGGTGTACGATTTCGCTCGGCGTGATGGCCGACAACAATGAACTGACGGCCATGCAGTCCGCCGGCATATCCGTTCGACGCATTGGCCTCTCCGTGGCGTCGGCCAGCATCGTTCTCATGCTGATTTCAATATTCGTGGCCGAATATATCGCCCCGCCGCTGGACCAGTATGCGCGCCTGCGGCGTTCGCAGGCGCGCTACGGCAAAACGGTTCTGGTGTCCAAGAGCGGTTTCTGGGTGCGCCAGGATCGTTTTTTTATCCATGTGGCCGGCTCTTTTTCCGATCAGCAGGCATCGGACATCGAACTCTACGAGCTCGACGCCGAAGGCCGGATCAGCCGCTTCCTGCATGCCCGTACGGCGACCCTTCAGGGTGATCGCACCTGGCTGCTGGAAGGCGTCTCCCAGCAGCGCGTCAACGGGGAGGTCATCCAGACGGAGGCCGTCGCCAATTACCGCCTGAATTCCTTTCTCACCCCCAGCCAGATGCAAATTTTCAAACTCCCCCCCGGCAGCCTGTCGATCAGCGATCTGTGGACCTATATCCGCAGCCTGAAGGCGCGCAACCAAAACGCCGAGAACTACGACCTGGCCTTTTGGCAGAAGATCACCCAACCGGTGAACACCGCCTCGATGGTGCTCCTGGCACTGACTTTCATATTCGGCCCGGTGCGCATGCGCTCGGCCGGCAAGCGCATTGCGACCGGTGTCATCGTGGGCACCATGCTCTATCTGCTGTACCAGGTTTTCGGCCATATGGGTCTGCTGTTCGACATTCCTCCGGCACTGACCACCCTCGCGCCCGTCGGCCTGATCCTGCTGTTCGCGCTTCGGCAGTTGGGCCGCGCGTTCTGAAGGTCCGTCCGCCGGATAGCGGCCAGGTTACGTCACCCGGGAATTGGCCAGCGATCGATATCAAGGCGATCATTTATTTCGATCGATTGGGGGCCGCGTACCCGAGGCTCCATTCCGAGGCGACGGTCGCATGGGGCCCGCTTCCGGAATGATCCGACCGCAAGTCACGCACATCGATGCGCCAACCCTCGCCCTGGGAAACAATCGAAAAAATGCGCAGGCATGCTGCCTTGACCGGGTCGGTGTGGGCGGCCGTCGAGGACGGCAGTCCGACGACCGGAATCGGTGAGGCCGGACCGTCCAGGCGCTCCCGGGAATGGCGATGGGCGTGCCCGTGCAGTACCAGCTCGGCCCCCTGCCGGCGCAATACGCGCCGCAGGTTTGCGGCGTCGCGCAGGCTTTTGCGCGGCTTCACCTGGCCGTTGATGATGGGATGATGAACGAGAACGACGCGGAACAGACGCCTGCGTCCGGTTCGCTCCAAGACATCGGCCAGGCGTCGGCATTGGGCGTCTCCCAGCCGGCCGGCCGCCGAAAACGGCCGTGTCGGCAGGGCTGAAGACAAACCGACCAGGGCCACGCCGTTTCGCTCCCGCACCCGCGGGTAGACTCCGGGATCTGAATCGGACCCGCTCCCGCGGTAGCCCCGGTCGGCCGCCATGTAATCGTCCCAGGCGCGTCTCAGGGGTTCGCCTGAAGACGCCACGAGGGCGTCGTGGTTGCCGGGGACAACGAAAACGCGCTCCGGCGGACCGATTTGCTCCAGGACGCCTCTGACGCGCATGAGCTCCCGGGGCAGGCCCATGTGGGTCAGGTCTCCCGTAATCACCACGTGATCCGGTATCCGGGACGGGAAGCCGTCC
This sequence comes from uncultured Desulfobacteraceae bacterium, assembly GCA_964388465.1. GTDB lineage: Bacteria > Desulfobacterota > Desulfobacteria > Desulfobacterales > UBA5852 > JABZFP01. The sequence goes on from CAYMAR010000102.1 coordinate 7,749, forward strand.
AGCAAACGGGTGAGCACTTCCGGTGGATTGGTGCGTCCGCGGCGCAGCCGCCAGGACAGATAACTCAGGCTGCGCTTGTTCAAAAAAGCGCGCCAGGACGCACCGGAGGACTGGAAGATGTGAAAATCCGTCAGATGCGCCAGATGAAATTCCGTTTGCGGCATGGGCTACCTTTGTCGATTGCGTGACGTCCTTTGGCATATAGCGGGGCAATGCGGCAGGCTTTACAAAGCGGTGTCGGGCCTATATATAGCACCTTGCCCGAGAGTTGCCAACAAAACCGCCCGTGGATGGGGGCCGGATTTTCGCCGGCATACAACCGACCCGGTTTAGCGAAAACCCGCTATGGAGATTTCATGCCCAAGCAGCAACAACGCGGCATCGGCGATGCGGACGAATCATCAACGTCGCGTCATCACGCACCGGTCGCGACCAGCGCACCAGCGGCCGGACCCTGGCGGATGGGGATCATCAGCAATCCCAACAGCGGCAGCAACCAGAAAAAATTCGCCCGCATACGCCGTTATGTGGACGAGCAACGCGACCTGCCGCACAAGATCGTCACCAACGCCGAGGATGTCGTCCGCGCCCTGGAGGAACTGGCCCGCCGGGACACCAATCTGATTGCGGTCAATGCCGGAGACGGTACCATTCATGCGGTTCTCACAGCGCTTTTTCACCACCGCCCTTTCCCGACCCTGCCACTCTTGGCCCTCCTGTCCGGCGGCACCACCAATATGACCCCCAAGGACCTGGGCCTGCAGGGCTCCCGCATCCAGTCCCTCGCGCGCATCCGGGCCTGGTCGCAATCAGGCGGCGGCGAAGGCTTTATCGTCCGGCGCCCCATTTTAAGGGTTCAGCATCCAACCATCCGCCGCCCGCTCTACGGTCTCTTTTTCGGCGCGGCCAGCATCGCCAAGGGCATCGATCTCTTCCATGCGCGCATTCAGGGAACGGGGTTGAAAGGCAATCCGGCCAACGCCCTGATTCTGGCCCGCTTCCTGGTGGCCATTGCCGCCCGCGACCTCGACCAACTCGGCGCCGCGCGAGCAACCATTACCGTCGACGGCCGCACCCTGCCCGCGGAGCACTTTATCCTGATTTTGACCTACACCCTGGAGCGTCTGATTTTTGGTATGCAGCCCCACTGGGGCGAAGAAGACGGCGCCTTGCGCCTTACCGCCGCTGCCGCCACCGCGCGGCATTTCCTGAGGGTCATGGCGGCCATGTGCCAGGGCCGGCGCTCGCGAATGGCGATTCCCCCCAATGGATTCTACAGCCATAACGCCCATGAAGTCCGCATGGCTTTGGATGGCCGTTTTGCGCTGGACGGTGAGCGTTTCGAGGTCGATGCCCGCCAGGGGGAATTGGTGCTGGATGCTGGCGGTCAGGCCGCTTTTCTTCAGTTGAGCCGTTAGACATGTCGGATTCGCTTGCGGAAATCATTGGACAGAGGGCCAACCAGCCGGTCTATCCGGCCATCCAGGCCTTGACGGACCATATTCGCCAAAAAACGCCCAACGCCGCCGCCATCCTTTTTTATGGTTCCTGCCTGCGCTCCGGGCAGGACATCGGCGGCATCGCCGACCTGTACGTCCTCGTGGACGGCTATCGCCGCTCGGGCCAAACCCGCTTTTGGGCGGCCATGAATGCGCTATTGCCACCCAACGTCTTCTATCTGGAAATCCCCTTTGAAAACCGGCGCGTGAGGGCCAAGTACGCCGTCCTCTCGCTGCGCGATTTTGAGCAGGGGGTTTCGATGCAGTGGTTTCATTCCTATATCTGGGGAAGATTCGCCCAACCCATCGCCATCGCCTATGCCCGCAGCCGGAGTGACAGGGAACGGGTCATCGCGGCCCTCGCCAACGCCGTGCTCACCTTCATGCGGCGGGCCCTGCCCTGTACCAAAACGCCCTTCAGGGCCCAGGACCTCTGGTTCAAGGGGCTTTCGCTGAGTTATCGATCGGAATTACGCACCGAGAAGCCGGATAAACTGGCCAAGCTGGTCGCCATGTACGAGGCTTACTACGCGGCCGTCACGCACGCGGCGATTTCCCAACTGCCCTACGCTGTATCCGTCGAAGCATCCGGCCCGCACGATCGCTATACACCCCGGATCACGAAAGGCGAGCGTTTCAAAGCGCGCCAGATCTGGCGCCTGCGTTTTTATCAGGGGAAGATGCTGTCCATTCTGCGGTTGCTGAAAGGCGCTTTTACCTTCTCGGGGGGTGTTGCCTATGTGCAGTGGAAGATCGAGCGCCACACCGGGGTCCGGGCGGACATTCCTGCGCACCTGCAGCGCTTTCCAATCATTGCCGTTGGCCTATTGGCCTGGCGCACCTACCGTCAGGGCGGGTTTCGGTAAGCCTGCCGCGGGCGGAAGGACCCACCGGCGGCCGGTCCGGTCGAAACCATCGCCGCGGCAGGGCCGCGGCCCAGATGCGATCAATGGCCGCTCGAGCGGTTTTATTGCTTCTTGATGTCGATAAACGCGAAATAGGCAAAGGTGGCGGCAAACAGCAGACCCAAAGCGGCCGACCAGACGTTTGAAATCTTGACTAGTTTTTCGGTCTGGTAACCGTAGATGCACATCCAGGATCCCAGAAACAGGCCAACGGCCAGGATGGTCTTCAGAGTTGTGTTCATTTTACCCCCGGTGGCGTGTCTTCACCGAAGCGTTTATCCCGACCGCAGGCCGAAGTCAACCTCTTCCGTCCCCAGGCGCGCCCCGGCATCGATCA
>CAYMAR010000103.1:0-10472 GCA_964388465.1 uncultured Desulfobacteraceae bacterium
CTATTAGAATCGGCGTTTCCGGCTTCGTTTCGCTCAGAATCCGCCGATACCCGCTATCGTTGAGCGCGAATCCCCGGGGTTGGCGGACACCCCCCCCGCTACGGCGGACAGCGGTCGCGGGGCACCTGAAAAGCGTGTCGATTCCCAAAGTTAGACCCCGCCACCCTGCTTGACTTTAGCGCGTTTATTGGTAATTTCAAGCTGGAAGTCGCCCCGCTCCATCGGACCGGCTGAAATCCGGGAGAGAAAAACATGACGCGTAAGAAAGGTAAACCGATCAGTTTCGATGCCATGGTCAAGTTCTTTCTTCAAAATTACAAGATCCCCACCAAAAAGGATATCGACCGGCTCGAGAAAAAGATAGCGCAGCTGGAAAGATTAATCCGGTCGAACGCGGCGACCGGCCGCACCCGGTCTCCCGCCGCTTCGGGACGCAACCCCAAGGGCGCCGCTACGGCCATGGATACCGTCTACAACGTGGTCAGGCGCGCGCGCAACGGGGCCTCGTTTCAGTACATTCGGACCAAAACCGGATTTGATGATAAAAAGGTCCGCAATATCATCTTCCGGCTCAACAAGCTTGAAAAGATCAAACGCCAGAGCCGCGGCGTCTACACGGTGGTCAAAAACCCTTAACGGGCGGATGCAAAGCGTCATGCGCGCGGACCGGACACCGCCCCATCCGACGAAAAACCGCTTGGCCCAGGCCAATCGATGCGCACTTTAAACATGGATACGCCGTGTGACCGAGCGCGATCAATTGCACCTGCCGGGCAGGCCGCCAACGCCGGCACGCGCATGATGCGAATGCGCCCCCGGCATACCCTTATCCACCGAAGATGCGCGACCCCACGGCACAACCCGACCGTCTGGACAAGGGCCATGGCAATCGAAACCACCCGTTCGAAAGGTAGGCCGAATGAAGATAAAATGGGAAGACATTCACAATCCGGATTTCGACCCGGATCAAATCCGACACGGATTCGCCACCGATACCACCCTGCCGCTGCCTTCAATTGGCGGTGGTTTTTATGCGTTGACCCATCGACCTACCGGCGCCCGCTATATCCACATCAGCCGGGCGGACGACGAAAACGCCTTCGGCGTGGCGCTCAAAACGGTCCCCCATGACTCCAGCGGGGTGGCCCACATCCTGGAGCACACCGTCCTGTGCGGCTCCCAAAAATACCCGGTGCGCGACCCGTTCTTCGCCATGCTCAAACGCAGTTTGAGCACCTTCATGAACGCTTTCACGGCCTCGGACTGGACCCTCTACCCCTTTGCCACCCAGAACCGCAAAGACTTCTACAACCTATTGGACGTCTACCTGGACGCCGTCTTCTTCCCCCGCCTGGAAGCGGCCAGCTTCCGCCAGGAAGGTCATCGCTTCGAATACGAGCCCGATGACCAGGGACGCGAAAGCCTCGTTTATAAAGGCGTCGTCTTCAACGAAATGAAAGGCGCCATGTCCTCCCCCGACCAGGTTCTGGCCCGTTCGCTGCTGAACGCCCTCTACCCGGATACCACCTATCGCCATAACTCGGGGGGGGACCCCCGGGCCATACCCGAATTGACCCTGGAGGCCCTCAGGCAATTCCACAAGCGCCACTACCACCCCAGCAATGCGTTCTTTTACTCCTATGGCAGTTTTCCGCTGGAGGATCACCTGGCCTTTGTCGAGGAGAAAGTCCTGCGTCGCTATGACGCCATCGACCCGCGGACAACCGTTCCCCCGCAACCCCGCTGGCGCGCACCGCAGCAGGCCACCTATACGTATCCTCTGGCCCCCGGTGAAGATACGGGGCGCAAGTGCCAGATCGGGCTGGGCTGGCTATTGGCTGACATCCAGGACACGTTCGAGGTGCTGGTGCTCACTTTGCTCGAGCAGATTCTTCTCGGCAACCAGGCTTCGCCTTTGCGCCAGGCGCTGATGGAATCCGAATTGGGCTCCTCGCTGGCCGACACCAGCGGTTTCGACGCCGACAACCGCGACACCCTCTTCTTCTGCGGTTTGAAGAATGTGGCCGCCGCAGACGCGGAAGCCATCGAGAACCTCATCCTGACGACGCTCGAAAAACTGGCCAGCGAGGGCATCGGCCCCGACCTGATCGAGGCGGCTATTCATCAAATCGAATTCCACCGCAAAGAAATTACCAATTCGCCCTATCCTTACGGGCTCAAGCTGCTGCTTTTCATCACCAGCACCTGGCTTCACGGGGGCCGGCCGGAAGCCGTCCTGGATCTCGACCGCGATCTCGCCAAGCTGCGCGCCCGGTTGCAACAGGGCCGCTTTTTCGAGGAACGCATCCGATCCCACCTGCTGGACAACCCGCACCGGGTCCTGTTCAAACTTCTTCCGGACGAAGAAAAACAAGCGCGCGAAGAGGCGCGTGAAAAAGAAATACTGCAGGCCGTCGCCGCGCAGCTGTCACCCGACAAGCAGGCACGCATCCGAGCCGAGGCCGATGAGCTCAAACAACAGCAGGAGCACGATGAAGACCTCGCCGTCCTGCCAACCCTGTCGCGCGCCGACATCCCGCCGGGCGTTCAACGATTGCGCGCCGCGCCGCGGTCGCCCGCCGAGGCCATCACCTGCTACGACCAGCCCACCGGGGGCATTTTTTACCTAACCGCCGCTCTCGATCTGCCGCCCATGGACGACGGCAAGCTGCCCCTGCTGCCGTTTTTCGCCCACGCCTTTGCGCGCATGGGAACGGCCGCGCGCAACTACGCCGAGCTCGCCCGACGACTGAATCGCTTCACCGGTGGGGTCGAACTGGCGGTTCAGGCCCGCACACGACACGACGCCCAGGCTACCCCCCGACCGCTATTGACCCTAAACGCCAAATGTCTCGACCGCCATCAGGCAAGACTTTTCGACCTGGTCGCCGAAATGGTGGGAAGCGTCACCTTCACCGATATCGATCAACTGCGCCGCATTCTGATGGAATACCGCGCCGCCCTCGAGAGGGCCCTCATCCACAACGGACACCGTTTGGCCATCTCCCTGGCCAGCCGCGCGCTGACCCCCAGCGCGCACTTGAACGAAATCTGGCACGGCGTCCATCAACTTCAGGCGGTCAAGGCCTGGGGCCCCCAGCCGAAGGACAGCGACCTGGAACGCCTGAGCACGATGCTGAGTGCGATGCACCGCCAGTTGTTCTGTGCCCAGAACCTGAAACTGGCCGCCGTGGGCGGAACGGCGGCGCTGGAATCGGCATGGCCGCACCTCAGCGAACTCCCCGGCCATTTCCCCGCCTCGAACCCGTCGGCTGATGAAGCCGTCTACACCCGCGCGTCCGAAAATATCCACGAGGGCTGGCAGACCGGCACGGCCGTGAATTTCGTGGCCCGGGCCTTCCCCTGCGTGCGCCACCGGCATGCGGACAGCCCGGCGCTGGCGGCCATCGCCAAAATGCTGCGTTCGCTCTATCTGCATCGGGAGATCCGCGAAAAAGGCGGCGCTTACGGGGGGTTTGCGCTCTACAACCCCGAGGACGGGCTTTTTGCACTAGGCTCCTACCGCGACCCGCACATCGTACGGACACTCGAAGCCTTCGACGGGGCCCGCGAATTCATCACGGCCGGACGCTATGCGGACGAGGATATCGATGAGGCGGTGCTGCAGGTTTGTGCGGATATCGACAAGCCGGATACGCCCGGCACGGCGGCCCGCAAGGCTTTTTCCCGCCAACTGGTCGGTCTGAAAGACGACGCACGCCAGCGGTTCAAGGAGGGCTTGCTGGCGTTGAACCGCCAGACCATCGTTGCCGCGGCCGAACGCTATTTCGCGGGGACATCATCCCGTGCCGGTACCGCCGTCATCGCGTCCGAAGAGGCCATCGATCAGGCCAATGCCACCCTCGCGTCGCGACCTCTGGAGAAAAACGCGATCTGAGATCAGCCGCCACCGGATTTGCCGTCGGCGGGTGCATCGGCCCCGCCCCTGTCAATGGGCCACCAGCCCGGCCAGCCACATGGTAAGGGGCGGGTAAAAAGAGATGATCAGCAGATCGATCACCAGGATTCCGAGGAAGGGCAGTACCCGCCAGGCAATCGCCCCCAGGCGGTCCCCGGAGATGGTACCCGAAACGATCAGGCAGATCCCCATGGGGGGCGTCAGCATGCCGATGGCCAGGTTGGTGACCACGATGACCCCCAGCTGCACAAGGTCGATACCCAGGGCGGGCAGGATGGCCACGATCATCGGCACCAGCAGAATTAAAGCCGCCGTGGTTTCCACGAAGGTGCCGGCCACGAGGAGTATGAGGTTGACCAGCAACAGGAGCCCGACCGGGTTGTCCGTCAGGGTCAGGAGGACGCCGGCCAGCCGGGCGGGCAACTCTTCGATGGCGGCCAGCCAGCTGAAGACCGAGGCCGCCGCTATGATGAACATGACCACTGCGGCGGTCACGCCGGCATCGATCAGGATGGGCACAAGGCGCCGCAGGTCGATTTCGCGGTAGACGCCCAAGCCCACCACCAGCGCATAGACCACGGCGATGGCGGCCGATTCGGTGGCGGTGAAAACCCCGAAGAGAATCCCGCCCAGGATGATCAGCGGCGCGCCCAGGGCCAGAACCGCCCGCCGGAAGCACTGCCAGACCCGGCGGGCATCAAACGGCTGGGTGGCCCCGTAGCCCTGCCGGTGCGATATCAGACTGGCCACGGCGATCAGCGAGAGCCCCACCAGGATCCCGGGTAGAATCCCCCCGGCGAAAAGTTGTCCGATGGAAGCCCCCGTGAGAAACCCGAAGATGATCATGGGAATCGACGGCGGGATGATGACGCCGATCGATCCGCCCGAAGCCAGGACGGCGGCGGCGAAATCCGACCGGTAGCCGGAGCGCTGCATGGCCGGAATCAGGATGGCGCCAACCGCGGCGGCGTCGGCGGCGGCCGAACCCGAAATGCCGGCGAAAAACATGGCCGACACGACGGTTACCGCGGCCAGCCCCCCGGGGAGCCAGCCCACCAGGGCGTTGGCCAGGTCGATAATGCGCCGGCTGATGCCACCAGCCTCCATCAGCGCACCGGCGAACATGAAGAGCGGCACGGCCAGCAGGTGGAAGGAGTCGGTCCCCCCGAACATGCGCTGGGCCACCACCATGAGGGGAAAGTCCCCCTGGACGATGATGCCGACAACCGAGGCGGCCCCAATGGCCACCGCGATCGGGGTGTTGATGGCAAACAGGGCCAGAAGCGCCAGAAGGAGGACCTCAGCCGTCAAGAGACCTCCCTTTGACGGCTGCGACCAGAAAGTTCCAGGTGTGCAGGCACAGGATTGCACCGCTCACGGGCAGGGCCAGCAGGATCATCCATTTGGGTATCTGCAGGGCCGGCGAAATCTGGGCGCGGACGAAATGGGCGAATTGCAGGCCGTAGACCGTCAGCACACCGAAAAACAGCAGCGCCGCCAGATAACCGGCGATGGCCATCAAGCGGCCGACTGTAGGGCCGACCCGGGATTTCAACATGTCGATGCTGGGGTGGGCCCGGCGGTGATAGGCCACGGTGGCGCCCAGGAAAGTCAGCCAGACCAGAAGGTAGCGGGCCAGTTCCTCGGACCAGAAAAGGGAATGGTTGAGAACGTAGCGGCAGAACACCTGGGCGGCCACCACCACCACCATGACCAGGCCGATCCCGGCCAGGCTCCACTCGGCCGCCCGGTTGATCCTGCGGCTGATGTCGACCAGTCGCGGCATCGCGCGTTCCCCTCAGCGGGTGGCGTCCAGAATCCGGACCAGGAGATCCTGCACGCGCGAGTCCGTGTACATGTCCGAATCCTTGAGACCGGCCACCTGGCGGCGAAAGGCCGCCGTATCGGGCTTTTCCTCGACCTGCATCCCTTCGGTCTTGAGGAGTTCCAGGCGGGCGGCGTTTTTGGCCCGGTTGTCCCTGCGCTGGTAGCGGGCCGCCTCGCAGACGGTCTCGCGGATCAGGGTCTGGTCCGCGGCAGCGAGGGTCTGCCACCATTTAAGCGAGGCCACGTCGATGTGCGCGGAATAGACGTGGCGCGTCAGGGTCATGTATTTCTGGATTTCGTAGAACTTGTAGACCTCCAACACCCAGAGCGGGTTTTCCTGGCCGTCGATCACGCCCTGCTCGAGCTCGGTGTAGATCGGCCAAGGCATCGGGGTCGGATTGGCCCCCAGGCTCTGCCAGATCGTCTTGTGCAGGGCCGAGGACATCACTCGGATCTTCAGGCCGTCGACGTCGTCCGGGGACCGGACCGGCCGTTTGTTGTTCGTCAGGTTGCGAAAACCGTTTTCGGAAAAGCAGAGTCCCTTGAAACCGGAACTTTCGAGGCTTTTAAGAATTTCGGCGCCCAGCGGTCCGTCCAGGATCGCGTCGGCCTGGTCGTTGTCGCGGAACAGAAACGGATAGTTGATCACCCGCACGATCGGGTCGAACGTGTCGAAGGGACCCACCGTGACGATGCCCATCTGGATCGTGCCCATCTGGATCTGCTGCAGGATTTCGGTTTCATTGCCGATGGATTTGGAGTGGTAGATCTTGACCGCGATGCGTCCCTCCGAGCGGGCCTCCACCAGCTCCTTGAATTTCTCGGCCACGATGTTCTGCGCCGATCCGGGTTTGGTGACCACGCCCAGCTTGATTTCCAGGGCTTGGGCGCTGAGCGGTGCCGCCAGCATCGTCAGGACGATCAACAGGAAAAACGAACATCTTTTCATGAGGGCGCCTCCATTGGTTGGGGTCGACTATCGCGTTGGCCTAAAAGGGTCGGGTTGCGGCGCGATTGGGGCTGAAGCGACCGGCTTGGTCGGGATTCCTACCCGATTATCTCCAAAATGTCCAACACCGGTTGGCGACGACCGGCGCCGTGCGGACCAGGGCGCGAGGCTTAGGGCCGCAATATTCAGTTGACGACTGATGCCCGGATACTATAGATATAACGATTTTTGTGGCGGCCATCAGGCGGGCGCGGCCGGCTTGGGGCTTGGCGCCGCCGCCACCGGGGACACCGGACACACACAATGACAGCCATGACCAGCATCCGATCCATAAAGGGTTTCAGGGACATCCTGCCGGGCGAGACCGAGCTCTGGCAGTCCATCGAAAAAACGGCCGCCGAAGTTCTGGAGGCCTTTGGGTTTCGCGAAATCCGCCTGCCGCTCCTGGAAAAGACCGTGCTTTTTGCACGCAGCATCGGCGAGGCCACGGACATCGTCGAAAAGGAGATGTACACCTTCACCGACCGCAGCGGCGATTTGCTGACCCTGCGCCCTGAGGCTACGGCCGCCGTGGTGCGGGCCTATCTGCAGCACAAGATCTACGCCCAGGATCCGGTTCAGAAGTACTACACCATCGGCCCGATGTTCCGCCGCGAGAGGCCTCAGAAGGGGCGCTATCGGCAGTTCTACCAGATCAACGCCGAGATTTTCGGGGCGGGCTCGCCTTATGCCGATGTCCAGCTGATTGTCATGCTGGTGGAGTTGCTGGACCGCCTCGGCGTCGCCGATGCCCAGCCCCATGTCAATTCCCTGGGCTGCCCGACCTGCCGACCCGCTTTCCGCCGCGCCCTTCTGGATTTCCTGTCCTCGCGCGAAGCGCGCCTTTGTGCGGACTGCCTGCGGCGGCGGGAGACCAACCCCCTGCGCATCCTGGACTGCAAGGTGCCCGACTGCCGCGAAACCAGCCTGGATGCGCCGGCCCTGTCGAGTTTCCTGTGCCCGGAATGCCGGTCGCACTTCGATATCCTCCAGGGGGCCCTGGACGAGCTGGGCATCGCCTACCTTGTCGACAAGCGCCTGGTGCGCGGACTGGACTACTACAGCCGCACAACCTTTGAAATCCAGACGTCGGCCCTGGGCGCCCAGAGTGCCGTGGCCGGCGGCGGCCGCTACGACGGCCTGATGAAGACCCTGGGCGGCCCCGACATTCCGGCCACCGGCTTTGCCATCGGTTTCGACCGGCTGGCGGAAATCGTGGCGGCCGCAAGTCGACCCGGGACGGCCGGCCCCCAGGTTTTCATTGCCGCGTTGGGCGCGGAGGCCCAGGCCCGCGCGTTCCCCTGGCTCGCGGCCCTTAACCGCGGCGGCATTACCGCCGATATGCTCTTCGAAGACAAGAGCCTGAAAAGCCTAATGAAGCGCGCTGGCAAACTGGGGGCCCGACAGGTGCTGATCATCGGTGAGAACGAACTGGCCGCCAACACAGGCCAGCTGCGCGACATGACGACCCGCGAGCAGGTCGCCGTACCGCTGGACCGCGCGGTCGAAGAACTCAAGCAGCGCCTTGGCGTCGGCGGCTGACTGCGCACCGCCCGACGCCACAAGATCGAAGGAGAAAAACCTTGACTGCAGACAATTTAGGCCCGATGCGCCGGACCCACCACTGCCGCGAACTGTCGATCGACGACGTCGGACAGGAAGTCGTCCTCATGGGCTGGGTCCAGCGCCGCCGCGACCACGGCGGCGTGATCTTTGTCGACCTGCGCGACCGGGAGGGCATCACCCAGGTGGTCTTCAACCCGGAGATCAGCGCGGCCGTGCACGACAAGGCCCAGGCCCTGCGCAACGAATTCGTGATCGGCGTGCGCGGCAAGGTCGACCCGCGCCCCGAGGGCATGATCAACCCCAACCTGGTCACGGGCGCGATCGAGGTCCTGGTGACTGAACTCAAAATCCTGAACCCGGCCCAGACCCCGCCCTTCATGATCGAAGACGGCGTGGACGCCTCTGAGACCATCCGCCTGAAACACCGCCACCTCGATCTGCGCCGCCCCGAGCTGCAGCAGAATATTCTGTTGCGCCACCGTGCCGCCCAGGCCGTGCGGCGCTATCTCGACGACAACGGCTTCATCGACGTGGAAACCCCGGTGCTGACCAAGAGCACGCCCGAAGGCGCCCGGGACTATCTCGTGCCCAGCCGCGTGACCCCGGGCAATTTCTACGCCCTGCCGCAGTCCCCGCAGATCTTCAAACAGCTGCTCATGATCTCCGGTTTCGACCGCTACTACCAGATTGTCAAATGCTTCCGGGACGAAGATCTCCGAGCCGACCGCCAGCCCGAATTCACCCAGATCGACATCGAGATGTCCTTCGTGGGCGAAGAGGACATCATGGAGATGACCGAGGGGCTGATGGCGGTGATCTTCGAGAGCGTGGCCGGCATCGATCTCGCCCGGCCCTTTCCGCGCCTGACCTATGACGAAGCCGTGGGCCGCTACGGGCTTGACAAGCCCGACACGCGTTTTGGTCTGGAACTTACGGAGGTCTCGGACATTGTCGGCGGATCGGGGTTCAAGGTCTTTGCCTCGGCCGTCGCCAAGGGCGGCATCGTGAAAGCCCTCAACGCCAAGGGCTGCGCCGATTTCTCCCGCAAGGAGATCGACGATCTGACCGAATTCGTGTCGGTTTACCGCGCCAAGGGCATGGCCTGGATCAAAATCAAGCCGGACGGCAGCTGGCAGTCGCCCATTGCCAAGTTTTTCACCGACGCGGAGCACCAGGCCCTGGCCGAGCGCCTCGACCTGGCGCCCGGGGACATCGTCTTCTTCCTGGCCGACAGCCCCCGCATCGTCAACGACGGTCTGGGCTATCTGCGCAACCACCTGGGCCAGAGGCTGGGGCTGATCGACGAGAGACAATTCAACTTCGTCTGGGTGACCGAATTCCCGATGGTGGAATACGACGAAGCCGAAAAACGCTACCAGGCGCTGCACCACCCCTTCACCGCGCCTTTGGAGGACCAACTGGAGACGCTGGCCAGCGAGCCGCTGAAGGCCAAAAGCCGGGCCTACGACCTGGTGCTCAACGGCTCCGAGGTGGGCGGCGGCAGCATCCGCATCCACAACACCGATGTCCAGAAAAAGGTGTTCGCGGCCCTGGGCCTGGCGCCCGAGGCATACGAGGAAAAATTCGGCTTCCTCCTCGATGCCCTGGAGTCCGGCGCTCCGCCCCACGGCGGCATCGCCTTCGGGTTCGACCGGCTGGTGGCGATCCTCTGCGGCTGCAGTTCGATCCGCGACGTGATCGCCTTTCCCAAGACCCAGCGCGCGGCCTGCCTGCTCACCGCGGCCCCCTCGGAAGCCGGCCCGGCCCAGCTGGACGAGCTGGGCATCCGCATCCGTAAGACCCACGCCGGGTGAGCTAAAAAGTCTATTGACATCCAGCGGCAAAACCTATAAGTAGTCAGCTTGCACTTGATCCCCAGTAGCTCAGTCGGCAGAGCAAGTGGCTGTTAACCACTGGGTCCGCGGTTCGAGTCCGTGCTGGGGAGCCAAACATAACGAGGGCTTACAGGTTTTGGTCTGTAAGCCCTTTTTTAATTTCCAACCCTATTTCCAACCTGCAGTCCAAATTAGGGCTATTTTTTCACGTTTTCTTAATGCGTGCCGCTGTCGATTTTTGTATTTTAATCACATTTGGTACAATCATGCCTTGCGCTCAATATGCCTTAGAAATTATCTGCAACCCGGGGGGTTGAAAGTTTTGTCCAACTTAAAT
>CAYMAR010000104.1:0-4972 GCA_964388465.1 uncultured Desulfobacteraceae bacterium
AAATCCATGTTGGCCGGCTCGTAGAATTCCTTGGGGTGCTTGCAGGACGGACATTTGGGCGGCGGCTCGGTGCCCTCGACGATGTAGCCGCAGATGCCGCATTTCCACTTGATGGGCTGCTCGCGTTTGAAGACGGCGCCCGCCTCGACCATGGCGACCAGTCTTTGGTAGCGTTCACGATGATGGGCCTCGATCTTGGCCACCTGCTCGAAGGCGATCTTGGCCTGGGTCTCGCCCTCTTCTTCCGCTTCTTTGGCCATCTGGGGGTACATGTTCTCCACTTCGTAGTCTTCACCACCCATGGCCTCCTTGAGGTTGGCCAGGGTGTCGCCGATCCCGTTCAACAGCTTGAGGTGGTCCTTGGCGTGCTGCATTTCATTGAAGGCCGTCTCCTCGAAAATCTTGGCGATGTAGTGATAGCCCTCGGCCCGGGCGACCTCGGCGAAAAACGTGTATTTGTTGCGCGCCTGGGATTCGCCGGCAAAAGCCGCTTTCAGATTTTCGGTGGTCTTGCTCATTTTTTCCTCCTTGTGGGTTTGGTGGGGTATGGTTCGCAAGTCAAAACGGACTGGATTGCGATTCGGTCGGCAAGATCTCAGTCCGGTTAACGCTCAGGCGCGCAGGTTTCACACAGGCCCTTCAGGACGACCCGTTTGCTGATCACCGTAAACCGGCGGGTAATTTCGGCGGGCACGTCGAGGTCGGCGTAACTTTTATGCTCGAAGTCGATAATCCGCCCACAGGCCACGCAGTGCAAATGGTGGTGGTCGTCGACGTTGGGATCGAAACGCTTGGGCCCGCCGAAAACCTCCACCACATCGACAAGACCGATGGCGGCAAAGGTCAGCAGCGTACGGTTGACCGTATCGAAGGAAATGCTTGGGTATTCATTCCTGATCGTTTGAAACATCACATCCGCCGTGGGGTGCTGGTCGGCGTCGACCAGCGCCCGGTAAATGGCCATCCGCTGCGGCGTTATCTTGAGCTGATGCTGCCGGCAGGCGTCGATGAAATGCTGGACACGATGATGGTCGTCTGTTTTTTGCATATCACTCTTAAATAAGAGCGACTCTTATTTGTCAAGCGCTTTCATGTTGATATAAGAAAAGCCTTGCCCGGTGGGCTTTGGGGTACGGCGCCAAAGGCCGCCCGCCGTCAAAGCAAGGGCGCGAACAAACGGGCCATATCCTCGACGATGGCAAGCATCCCCTTGGCGTGGGGCTCGCGGCCATGGCAGGCCTGCATCAGGTCCCGCATCCATTTCTCGATCTCGCCGATGATAACGTCATCATAGATGCATAGCCCCACCTCGTAATTGAGCAGCAGGCTGCGAATATCCATATTGGCCGAACCGGCCACGGCCACGGTGTCGTCAATAAGCAGGGCCTTGGCGTGCAGCATGCGCGGACGGTAGAGCATGACCCGGGCACCGGCCTCCTGGAGCTGCGACAGATACCCCTCGCGGGCCAGGTCGGCGAGCCGATGATTGGACCGGCGCGGCACGATCAACCGCAGGTCGATGCCCCGCCGGGCGGCCATGCAGAGCGATTCCTGCAGCAGATCGTCCGGCACGAAATAAGGGGTCACGATCCAGACGCGCCGGTGGGCCCGGAAGAGACTGATCATGAAGGCCTCGCGCAGGGCGTCGTTTTCGACGTCGGGGCCGCTGGCCATGAATTGCAGGGCCGTGGCCGCCGTGCCGTCGGTACGCCCCCCGTGGGGCTTTTCAGGGCCGAGATCTTCCTGGGCGGCAAACTGCCAGTCCGATCGAAAAATCTCGAAGGCCTGGCCGGCGCCCGGCCCCTCCAGCCGTACCGAAATGTCCCGCCAGCGGTCGGGACAGGCCTCCGGGCCCATGTACTCCCCGGCCAGGTTCATGCCGCCCACAATGGCCGCCCGTCCGTCGGCGATCACCATCTTGCGGTGGTTGCGCAGGTTGGCGCGCCCCCTAAGGGGAAGCCGCAGCATGGGCATGAAATAGGCGGTTCGACCACCGGCCGCCTCGAGCGGTGCCAGGAAGCGGCGGTCCACCTTGACCGAACCCAGCGCGTCCAGAAGCAAATAAACACGCACGCCCTGGGAGGCGCGCCGGGCCAGGGCCTTGACGATGGCCCGCCCGGTATCGTCGCGACCCAGAAGATAGGTGGCCACGTAGATGGCGTGCTCGGCCCTGTCAATCAGACGGATGGTTTCGCGGTAGGCCGCCGTGCCGGAAAACAGCAGGCGGGCGCGGTTCCGGCGGGTCGGCGGGAACCCGCCCCGGTAGACCAGGCTGGCCAGTTGCTGCTCCAGGCCGGTGTCGTCGCTGGTGACGGGGGTGGTATCCGGCAGCAGCCGTTTGGAGGCCGCCTGCCGGGTCATCTTGCGCCCCCCGAAGAAAATATAAAGGGGCACGCCGATATAGGGGATGAACACCACCGCCATGAGCCACGCCAGGGTGCTGGTGGGCGAGCGCCGCTGCCGCAGGATATGGGCCAGAAGCACCAGCGCCAGTACAAAACCCAGCGTGGGCAGCAGATGGATGTATATGAATTCGATGACGGCCATTAGGCAAAACACCTGTTGTAACGAAGGTTGGGGGAGGACCCCTTTGTCCCGCGCCGGGCAACGGCGGTGCGGACGGGAACGGCGCGCCTGATTACGACCATACCCATCTTTTCCTGAAGATTTCAACCGGCTGGATTCCGCCCGGACGGACACGCCTTGACAACCCGGCCGTGTCGGGGGTAAACGGGCACGTTTTGGAACCGGCCGGGCCATCGGCCGACGATGAGGAGATCGCCTTGCTGAACCCGGGTCCCGGAGAAATCGCCGCCCTGCTGACCGCCGTGTCCTGGACGGCCACCATGATGGCTTTCGAGGCCGCCGGCAAGCGCGTGGGCTCGCTCAACGTCAACTTCCTGCGGGTGGCCATCGCCGCGGTCTTTCTGTCCCTCTACGGCTTCCTGCAGCGGGGGTTTTGGCTGCCCCTCGATGCCAGCACCCACAATTGGATCTGGCTCTCCGTGTCCGGGCTGATCGGCCTGACCCTGGGCGACATCTGTCTCTTTCGGGCCTTCGTCCTGGTGGGCGCGCGCGTCTCCGCCTTGGTGATGGCCTTCGTGCCCGTCATCAGCGCGTTGATCAGCTGGCTCTTCCTGGGCGAGGTCCTGAGTCCGCTGGACCGTACCGGCATGTTCCTGACCACGGCCGGGATCGTGATCGT
Source organism: uncultured Desulfobacteraceae bacterium (assembly GCA_964388465.1). Taxonomy (GTDB): domain Bacteria; phylum Desulfobacterota; class Desulfobacteria; order Desulfobacterales; family UBA5852; genus JABZFP01. Next base: position 3,206 of record CAYMAR010000104.1, read on the forward strand.
AGTCATGGGCAAGCGTACCCATCGGGACGGCAGCCGCAGCGGATATTCCCTGGCGGGTCTTCTCATGGCCCTGGGCGGCGCCCTGGGCCAGGCCGTGGGGCTGGTTTTCAGCAAATACGGCATGGGCGCCTACGACGCCTTTGCCGCCAACCACATCCGCCTGCTGGCCGCACTTGCCGGCTTTATCCTGATTTTCACCTGCACCGGCCGCTGGCGCCGGTTGGGAGTCGCCGCCCGGCACCGTCCCGGCATGGCTTTCACCGCCCTGGGATCGTTCTTCGGCCCCTTCGTCGGTGTATCGCTGTCGCTCTACGCGGTCCAGCACACCCAGGTCGGCATCGCCGCCACCATCATCGCTCTCGTGCCGATCTTCATCATTCCGCCGTCGATGATCCTGAAAAAAGAGAAAATCGGACCACGCGACGTCGCCGGCGCCGTCCTGGCGGTCGGCGGATCGGCGCTGCTGTTCATTTAGGCGAAAAGGCTTCTAATCGCGAACGGCGGCAACCAGCGCCTGGAAGATCGCCGCCACCGCGGCCTCGGCCCGGCGCCGTTCCGTTTGATTACGGAAGGACGATTCGAGCTCCCTGAAGATGATGTCCAAAGGCGCATCCGGGCGGGCGGGATCCCCGCATGCCACTTCCGGCCGGGGGTAGCTGACCTCGTCGAAAAAGAAATGGCAGGGCCCGGGAGCGTCGGGCCGTCTGTAAGGCCAGTTCAGCTTAAGGGCGGCAAATTTTTGCAATGGGGCCCGGGCAGCGGAACCTTGCAAGAAATCCGCCCGGGTCGCCCGCCGCCCGATCCGCCGCTCGAGCTCTTCGAAGAAAGCCGACCACAGACGGTATTCGGTGATGACCAGTCCGTAGAGATACCAGTGGTCGAAGCTGGCGCGCAGGATTTCCCGGCATTCGACGTGCAGCCGCTCCGTGGTGGGGCAGAAATAGGTCCGGCAGGCCTTGGCCCCGTAGTAGCTCAGCGCGCGCCAGTCCCGCCCGCCGTTGCCGGGGGCTTCCGGGTGCAGCAGGCAGCCCACCCGCGTCTGCGCCGCGCCGATCAATCCCAGGAAGGGGCAGTGGTAAAAATGCGGAAAGGGGCGGGCCTCGGGGGTCCAGCCCAGATGCTGCCGCGCGAAATCCTCGATGGCCCGGGCGCGGCGCGGCACCCGGGCGAATGCCGCGGTGCGCTCGGCCAGCCGGGTTTCCAGACCGGTTCGGCTGAGGTCGTGGACATTGTAGAGCCCGCAGCAGGCGCCGCAGGATACCCGGGCGCCGACCTGGCAAAGATAGGGATCGGCCACCGATCACCCTCCAGGGATGGCCTCTGCCCGGCCGTTCTCCCGGCAGGCCGGTGCTTGACAGGAGGAACACCCGAGCATAAGGCATGACAATCAACCTCTGGGGGAAAGGCATATCGTCATGGCGGATCGAAAACAAGCCATTATCGCCGAACTGGCGAAGGCCGCGGAAGAAGTGGTGGACCTGTACTCCGCCCTGGGTCCCGACGCCCTGGCACGGCCGGTCTACACCGAAGCCATCACCTGGAACGTCCGGCAGGTGCTGGCCCACCTGGTGACGATCGAAAAGAGCATGCAGTGGCTTTTCCGCAATCTGATGAACGGCGGACCGGGAGCCCCCGAGGATTTTGACATCGACCGCTTCAACCGCAGCCAGCCCGCCAAGCTCGACCCCCTTGCGGTGCCCGAATTGATCGACCGCTTTCGGGGCGTGCGGGCCGAGACCATTGCCATCGTGGAAGGCATGTCGGAAG
>CAYMAR010000104.1:5072-10429 GCA_964388465.1 uncultured Desulfobacteraceae bacterium
CGCTTTCGGGGCGTGCGGGCCGAGACCATTGCCATCGTGGAAGGCATGTCGGAAGCCGATCTGGACCGCGTGGGCCACCACCCCTTTCACGGCCACGGCCGCCTGGAGCGCTTCGTGCGCTGGGCTTACGAACACCAACGCCTGCACCTGGAGGACGTGCGCCGGGCCCTTGAGGACTGAAACGGCTACAACCCGTAGAACCCCCGCGGCGCCAGCTCGGGAAACACAACCCCCTCCCGCTGCACAAGATAATGCCGGATATCGGTGCAAAGATCGCAGTGATTCAGAAAGCTTTCACGCGTGGGTGCAAACCCGTAAGTCTTCCGGGCCAGATCGAAGAGGCCTTTGATGCCGGCATCGGCCAGCCTTTCGAGCAATGGATAGCGGCCGGCCGGCAGCGGACCGCCCAGGTCTTCCATGGCGAACGCCAGGCCGGTACACAGGCCCGGGATATAGCGGCCCTCGAGGTCAATATGAAAATGGGTCGTGTCTTGCAAGACCCGGGCGCAGCTCGAGGGGCTGCCGTCCAGAATCGCCGCGATTGGCCGCTGCGGGTAGACGTCGCGGAAGGTCTCCAGGGCCCGCCCGCCCAGGTGGATCCAGTAGCGGTCTGGAATGCGCGCCAGATAATCCGGACCGAAAGCCGATGCGAATTCATCCAGGCCATGGGTCTCACGATCGCCCAGGCGGTCCAGGTCGCGCACGAAGGCGTTGACCCAGGGAAAGACTTCGATCCCGGTCTCCCGGCAGGCTTCGATCACGCCGCGCACACGGGCGAAAGGGATGGAGGCGTTGTGAAAGGGGCTCATCGAAATCAGCAGGGTCCTGAGACCCGCGGCCCGCAGATCCGCTAGAATGTCCACCGCGCGGGCCCTGTCCACGTACCAGGCCGAATTGGTCTCGACATAGTCGATTGCCATGCCGGCGCGGACGGCCGCGTGGAGGACCGCCACCAACCCGTCCGGGTTCAACAATGGCTCTCCACCGCCGATGTGCACCGACCGACAGCCCAATTGGGCAATGCGCCCGAAGATCGCCTCGGCCGGCCCGGTCCCGAGATAGGCCCTGTCGCGATGGGGACCGCAGTTGTAAAGACAGTGGCCGCAGCGCGACACACAGTGGTAGTTGACGATCACCCCGCCCGAGACCAGGCTTTTGATATTGAGAACGGACATGCTATAGAGCCGCTTGCGGTAATTTCAGATCCGATCCATTACATACGAAAACGAACGTGGTCAAGTTTTTCGGGTATGTTCGGCGTCGATATCGGGATCGCTATCGTAATCAAAGTCGTCTCTCAATCTTTTTCGGATCCCGACAGCGATACCGATGCCGGCTCGGACGAAAAAAACAGAATCAAAGGAACCCTGGTTTAAATGGAACTGACACCCAACCTGCACGCCTTTGTGTGGACCGCCGCCGGCGCCAACAACTGCAACACCTACCTGCTGCGCGCGGCGGAGAAAAACATCCTGGTGGATCCGGGCCACGCCGCCCTATTCGATCATGTGCGCCATGGGCTGGCGTCGCTCGGGCTTGCGCCCGAGGACATCGACCTGATCATCGGCACCCACGCGCACCCGGACCACATCGAGGCGGTCCGTCTGTTCGCCCGGCCGCCGGCGCTTTTCACCCTGCACACGGCCGAGTGGCAACTGGTGGAGGAGGCCGCCCCCCATCTCAGAGCGGCCCTTAATTTCGACCCGGAAGGGTTGACGCCGGACTTCTTTCTTACCGAAGGGGAACTCACGGTCGGTGATATCGACCTGCAAGTCTTCCACACCCCCGGGCACGCACCCGGTGCGGTGACACTCTTCTGGCCGCAGGAGAGAGCCCTGCTCACCGGCGATCTGATCTTCAGGGGCGGGCTGGGGCGCGCCGACCTGCCGGGCGGCGACGGCCGCAAGCTCAAGGAAAGCATCCGGCGCATGGCCGCTCTCGATGCCGACTGGCTGCTACCCGGCCACGGGGATATTATCAGGGGGGCTGAGGCGGTGCAGGAAAATTTTGCGGGGGTCGAGCGGACGTGGTTCGACTATATTTAGATGCGAATACCAAGACTCAACATTTCATTTTTCAAATTAAGATTCAACTATCTCTGACAACATGGAGAGCTGCGATAAGTTAGAGCTGTACGTAATTTTGGCAGACTGCCCGAGGTACATTTTAATAGCAGTAAACTTCACTATTGTTGAGTCATAGATTAGGCACGTCTATCTCAAAATTTCGGGTTGCTTCCTGATTCCAACTGTCCATTGCCTATCTGTAAAAATGCCGAAATGTCATGCGTTGGTCAGAAAACCCAATGCAATCGAAGACTGATTTCTTATGCTGAAATTACCAACCATTTTCAGTGAGCATGCACCGATACAGCTTCATCAGTTCCTTCTTCTGCTCGATGCCTATGCCAGGTTCCTTTGCTAACGCAATTCGTCCCTCTTTTATGACGGCGTCGTCAGCGAACCCTCCGAATGGGAAGAAAAGGCCGGGGTAGGATTCATTTCCTCCCAGCCCCAGCCCTGCCGTCAGGTGAAGGGCAAATTGGTGCCCGCCATGGGGGATACAGCTGCGATGAGACCAGCCGCTATCGGTGAGTATGCCCAAAAAACGGAGGTATTCGACGAGGCCGTAGCTCAGAGCGGGATCGACCTGCAGGATGTCACGATCAGCCTGCAAGCCACCGTAGCGAATAAGGTTGCGGGCATCCTGCATGGAGAACAAGTTTTCGCCGGTAGCGATTGGATTAAGGCTTGCAGCGGCCACCTCGGCAAGGAGCTTAAAGTCGAGGGGATCCCCGGGTTCCTCGAACCATTTGAGCTCATACTGGTTCAGTGCCTGTACATATTCCAGTGCCATGGCCAAGTCAAAACGGCCGTTGGCGTCCACGGCCAGTTTCTGGCCCGAATCGAGCAGGGCAATTACGGCTTCGATGCGCTGGCAATCCTCGGACAGGCTCGCACCACCAATCTTGATTTTTATGGTGTCATACCCTAGGTCCAGGTATCCCTGCATCTCCTCAGTCAGACCTTTGATTCCCTTATCAGGGTAATAATATCCACCTGCGGCGTACACATAGACGCTGTCATCGCTGATCCCGTCGCGGTATTGTTCGGCCAGCATTTTATAGAGGGGCTTCCCTTCCAGTTTCGCCGCAAGGTCCCACATGGCCATATCCAAGGTTCCCACGGCCACCGATCTTTCACCGTGTCCCCCCGGTTTTTCGTTGGCCATCATCACCTGCCATGCTTTGAAAGGATCGACGTTGGTGCCTTCGGCATTCATAAATTCCTCCGCACCGGCTTGATTCAAGCGTTTGATCATCCGGGAGCGCAGAATCCCCTGCTGATCGTAGCGACCATTGGAATGGAACCCGAACCCAACCACGCGTTCCCCGTCGCGAACCTGGTCGGTAACCACGGCCACCGCCGAACAGGTCATCTCGGCAAACGATATATAGGCATTTTTAATGGCCGAAGAGATAAGGAAAACACCGTCGATGATATCCAGAATTTTCAAGGAGGACTCCTCTTGGATTTTGCTATTTGATGAATCTCACCTGCTCACAAATTTTTTCCACAATGGGGCCTTTTCTGGCATTGTAAATAGCCTTGTTCTTATCGAAAAGGTTATTGCCGTGAGTGTCTATTGAAATAATCAAGGGACCGAAGTTTTTTACCCGCGTAACCCATAAGGCTTCAGGCATTCCCAAATCAAGCCACTCGACCCGTTCAATTTTTTCAACCCGGCTGGCCGCCAGAACAGCACAGCCGCCGGGGAAAACGGCATGCACGGCTTTATGGGCAGCACATCCCGCTACGGTTTCCGGTCCCATGCCACCTTTGCCGACAACCAACTTGACGCCGGTTTGTTTGATGAATTCCTTTTCGTGAACTTCCATTCGCATACTTGTTGTCGGGCCGATGGAGACAATTTTCCAGCCATCACCGTCCTTGGTTACAATAGGACCCGCATGCAGGATCGCCAACCCCTCGAGCTCCACCGGTAATTGCATTCCCATATCGATAAGCCGGCGATGCGCCATGTCGCGACACGTCACCAGGTAGCCGTCAAGAAAAACAATATCGCCAATCTTCAGCTGTTCGACGTCTTCGCTCTGAATAGGCGTTTTAAGGGTTTTATTCACAGCGTCACCCCCTTGTGGGAAAGAATCTCATAGCTCATGTCGGCGTTGATGCGTATGGCGCCACGCCGGTGCGCCCAGCAGCCCACCGATACCGCGACACTGATTGTCGATGGATGCCGGGCGGCCTTCTCGATATGCACCCCCATGACCGACGTATTGCCGGACAACCCCTGGGGACCGATGCCGACCTCGTTAAGCCCCTTTTCAATCAGCAATTCCATCTCGGCCCCCTGCGGGTCGGCTTGTCGCGACCCGATGGGGCGAAACAATGCTTTTTTGGACAGATTGGCGGCCACTTCAATGGAGCCGCCGATCCCGATGCCCACCAAAAGCGGCGGGCAGGCGTTGACCCCGTAGGAGGTCATGACATCGAAAACGAACTCAACCACGCCCTCATAACCCGCGGCCGGCATGAGGGTTTTTCCCTGCCCCGGAAGGCTGCAGCCGCCTCCGGCCATGTAGACGTCCAGGTGGATGCCGGAGTCGTTGGGAACGATCTCCCAGTCGATCCAGGGGATGCGCTCCCCGGTGTTGTTGCCGGTGTTTTTCTCCACAAAGATCTCCACTGCGTTGTGCCGTAAGGGCGCATCCTGGGTCGCCCGGCGGACGGCCTCGTCAAGGATTTCCCTGACATCGGATAGCAAGGGGAAATCGGCACCGGCCTTGATGAAAAACTGGATCACGCCGGTATCCTGACAGCAGGGACGGTTCAATGTGTCCGCCTTTTCCAGATTTTCGAACATGGAATCATAGACCACTTTGGCCAGCGGGCTTTCTTCGACGGCGCGCAGCTGGCCAAGTTTCTCCATGATGTCATCGGGAAGATGTTTCCCGAGGTAGCTGGTGAAGTTCGCCATAATGTCCGTCATGGCTGTCACCATATCTTCTCGTTGCATGGGAGACTCCTAGTGCCTTTGAGGTTTAATTGAGTTCGCACGATCAGCGGGCAGGGCCTAATTTTCTGTACTATGTCGATTGGCACCCATCCAAACGGCGGAACCAGATTTTCCGCAGAGTGATGGTGTCGGGACGCATCCCACCCGCCCAGGATGATAGGCCGCATCCTGATAAACGTGACAAATCTTGACTCTCATTAAGGCTGTTTTCTTATCCTTTTAAAAGAACATCCCTTCCGGCAGCGGCACGTACAGCACCTTGGTAAAGATGAGGTAGAAGAAGGTTACTTCCGCAATGACGATGGGCATCCAGATCA
>CAYMAR010000105.1:0-5969 GCA_964388465.1 uncultured Desulfobacteraceae bacterium
GGGTTTGTTGAAAACGGTGTTATACAATGTACGTCATCGGGACACGACCACCATGGCCGGCCGTAGGAGACGGTCGTGGATCTGGTAGCCTCGCTGAAGCTCGCGGATAACCGTGTTTTCAGCCACATCCGCGTTTTCCTCCTGCATGACGGCTTCATGCAGACTGGGATCGAAGGGTTGATTGACAGCCTCGATAGGCTTGACCCCAAACTTGTCGAATATTTTGAGTAGTTCTTTCAGGGTCATGTCGACGCCTTCCAGGAGACCGTCCGTGCCTCCGGATTCGCGGGGGGCGCCGATAGCGCGCTCCAGGTTGTCGACGACCTCGAGAAGTTCGCGTAGCAAATTCTGGTTGGCGTATTTGCGCAGATCGCTGACTTCGCGCTCCTTGCGCTTGCGGAAATTATCCAGTTCGGCGGCCGCGCGCAAAAAACTTTCGTAGTGCGCCTGCGCATCGGCTTGAGCTTTATCGAGCTGGATTTGAAGGTCATCCTCGGGCGCATCGGTTTCAGTCTCCGCCCGGGTGTTCTCGGCGGGTTGCTCCTCGATCTCGTCTTCAGCGGCATGGTCCGCTGCACCCATGGTCGCGGTTTCGGATGCGTCCGCGGTTTTTTCGTTAGGTTCTTTCGCATCCGTTTGAATCTCGATCCGGTGTTCTTCGGTCATGCCTGGCCTGTTCCCTCCTATCACCGTACACCCGTCATCACTGCGGCGTCGTTTTCGGTTTGGAATGTCGAGCGATCATCTGGCCCTTAAACAGTCACCGCCTCCCGAAGGAAGCGGTCTAAAATGAACTGATTTAATAAGTGAAATACTAATGCGCGAAGTGTGCTTGTCAAGTCGCCGTCCGTGCGGATTTCCGGCGTTTGAGCAGTATCGGGCAGGCTGGGGCTGAAGAAGGTATTCGACCGGCGGTACAGGGCGTCAAGCACGGCGCAAAAGCGTTGCCAAATCGATTTTGCCGACAACCACAGGGGAAGCATGCGCAGGGCGAATGGTTTCAAACGGCGATCGTTCGATTGATCGGAGGGCGGGCGCAGCGTCGGCACCCGCAGTGGCGCCCGCAAAGCGGAAGGCCGGAAATCCCGCGACACAGCCAGCCTTACTTATCGCTGCTTCCTTCCGGACCTGACGAGGTTCGTAAGCGTCTGTTGCGCGGGGTCCGGCCCCAATGCCCCTTGTGAGGGGGTAAGCGCTGCCGAACCTCCGAAGAGAGATTCGAATTTCGTTGGGGTCCATTATCGACCAGAACGAAACGGAATTCAAGCGCTAATCCGGGCCGACGGACACCGGCTCGTCGGGCATGGGCGATGAATTTTGTTGACTTCGATTGATAAAACATAGCATTTATCGGTATTTCAATGTGTTATCGGCCGGATCCGGCCGATAGTTGCCGCAGCCTTGCGGCCGACCCTCCGATCGAAAGCTCGCCCGCATGCCGAGGACTTGAAGCCATTGTTTACGATTGACACCGCCCATGCCATCGCCAGCGACCCGCTCACGCAGACGGTGCGCGTCACCCTTGCCCGGGAGCGGATGCGCGTGGCGGGCGAAAGCGTTTTGATTGGCGTTTCCGGTGGGCGCGATTCGATGGCGCTGCTTGCGGTGCTGGCTGCTTTGGCCGGTTCGATGCGGCTGCGGCTGGGGGTGGCCCATTACCACCACGGTCTGCGCGGCGCGGCGGCCGATCGGGACGCCGGCATCGTGGAGCAGACGGCAAAGGCCGCGGGCCTGCCCTTTTTCTATGCCCGTGGGGACGTCGCGGCTCGCCGCCGGCTCCACCGGATGAGCCTCGAGGAGGCGGCCCGCGACATGCGTTATGCGTTCTTCGAGGCCGTGACGCGTCGCCATGGTTTCGGTTGTGTTGCGCTGGGCCATCACGCCGACGACAACGCCGAGTTGGTGCTGATGCGGCTGTTGCGTGGCAGCGGCCCTTTGGGGCTGGCCGGGATACCGCCGGTGCGTCCCTTGGGTCCCTCGGGACCGACAATCATCCGCCCCCTGATCGACAGCCGCCGGACGGCGATCGATCGTTTCTGCCGCCAGTATGGGTTGGTGACCCGCGAAGATGAATCCAATCACAACCTGCTGTTCACACGCAACCGCATCCGGCACGACCTGCTGCCCAGACTGCGCAAGGACTACAACCCGGGTATCGCGGCCGGCCTCAACCGGCTTTCCCGTCTGTTGCGCGACGAGGAGCGCTGGCTCGAGACGCTGGTGGCCGAAACGATGCCCGCCGTCCTCGTGGCTGACGAGGACCACGCCCTTTCGCTGGATCGAGCGACGCTGAGGGGCCTCCACCCGGCCCTGCAACGCCGGGTGCTGCGGGCCGCCCTCCATCGGCTGCGCGGGGATCTGCGCCGGATCGGGTTCGATCGGATCGAATCTGTGCGGGACCTGGTGGCGTCCGAGAACGCCACGGGTGGCTTCGACCTTCCGGGGGGCGTGCACGTGGCGCTGGCGGGAACGCGGCTCCGCATCGGCTATCGTCGTGCGCAGGAGGCGCCGGTCCCGTTCGAGTATATCCTCGGCGAACCCGGCTTCGTGCATATCCGGGAGATCGGGGCGCGCCTTTATTTGGTGCGTCTGGACCCCGCCGAGGTCGACTTAAAGCCCGCGGCTGGACAGTCTGTGGCCTATTTTGATATGGATCGCTTAGATTTTCCCATGACGGTAAGGAATTTCAGAGCCGGCGACCGGTTTATCCCATTTGGGCTCGAGGGGACGCAGAAGCTGAAAAAATATTTCATCGATCATAAGATCCCCCGCGAGCAGAGATGGCGTATCCCCCTCGTCATCAGTCGGGGTGAGATTCTCTGGATTGCCGGACAGCGTCGCAGCGACCGGGCTCGTGTCGGCCCGCAATGTGCGACCATTCTCAAGATGGAATTGCTGGTTGCCTGACCAGTGGGGATGGTTATTTTTAAGCAAATTTTAAAAACCATCATTCGGACGGAGGATTGCGCATTTGAACCCTTTTTACAAAAACCTTTCGCTCTGGATCGTCATTACGCTGATGTTCGTCATGCTCTACCAGATATTCAGCGAGCAGCAGATGGCCGAAACGCAGGTTTCCTACTCGGAGCTGATGGCCATGGTGGAGGACGAGCGCGTGGAGGAAGTGGTCATCCAGGGCCAGGAACTGCAGGTCAAAGACGTCCAGGGCGGCCGCTTCAAGGTCTACGCCCCCCAGGATCCGGAACTGATTCCGACATTGCGCAACAAAGGCATCCGCATCGGTGCCAAACCGCCACCTGAAAATCCATGGTACATGTCGGTGCTTATGTCCTGGCTGCCGATGATCGTCCTGATCGGCGTGTGGATATTTTTCATGCGCCAGATGCAGTCCGGCGGCGGAAAGGCCATGTCCTTCGGCAAAAGCCGGGCCCGGCTGCTTTCCGACCAATCCGCCAAAGTTACGTTCGAAGACGTGGCCGGCATCGACGAGGCCAAGGAAGAGCTTGGCGAGATCGTCGAATTTCTCCGCGATCCCAAGAAGTTTACCCGCCTGGGCGGGCGGATTCCCAAGGGCGTGCTGCTCATGGGGCCGCCCGGCACGGGCAAAACCTTGCTGGCGCGGGCCATTGCCGGTGAAGCCGGGGTGCCCTTCTTCTCGATCAGCGGCTCCGATTTCGTCGAGATGTTCGTGGGCGTCGGGGCCTCGCGGGTGCGCGACCTGTTCGTACAGGGCAAGAAGAACGCGCCCTGCATCATTTTCATCGACGAAATCGATGCCGTGGGTCGACACCGCGGTGCCGGGCTGGGCGGGGGACACGACGAGCGCGAGCAAACCCTGAACCAGCTCCTGGTGGAAATGGACGGCTTCGAATCCAACGAGGGGGTCATTCTGATTTCGGCCACCAACCGCCCGGACGTCCTTGACCCGGCCCTTTTGCGGCCCGGGCGTTTTGACCGCCAGGTGGTGGTGTCCCTGCCGGACATCAAAGGGCGCGAGAAAATCCTACGGGTGCACATGAAAAAAACCCCGGTGGGCCCGGACGTAAAACCGGTCCTGCTGGCCAAGGGAACGCCCGGTTTCTCGGGCGCGGACCTGGAGAACCTTGTCAACGAGGCCGCCCTGCTGGCGGCCAAGCGGGACAAAGAACATGTCGAAATGCTGGATTTCGAGGAAGCCAAAGACAAAGTTTATATGGGGCTGGAGCGCAAATCCAAGGTCATATCGGAGGAGGACAAGAAAACCACGGCGTACCACGAAGCCGGCCATGCGCTTGTGGCCCGCTTCCTGCCGCACACCGACGCGGTCAACAAGGTCACCATCATTCCCCGCGGCCGGGCGGCCGGGGTCACCTGGTTCCTGCCGGAAGAACGCGACTTCAAATACAAGGATCAGCTTCAGAGCGAGCTTTCAGTGGCCTACGGCGGCCGCATCGCCGAGGAACTGGTGTTCGACCGCATCAGCACCGGCGCCTCCAACGACATCAAACAGGCGACTGACCTGGCCGAGCGCATGGTGCGCTCCTGGGGCATGAGCGAATTGGGTCCGCTTTCCTACGCCAAGGGCGAGGAGCAGATCTTCCTGGGCCGCGAGATCGCCCAGCAGCGCGATTATTCCGAGGACACGGCGCGGCGTATCGATGCCGAGGTCACCAAGCTGATCTCCACGGCTTACGAACGCGCCAGGGAAGTGTTGAACGAGAATATGGACGTCCTCCACCGGCTCTCGGAGATTCTGCTCGAGCAGGAAACCGTCCTGGGCGACGAGTTGGACAAGATCATTCTCGAGCTGCGGCCCGACTTCGATTTCCCCTCCAAACACGAGCACCGATCGGCGGTCGAAGACGAAGAAGACACCCCCACGAAAACCGCTGCCGACAATGCGGACCCGGAGGCGCCCCCCTCCGAAGATGAGGATTCCGCTCCAGGTGCAGAGGACGAAAACACAGGCAAGCCGCCCCGGGAATAATCGCGGAATGACGAATCAGGTCTACGAACTGAACTGGGGCAACCATCGCCTGGCGCTGGGTCCGCGCACGGCCGTCATGGGGATCGTCAACATCACGCCGGATTCTTTTTCGGACGGCGGTCGTTTTTTCGACACCCGCACGGCGGTGGATCACGCTCTGGCCCTGGCGGCGGCCGGGGCCGATATCGTCGATATCGGCGGAGAGTCCACCCGGCCTTTTTCGGACCCCGTGGCCGCGGACGAGGAGATCCGCCGCGTCGTTCCCGTCATCGAAAAGCTGGTCCCGCGCATCTCGGTCCCCATCTCCATCGACACGACCAAGGCCGAGGTGGCCCGCCAGGCCCTGGCGGCCGGTGCCGCCATCATCAACGATGTGAGCGCCCTGCGGGTCGACCCGGCCATGGGCGCCCTGGCGGCCGCCGCCGACGTGCCCGTCATACTGATGCACATGCTGGGCACGCCCAAGACCATGCAGGACAAACCGGAATACCGGGACGTGGTGGCCGAAGTCCGCGCCTTTCTGATGGATGCCATTGCGCGCGCCGAAGCCCAGGGTATCGCGCGGAAGCGGATCATCGTCGACCCGGGCATCGGTTTCGGCAAGACCTTCGGGCACAACTTGCTTCTGCTCAAGCGGCTGGGCGCCTTTAAGGACCTGGGCGTCCCCCTGCTGGTGGGGGCCTCCCGCAAGGCCTTTATCCGCAACCTCCTCAAACCGGGGGACGTCAGGGACATCCCCGCGGATCTGCCGGCGGTGGAGGCCGGCTCCCTGGCCGCCGCCGTCACGGCGGTGCTGAACGGCGTCCACATCGTGCGTGTGCACGACGTGGCCAGCGCCCGGGCCGCGCTGACGGTGGCCGACGCCATACGCTGCGCTTCCTGAAACCCGCTACCCCGGGAAAGCGATCCTAAGGATGATTTTCGTTATCGACGTGGGCAACACCAACACGGTCATGGGCGTCTATCAGGGCGCGACACTCGTTCAATCCTGGCGCGTGCGCACCGAGCGCAACGCCACCGAGGATGAATTCCACGTCCTGGC
>CAYMAR010000105.1:6069-10427 GCA_964388465.1 uncultured Desulfobacteraceae bacterium
CACCGGCATGATCATCATCGACTTCGGCACGGCCACGACCTTCGACGCCATATCGGAAAGCGGGGAATACATGGGCGGGGCCATCAGCCCGGGCATCCAGATCGCCTCCGAGGCCCTTTTCCAAAAGGCTTCCAAGCTGCCCCGGGTGGACATTCTCAAGCCGCCCGACGCGGTGGTCGGCAAGGATACCATCAGTTCGATCAAGGCTGGTATTATTTACGGTTATGCCGGCCTGGTGGACGGGGTGGTCCGGCGAATGGCGCGTGAAATCGGCGGGGTGCCCAAAGTGATCGCCACCGGCGGGCTGGCGCCGCTCATGCGGGACGTCTCCGAAACCATCGAGCATGTCGAGCCGAATCTCACCCTGGAAGGTTTGCGCATCATCAGCGGGACCACCGATGCTGCGGCGCTGTGAATGGGTGACCGCCGATCCCCTGTACGTCGCCTACCACGACGAAGAGTGGGGCCAACCGGTCCACGACGACCGGCGCCTGTTCGAGTTTCTGATCCTGGAAGGGGTGCAGGCGGGCTTGAGCTGGCTGACGGTCTTGAAGAAACGTGAGAACTACCGCGCGGCGTTCGACGGGTTTGATCCCGTTCGCGTGGCCGCCTACGGCCCCCGGCAAATCGAAGCCCTGCTTAAGAACCCGGGGCTGATCCGCAACCGGCTCAAAATGAATGCGGCGGTCGCCAACGCCCGCGCCTTTTTGGCGGTCCAAGAGGCGCTCGGGACCTTTGACCGCTACATCTGGCAGTTTGTCGACGGACGGCCCTTACGCAACCGCTGGCGCACGTCGGCCGCCATCCCCGCCTGGACGCCCCGGTCCAAAGCCATGAGCCGCGATCTAAAAAAACGGGGGTTTCGGTTCGTGGGTCCCACCATCTGCTACGCCTTCATGCAGGCCACCGGCATGGTCAACGATCATATTGTCGATTGCTTCCGCTATCGCGAAATCGGCGACGGATAACGCCACGCGTCCGGCCGCTTGCCATCCGGGTTACACCTCGCTTTGATGGAGAGCGTGTCCGGGGGGGAAACGTTTTCGATACCGGGAGGGTTCAGCTCTTTGGCGGCTGCCGGGCAATCTTCCGCAACGGCCTGGGCAGCGCCCTAAGCCGTTGCCGTTGCGCCGGGGGCCGATGGCCTCAACGGATCATCGGAAGCATTCGTCTTCCAGACGGCGGATTTGCTCTTGCAGTTTGCGCCGCTCCTCTTCGGAAAGATCGTTGCCGCGCAACCGCTCACGCAGGCCGACCAGAATCATTTCCTGGCGATAGTCGCGACATCCATATGAAGCGCCGGCGGCCATCGGGTTTTAGGCGAATCCCTGGATGGATTTCAGGGTGTCGCGGTAGATCCGGTAGAACAAGTCGTTGTCGGTGATGCCCGTGCTGAGAATCTTGCCGAACTCGTCGATGTTCTTACTGTTGATGATCATATTGACACTTCGATTGAATGCCATCATGTGGTCCATCGTGCGATAGCGTCCGCTGGTGAGGCAGACGAACATTTTGCGACGCACACTCATGGGCAGTCTTTCCAGAAAAACCAGAACACCATTGGCTTCGACCGAACTCGCGTCGAAGGTTTCGTTGACGACGACAAGCTCGTAGTTGTGGTAGCGCATGCGCTTGAGCGCCTCGCGCGTGCTGCCGGCCACTGAAACGTTGTATTCCATCAGCACGAGCGTGCTCTTTATTTTTTCGCGCACTGCCGGATCATCTTCGCAGACCAGGGCGGTGAGGGCATCCTCCTCGATGAAGTCGAAAGGCTTTTCGGCCGCGTCGTAAGCGTCACCTTCGTCGTTGGGCGCGGCTCCGGCCTGTTCGGCGTAGGGGGACGGCGCTTCAATTTTGATTTTCTGTCTGCATTTAGGGCAGGCGGCGGAAACACTTTTGCCGGCCGGCAGTTTTTCGTCCGGAATGTTGAAACGCGCCTGGCAGGATTCACAGCTGACTTCCATAAAATGCCTCTCTTCGTATGCCGTCCAAGCCGCCGCAGCAACGGCCGGTTTCAGGCGGCGGCGTTCATTCGGGGCGGGGTCTCAAAATCCCTCGCCGCTACTCGATCATCGCTGCCGGACCTTGCTGTACTGATGATCGACCTCGAGGCGGTCGATGTCGGTGGTGGCCTCGCCGCGGGCGGACTTGACCATGTCGATACCGCGCCCGGCGATACCTTTGCGTGACGCATAGGCCATGGCGGTTTCCTGGGTAATCAGTCCCTGTTCATAGAGGCGGACGATGAAGTCGTCGAAGGTGGTCATGCCAAAAGCCGCCCCTTGCTGAATGATTTCATAGAAGGTTTTACCCTCGGATTCGCCGTTCAGGATGCTGTCCTTCACCCGGATATTGCTGCGCAGGACTTCAAAGGCGGCCACCCGCCCGCCGCCGATCTTGGGCAGCAGGCGCTGGCCCACGATCCAGCGGACCGTGTCGGCCAGCCGGATACGAACCTGGTTTTCTTCCTCAGTGGAAAACATGCCCAGAATACGGTTGATGGTTTGGCCGGCATCGACCGTATGCAGGGTCGAGAAGACCAGATGACCGGTTTCAGCCGCGCTGAGGCCGATTTCGACCGTTTCGCGGTCGCGCATCTCACCCACCAGAATGACCTTGGGCGCCTGACGCAGAGCGGCACGCAACCCGTTGGCGTAGCTATCGAAATCCAGGCCAAGCTCCCGCTGGTTGAACGTGCATTGCTTGTGGGGGTGCAGGTATTCCACCGGGTCTTCGAGGGTGACGACATGCACGGACAAACGTTCGTTGATATCGTCGAGCAGCGCTGCCAGCGAAGTGGTCTTACCGGAGCCGGTGGCGCCGGTGAACAATACGATCCCGTTTTTTTCCTTGGCGATATCATAAAAAGATTCCGGCAGGTTCATGCTCTTGATGGTCGGGACCTTGGACTCCAGCTTTCGCAGCACGATGGAATAATTACCGGTCTGCGAGAAGATGTTCACACGAAAACGGGCCTTGCCGGGCAGGGCATGCGAAAGGTCGCAGGAACCATTATTGAGCAGGTCGTGGGTCAGACGGCGATCGCCGTTGATCAGGTTCAGCGCCAGGATTTCGGTCTGAAACGGTGAGAGATCCTTGATGGGCGGGCGCATCTCCACGGGAAGCAGAACCCCGGCGCTTTCGACCTGCGGCGGTTTGCCCACCGTCAGGTTGAGGTCGGAAACATTTTTATGGGAATCGAGCATGCGTGTGAGAATATGGTCGATTTCATTTTTCCGCATTGTTCAAACCTTCCTGGCGCGAAAGTCGTATAGCGCCTGGCCGCCGGATCAGGCCTCGGTGAAATCCGTGGGCGGATTGTGGAGCAGCGGCCGGAAACGGCCTTTATCGTTGGCTTTCATGTAGGCATCGTCAGGGCTGATCATGCCCTTGTTGAGCAAGTCCATAATGGAATCGTCCAGAAGCACCATCCCGTATTTTTTCCCGGTCTGGATCATGGACGGCAGCTGATGGGTCTTGGCTTCGCGGATGAGGTTGCGCACGGCCGCCGTCCCGATGAGGATTTCAAGCGCCGCGACCCGGCCCTTGATGTCGACGCGTTTAAACAACACCTGGGCCACGACCGCCCGCAGGCCATCCGAGAGGGTGGAGCGCATCTGTTCCTGTTGATCGTGGGGAAAAACTTCGATGACCCGGTCCACGGTCTTGGGCGCGCTGGAGGTGTGCAGGGTCGAAAAGACCAGGTGACCCGTGGCGGCGGCTTCAACCGCCAGGGAAATCGTTTCGAGATCCCGCATCTCCCCCACCAGGATGATGTCGGGATCTTCGCGCAGCGCCCCCCGCAGGGCCGAGGAGAAGCTTTTGGTGTGCAGGCCCACCTCGCGGTGGTTGACGATGCACATCTGGCTCTGGTGGACGAATTCGATCGGGTCCTCGATGGTGATGATGTGGTCTTTGCGGGAGCGGTTGCATTCGTGCACGATAGCCGCCAGCGTGGTGGACTTGCCACTGCCCGTGGGACCTGTGACGAGAACCAGTCCGCGGGGCAGACTTGAAAGCTTGCCGATCACCTGGGGCAGGCCCAATTGCTCGATGGTCATGATGGTGTCGGGAATTTCCCTGAAAACGGCGGCGACACCGTTCTTCTGCATGAAAAAATTGGAGCGGTAGCGTGCCAGTCCGGGAATCTCGTAGCCGAAATCGATATCGCCGGTCTCTTCAAATGTTTTGATTTTATCTTCGGGCGCGATTTCGTAGAGCATGCCGCGGAGCTCGTCGCTGTCGAGCATTTTGTATTTGATGCGTTCGATCTCACCGCGAATGCGCAAGGCGGGTTGCTGTCCCGTTGTCAGGTGCAGGTCGGAGGCGCCCTGCTCGTTCATGAGTTTGAAGAAGGC
>CAYMAR010000106.1:0-8323 GCA_964388465.1 uncultured Desulfobacteraceae bacterium
CAGGTGGTGGGCCAGGCGCGCGGCCAGGCCGCCCGGCCCGAAAGCCCGGCCCACATAGGCATAGCAGCCGGGGGCAAAGTGGGCCGCCCCCAATTTGCCGACCCGGATTCGCGTGTCTGATTGAAGTTCCATAAAAAGAACATAAGTCCCTTTTCCGGAGATGGACCTGATACGCGGATCGCTTGCGGCGATTGGGGCAAGGCGGGGCACTTTCACCTCCACGGTCATGGCGCTCGGACGCGGGCCGCACGGTCCCTGTAGGCACGGGTCTTCGGCCCGCTTGCCGCCCGGATGCATCGGTGCGCGGCAAGGACGGCGTCGTCCGACCGGGTGTCAGTGTAAAGACGCGATGTCCACCGTTTTTCCGACAGCTCCCCGGGAATGTCAAATCCGAAGCCCGTGTTTGCGACTTAGGGCCGGATCGGTGTTAATCCCCGACGGCGGGAATCACGATCCGGAACAGCCAAAGAAATCAGATTGAAAATTTACCCCTGTTCGAATACATTCAATGAACATCGGACTGTCATTCGATGTATACCATGCAGGGAAAAGGAGACCCGATGAAAAAGCCGTTGCGGCTGACCCCCGCAGAACGAACCTTTTTCGACCATGTCTACCGGGCCGGCCTGGCAAGCCCGTTTACCGACAAACGGGTCGCGCTTGAAACCCAGATCGCCGGCAAGGCGGGGGTCGCCCGAACCAAACGCATCGAGCGGGCGATTCACCGGGTCAAAATGGCCATCGCCACTCTGGAGCGGAGGGGGCCTATCGACTTTAACCGCTACGCCGGCGATGACCGGAATCTGGTGCGGGCCGGCCTCCTGTTTGATTTTTTTTACGATTTTCGCGGACGGTTCGATCAGCTCATCCGTGATCAGATTTCCGCGGGTGATACCCCCATCAAGGTCCCGTTTGCCGCCGAGGCGCTCGCCAGGCTCCAAGACCGCGGCTTCCGACTGGAGGATGCCCTGCGGTATTTCGCGCTCAGCTACCAGCTGCGCCGGGCCTATTTCTTCCTCTACCGGACGCTGGTCGGACGCAGCCCCTGCATGAAGAAACTGCGACAGGATCTCTGGCACAACGTCTTCACCCACAACATCGAGCTCTACGACCGTTATCTCTGGAACCAGATGGAGGATTTCTCGACGCTTCTGTTGGGGGAGACGGGCACCGGCAAGGGAACCGCTGCCATGGCCATCGGCCGTTCCGGATTTATCCCCTTCAACCCGGAGGGCAATGTATTTGTCGAGAGCTTCACGCGCTCGTTCGTGTCCCTCAATCTTTCGCAGTTTCCCGACACCCTGGTGGAGTCCGAACTTTTCGGACACAAGAAAGGGGCCTTTACCGGAGCCGTGAAAGACCATCGTGGTGTTTTCGATCATTGCAGCCCTTACGGCGCCATCCTGCTCGACGAAATCGGTGAACTCTCCATTCCGATCCAGATCAAGCTGCTCCAAGTGCTCCAGGACCGCAAGTTCGCACCGGTGGGCAGTCACCAGGAAAGCCGCTTTGAAGGCCGCGTGATCGCGGCCACCAATCGATCGATCGAAGAAATCCACACCCGCCAAATTTTTCGGGACGATTTTTATTACCGTCTGTGCTCGGATATCATCACCGTGCCACCGCTGCGACAGCGCATTCGGGAGGATCCGCGCGAGATGGACGACCTGTTGGATTTCACGGTCCAGCGCATGGTGGGGCGTGCTTCACCGGAACTCGTGGCCATGGTGCGCGAGGTGATCGATTCGCATTTGGGGACGGACTACGCCTGGCCGGGCAATGTGCGCGAACTCGAGCAATGTGTCCGCCGCGTCATTTTAAAGCGCGAGTACGTCGGCCGTCCGGCGGATGCGTCCGCGCCGTCGGTGCCGGCCGTCCTGCGTGCCGGCATCGACAACGGTGCGATCGATGCCCATAGCCTGCTTATCGGCTATTGCTTCCATCTCCACGCGCGTTTCGGCACCTATGAGGAAGTTGCCCGCCGCACCGGGCTCGATCGGCGGACGGTCAAAAAATATGTCCAGGAATGGGCGGCGCGAAAGCCCCATGGAGCTTAGCCGGACGAAAAACCGGGGGCCTACGGGCCGGCGGCGGCCGCCAGCGCGAGCCGGGGGCAACGGGCATTGTCGCAGACGACGGCGGGATCGCCCCGAAGGTATCGTCCGATGCGGGCCGAATAGTTGATGGGCGCGTGATCGGCCAGAAAGCGGGGCGGATCGTGCCAGCGGCTTTCCTGTGATGCCGCGGCGGCCTCTTCTTCGGCGGCGCAGTCCAGGGCGGCGCTCACTTCATCCTCGATCTGGTGCAGAAGGCCGCGCGCGCATATATGCACGAGCTGACCGGCCGGCTGGAACGGGAGGATCGGGCTGGCCGGCGGCAGGACGGCCACGATGTCGCGGTTGTTGACGATGCGGAAAACACGGATGGGGCGCATCAATTCGGCATAGCCGGCATCACCCACGCGGGGGGCGCCGAAGCAATACACGGCCTGCGGCCGGAAGCGCGTGGCCGCCAGCTGGGCCAGGGCGCCACCCATGCTGTGGCCCGTGAAAAAACAAGGCACATCGAGCCCGGCCAGCGCGGGTTGCAGGCGTCTCCAGACCTGTTGCAGGGATTCGAGGAAACCCCGATGGACAATCGCCCGGTCTTGCATTTTCCCGGGCCGGACATCCAGGTCGAGCAGCCAGTTGCGAAAACCGGTGGTGCCGCGGAAAACAAGGACGGCAAAGGGTTTCGGTCCGGCCCGGGACTGCAGCAGCGCACATTGGGTCTCCTGCCGGCCGATGAAAAGGATTTCTTCGCAGGCCGCCTCGGCCAGGAAGATTTCACGTGTCTTCGCGCCATGGCGATACGAGGATTCGTTCGGGTTGCGCCGGTAGAACAGACGGCAGATTTCGCTGAGCCAGAAAGCATTGACCGGGTCGAATGCCTCCCGGTCGGGGTCGAAGGGCGGCAGCGGGTCGATGCCGAAATATTCCTTTCCGCGGCCGGGTTGGGTCAGACCGTGCCAGCTGAGGTCGATTTCCATCGGGTTGCCAAGCCCCACTCGCCGGTGCCAAAGTGCGTGTGTCGGTCGTATGTATTTCAGGCGCAGGGCGGCCGATCGTCTGGGTCAAAAAAGGCCGCCACCGCCTTCGCCGCCTGCTGCCGTTCCTGCAAATTGGACAGAAAGTGATCCCCCTGCAGACGGATGAATGCGGCTGTCGGGCAGACGCGGCGCACGGCCGCCTCGTAATCCCGGGGGGCGTCGAAATAACGAAAGGCCCGGAAGAGCCGATCATCGCTCGAATATACACAGAGAACCGACGTTTTCGCAAGACGCACGGCGCGCAGTTGCCTGGAGGCCAGCCAGTCCACCAGTGTCTGCAGGATGCGCATCCGCCTGAGGGCCAGGCGCCCGAAATGACTTCGGTTGATCGTGATGCCCGGCAGAAGAAATTCGGCATAGCGACGGATCGGGATGGCCAGATTGACCGCCGGCCAGCTCTCGGAACGGAGGTTGCGGCGAAAATCCCAGAAGGAATGCAGCAGGTTGCGGGAAAACAACCGGGGAATGGCGTTGATCAGAACGATACGCGGGAAGGGCTCGCCGCAACGATGGAGCGCGTTCAGGAGCGGTATGGCGCCGTAGCAGATGCCCACGCCGTAGTGCGGTTCGGCGAAGCGGATGGGATCACGGCGCACGACATCCAAAAGGCATCGGGTGTCGCGGAAGCTCTGGCGAATGGAAAACCGGCGGCTGGAGAGGCCGTGCCCGGCGTAGTTGAAGGACAGGAGGTTGTAGCCCTTGGCCCGCAGGGAACGAATGTGGCGTAAGACCAGGAGCCCGTCACCACCCACGAGCGGCGGAGCGAAAACGGTTCCCCGGGGGCGGGGTGTGCGCACCTGCATCCACTCCAATTGGTGGCCTCCGCCATTCGGGTAAAGGCGGCGTTCGAGACGACCGTGCGGGCGGGTGCGATGGAAAGGGCGTTTCAGCATGAAGCGTTGCGGCCAGCGGTTTCGGGATCGGGGGTCCGGCGGCCGGCCAGGATAAAGCGGCGCATCGCGGCCAAAGTGCGTCGCGGCGCCTCGCGATGGGGCGCGTGGCCGCACGATGGAATCAGGCACGGGCGGGCCCGTGGACCGATGCCGCCGGCAATGGCTTCGACCTGGCGGACCGTGCCATAGGGATCGTCCCGACCCTGGATCACGAGCGTCGCGCAGCGAATAAGCGGTAGACAGGCCTCGACGTTCCAGTCCCGGAACGCCGCGGACAGCCAGACGTCGGCCCAGTGGTAAAACATTTCACGGGTACGGGTACCGTGATAGCGGCTCAACTGATCCTCCAGCCCGCCATGCTCGAAAGCGTGACGTGTGGCGCGGATGCCCTCCAAGGTTTCGGTTTCCACGAATACGTGCGCGGCTTCGGTGATGACACCGGCGGCCCGCCGCCTGAAGCGGGAAGCAAAAAGCAAGGCGATCGTGCCGCCATCGCTGTGGCCGATCAAAAAAGGGGCCTCGATACCGAAGTGGTCGAGCAGGGCCGGAAGGATTGTTTCAGCCTCCTCCTGCAGATAGCCGACCGTGGATGGCCGTCGGCGGGGACCCGAGCGGCCGTATCCCTGACGGTCGTAAATCAGGGCCGGTTTCCCGGTGGCCTGCGCCAGTCGCTGCGGAAAGTCATGCCACATGGCCGTGCAGCCAAGCCCTTCATGGAGAAAAACCAGCCAGGGGCCCTCCACGGCGGGGTCGTCCGCGGGGGTCAGGATCAGGGTGTAGATATCGCGTCCGCCGATCGGCACCTGCCGGGATGTGGCTTTAAGTGTCGAAACAAGCGGCGCTCGAGAGGGCATGGGGTCGTTCTCCCGTTCGTTTGGCCCAGGCACGGCGGTTTATCGAAGTGCGCTGCCGGCGATGACGGCCCGGTCGCACGACTTCAGAATAATAAATCCCCGGACGAAATCAAGACGCTTCCTGTTTTGTTCTATGCGGGAAGTGTGCTATCCGGGGGCCATGACGTTTGCATTCGAGACCATCGGTACGCTGCATTCCTGTTTCAAGGAAAAATTCGGCATCCCCCGTCAACCCGGGCTCGTGCCGGATGCCCGGGCCGTGCTGGTCCTCGAACCGCCTTACAGCCGTGCGGAAAACCTACAGGGCCTGGAGGTTTATTCGCACCTCTGGCTGATTTACGTTTTTCACGCCGTCGTCCCCCGCCCGGACAAGTCCTCGGTCAGACCGCCGCGGCTGGGCGGCAATCGCCGCGTGGGTGTTTTTGCTTCGCGCTCGAATTTTCGTCCCAATCCCATCGGGCTGTCCGTCTGCGAACTGGAGCGGATTGAAATCGGCAATGGCCATGGCGTCCTCCATCTCAGCGGGGTGGACATTCTCGACCAGACGCCGGTGCTCGATATCAAGCCCTATCTGCCCTACGCGGATGCTTTGCCGCAAGCCAAGGCCGGTTGGGCCGCCAACCCGCCGGCCGTCCGCTGCGGCGTCCATTTCAGCGCGGCGGCCGAAGCGGTCCTCGAAGCGCTGCCCTCCGGGGAGCGGCAAAACCTGCAGCGGTTGATCGGCCAGGTCCTCAGCCTCGATCCCCGACCGGCCTATCGGCGCCAGGACGATCGCAGGACCTGTTACGGCATGCGGCTCGCGTGTTGGGACGTCCGCTGGGAAGTCCGCACCGATGCCGTCGAGGTGAAGACCTTGATTCCTGTCCGCGAGGGCTGTACGGCCGCGGGCATCACGCCCGGGCCCCGATGAACGCTCGCTGCGGAAAGGCCTTGCAGCAACGGCAGACCGATCTATGTTAATTCTGGGCGGCGGTATCGAACTGCTGTCCGCGTTTCGTAAAGCCTATCGAATGCAGGAGGTGGATGATGCCGATTAAAAAGATCCTCTGGCCTACCGATCTTTCGGGCCGCGCGCAAACCGCAATGCCTTATGTGACGTCCCTGACGGAGCGCTACGATGCCGAGATCCATGTTCTCTATGTTATCGACGACCTGACCGCGCACCGCTGGTATGGGGAATTCGATCCGGACCATGTCGAAAAGATCTTAGAATGGGAGCAAAAAACGGCCCGCAAACGTCTTGACCAGCTGTGTCAGAATCATCTTTCCGGGTGCCCGCTGTATGTGCGGCATGTGGCCGTGGGTGAGCCGGCGCGTGAGATTCTCAAACTGGTCGAGGCCGAGAAGATGGACATGGTGGTCATGGCTTCGAGGGGATCGGAAGGCCATTTCGCATTCGGCAGCGTGGCCGAGAAGGTGGTCAAGAATTCACCGGTGCCCGTGGTGACCATTCCAAGCACCGACGCGCAGCCCTGAGCGCTGCGACAGACATGCCGCTTGTCGGTCAACGCCCCGGCTCAAGGGGCCAAGCGGCCTGCAGCCGGCACCGCGGACAGTCCGCCGACGAACGTCAAGCCGTGTGACGTCTATCGGCTTGCCGCGCCGGTTCATCCTCATCCGAAGCGAGCAGAACGGCATGTTCTCCAAGCAAACCTATCAGGCGCGACGCGCCCATCTGGCCCACACGGTCGGGACCGGTCTCGTCCTTCTCCCCGGCCATCAATCCAGCCCGATCAACTTCGGGGCCAATGCCTACCCCTTCAGGCAGGACAGCACCTTCCTCTATTACGGCGGGCCGTCATCTCCCGGGCTGGCGATGGTGGTGGACTGTGATGCGAATGACGCTTTTGTTTGCGGATGTGAGGCCCAACCGGACGACGCGCTTTGGTCCGGCCCGGCGCCGACGCTGGCGGCGTGGGCGGAAGCGGGCGGCTTCGACCAGGTGAAATCGCTGGACGCCTTGGGCGATCTGCTGGCCGCTGCTCAGCGCGCGGGCCGCCCCATCCATTACCTTCCCGATTACCGCGTCGATATGACCCTTACCCTCGCGCGGCTTTTATCCATACCGGCGCGGCGGGTGCGCGCGGGCGTCTCGCACAAATTGATCGCCACCGTCGTGGCGCAGCGCGCAATTAAGACCGACGAGGAGGTGGCTGAAATTGAAGTCGCCCTCGGTATCTGCCGCACCATCTTCCAGGAAATTGCCACGATCGGGCTTGAGAACCAAATGCCCGCGGTGATTATGGGCCGGATGGCGATGGTGGCATACTCGCGCAACAGCCGTTTTGCCTTTGCGCCCATTGTAACGCCTCACGGCGAAATCCTCCACGGCGGCGTTGCGGCGAAACCCCTCAAAACCAACGAACTTCTCGTCGTGGATGTCGGTGTTGAATCACCGCGGGGATACGCCTCGGACATTACCCGGACCCTGCCGGTCGGCGGCCGCTTCGACCGCCGACAGCGCGATATATACGAGATCGTGCTCAAAGCCCAGAAGACGGCCATCGCCGCCATGGCTCCGGGGGTGCGATTCCGCGATGTCCATTTGGACGCCGCCGGCGTGATCTGTCAGGGGCTCAAAGAGATGGGCATCATGCAGGGGGACGTCGAGGAGGCCGTGGCGGAGGGGGCGCATGCGCTATTTTTCCCTCATGGCCTGGGGCACATGCTCGGGTTGGACGCCCACGACATGGAGGCGCTGGGGGAAGACCACGTCGGCTACGATGACGAGACCCGGCGCAGCCACCAATTCGGACTGGCCGCTCTGCGCCTGGGCCGCCGTCTCGAATCCGGCTTTGTCGTTACCGTGGAGCCGGGCATTTATTTCAACCGGGGTCTCATCGAACGGTGGCGAGAGGCGCAGCGCGCGGCCGCGTTCATCGATTACGGCAAACTGGCCGCGTTCGATGGCTTCGGCGGCATCCGCATCGAAGATGATGTCCTGATTACCGACAAGGCCGCGCGTGTCCTCGGCCCGACCATCCCCAAATCCGTTGCAACCATTGAGGCATCCCTTCCCTAACCGCTGAGCCGGTGGTTCCAGCCCAAACGGCTCGTCTCCATGTCACCGGGCACGCTCGGCCGGCGCTTAGTCTGTTGATTAGCGCCGCGGTTGGAGACGATGCTGGCGGATGAATTGAATCGCGATTCCCTCGCGGTCGTGCCAGACAATTTTCCCCATCTTTTTGGTTTCTTCGTTGCGGTTTCCGAAGGGGCCGGCCACGACCACTTCTTGCCCCACCGTGAAGCGTTCTTTGGTTTGAATGTAGATGCCCCCCTGGCTCATGTTTTTTATCGTTCCCCGGAACAACTCGCGGTTGGCCGAAAAATGGGTGTCCTCGGAGCAGGGGATTCGGCTGTAGACGCGCGCTTCCTTGTTGGCCAGCCGACGAAACCCGCGCTCGAATTTTTCTTCGGGCTTCGGTTTGATGGTGGGTCTATCGGACTTTGAGCGGGACCGTTTCATGCGGGTTAGCCCTGGAGACAAA
>CAYMAR010000106.1:8423-10426 GCA_964388465.1 uncultured Desulfobacteraceae bacterium
CGGGGCTCGCGAGCCGATTGCGCCAACTTCCGGGGAAACGACTTTTTTCTGATTGCATTATCGATGAATGCTTCGGAACCAACCAAATTCGGTAAATACTGGCTGACCGACCGGATCGCCGTCGGAGGGATGGCCGAGCTCTACCGTGGAAAGATCTCGGGCGACGAGGGATTTGAAAAGGCCGTTGCCGTCAAAAAGATCCTGCCCCATTTGGCCGCCGAGCAGGACGCGGTCAATTATTTTATCGACGAAGCGCGCCTGGCCGCCCTGCTTCAGCATCCCAACATCGCACAGATTTACGACTTCGGCCGTCTTGAGGACGCCTATTTCATCGCGATGGAGTATCTCTTCGGTAAAGATCTCAAGACGGTGCTGCATCTTGCCGAGGAGCGCAACCTGCCCCTTTCCCTTGAAAATGCGCTTCACATCACCTCGCGCATCTGCTCCGGGCTGGATTACGCCCATAACATGAAGGATTTGCAGGGCGACCTGCTCAACATAATCCACCGGGACGTCAGTCCCCAGAATATCTTCATCACCTACGACGGGCAGGTGAAAATCATCGACTTCGGCATTGCCAAAGCGGCCAGTCGTATCACCAGCACGCGGTCGGGCGTGATCAAGGGCAAGGTGGCTTACATGTCGCCCGAGCAGGCCGAAGGCCTGGAAGTCGATCACCGGGCCGACATCTTTTCCGTCGGCATTTTGCTCTACGAAATGGTGACCGGCCGTTTCATGTACGACGGCGACGCTATGGAAATTCTTTCCCGGGCGCGGGAGGCCAGCTTTACACGGCCGGAGCGGATTGTCCGCGACCTGCCGGAATGCGTCGTCCTGACGCTTGATACGGCTTTGGCCAAGGATACCCGCACACGCTACACCTCCTGCGGCGAGATGCTCTCGGACCTGGAGGACTGTATCTACCACCTGAATTTTAGGCCCAGCGATCAGAAACTGGCGCAGTACATGAAAGCGCTTTTCGAGGATGAACTCGAATCGGAAGAGGCTTCGATGACGCGGGCCTTGCGACGGGTCATGCCCACGGATTCGGCGCTGGAGACCTCGGCCGCAAGCCGACCGGCGTATCAGGAAACCATGGTGCTGGATACCGAGATGACGGCACCGCGTTCCAGGCGCTGGCTCGGGGTTGTATTGTGTCTGTTGATCGTGGTGGCGGGCGGCGCCTACTGGTTATCGAACCGCGCCGGAGACGGGGATCAGGGCGGGCCGGTCGTCGTTCACGTGCCCATCGAAGCGAAACCCGACACGCCCGGCGAACAGGCGCGGTCGACCGTCGTGAAGACCATTCCGTCCGGTGCGGGAAAGGGACAGCCGGGCCCGGGCCGGCGCGTTCCCGACCCACAGATTGCCGCGGGGTTGAAAGCGGCCGAGCAGCACTTGCGGGCCTGGAATCTCACCGCCCCCCCGGGCGGAAACGCCTATGACGCCTACCAGAAGGTATTGAAGATCGATCCCGGCAACGTCGAAGCCCGGCAGGGGATCAAGAAGGTGGCGGCGCGCTACGCGGATCTGGCCGAGAAGGAGCTCAAACGTGACAAACTGGTCAAGGCCATGGGGTTCATAAAAACCGGGCTGGAGGTCGATGCCTCCAACCGGCGCCTCTGGGCGCTGCGCGAGCGGATCAACCTCCAAAGTGAGCAGGCGCGCCAAAAAAAGATTCAGGGACTGCTGGTGAAGGCCAATGAGCGCATCACCGCACTGCGTTTGACGAAACCTCCCCGGGACAATGCGTTTCATTTTTTCCGCGAGGTGCAGAAGATCGATCCCGGCAATGCTGAAGCCCAAAAAGGGTTGCGTAAAATCGCTGACCGCTACGCGACGCTGGCCGAGAAAGAGATGAACCGATTCCGTTACGACGATGCCCGGCGGTTCATCGAAACCGGGCTCGGGGTCGATCCGCGGCACAAAAAACTGCTGATGCTGAAATCGGAAGTCAACAAACGGCTCGACCAGCGGGTGATGCGCAGCCTCAAGAACATTTT
>CAYMAR010000107.1:0-4748 GCA_964388465.1 uncultured Desulfobacteraceae bacterium
CGACGACATCAACGCCGTCATGAGCGGTGTGCGGATGAAGTTCTAACCCGCATGGGAAATTAACATGCTGAAGAAATACAATATAATGCTCACCGGGGTTCTGGGGGCGCTCCTGGTGCTGGGAGCCTGTGCGCACTCGGAACCCTTCGCGTACGAATCTTACAACGAGGTCAAACCAGGTCCCGGCGTCTTCACCGGCGAAAAAGGCACCTGGACGATCTATCGCCAGGAAATGCCGGCCGCATCCCGGACGGCGCCGGCGGAAGACAACCGGGATCAAACCGGGAATGAGGCGTCGGAGAACCGTTCGGCCACCGGCAATCCGCCCGCCACGGATTGAAACCACGATCTCCAACGTCAAGCCAAACAGGAGGGCTGCGGCCGTCTGCAGGCCGCAGCCCTCCTGGGCTTGGGGCCCGGTCGGGGTATATCGGTTTCTTTTTGGCGCCATGCATGCTATCCCCAACCCGAAAATACCATTCTCAAAACGGTTTGCGTTGATCCCGATGCCCACCAAACGAAAGTGCCGCCGCCATGACCGACCCCATCGCCGATCCTGAAGAACGCATCCTTCTCGTGGATGACAACCCCTTGAACCTGCAGGTGCTCATGGAAACCCTGCAGAGCCGACAGTCCCGGCTGCTTGTGGCCAAGAACGGGGAAACCGCCTTGACCATCAGCCGCAAGACCCATCCGGACCTGATCCTGCTGGACATCATGATGCCGGGCATGGACGGCTACGAGGTCATCCGCCGCCTGAAGGCCGAGGAGAAAACCGCGGACATCCCCGTGATCTTTCTCTCAGCCCTGGATCAGACCGGCGACAAAGTAAGGGGTTTGGAGTTAGGGGCGGTCGACTATATCACCAAACCCTTCCAGGCCGAAGAGGTCCAGGCGCGGGTGGACACCCACCTGACGATCCATCGTCTGCGGCGGGAGGTCCAGGAGCAGAAAGACCAGCTGGAGCATGAGTTGGAGACCGTCTCCAAGGTGCAGCGCAACCTGCTGCCCAAAAAGCTGCCCGCCATGGAGGGTCTCCAGTTGGCGGCCCATTATGAAACCAGCCGCTACGCCGGGGGCGACTACTACGACGTGGTGAAGATCGATGTGGACAAGATCGGCGTCATGGTGGCCGATGCCGAGGGTCACAGCACCCCGGCCGCCGTCCTGATGGCCATGACCTGCGCGCTGTTCCGCTCCCAGAAACACCTCTGGGACGACCCCGGCGGCATGCTCAAGACGCTGAACCGCCATCTTTGCAAGGTGGCCGAACCCAGCTTCGTCACCGGGCTGTACATGACGGTGGACATCGCCAGCCGCCGGGTGCGCGTGGCCCGCGCCGGGCACCCGCCCCCCATGCTCTACCGCGCCGCGGACGGCGAGGCAACGGAAGCCCGTGTTCCGGGGGTGATGGTGCTGGGGTTCGATGATTTCGGGGATGTGCCGGTGACCGCGATCGATCTCGCGCCGGGTGATCTCGTGCTGGCCTATACCGACGGATTGACGGAGCGGTTCAGCCTGAACGACGCGATCTACGGTGAAGAACGTCTGCTGACGGTGCTTCAGCATCATGCGGCCGACACACCGGAGCGCCTGTGTGAAGCCGTCATGGCGGATTTGAGCCGTTTTGCCGAAGGGCGCCCGGCCGACGACGACCAGGCCTTCGTCGCTTTCAAGCTGGTCTGAACGATTGCGCCGCAGGGCCGGCTGCGCCGATGTCAGCCAGAGGAGACTGGACCATGGACGAGACCATTCAACGCGCATGCGAGGTGCGGGAGACCCAGGACAGCATTCTGATGGTGGACGACAATGCCACCAACCTCCAGGTGCTGTCCCAGACGCTGGCGGGCCCCGACTACCGTCTGTTGGTGGCCAAGAACGGCGAAAGCGCCCTGGCGATCGTTCGCAAGGCCCAGCCGGATCTGATTCTGCTGGATATCATGATGCCGGGGATGGACGGATTCGAGGTCTGCCGGCAGCTCAAGGCCGACCCGGCAACCCATGACATCCCGATTATTTTCCTGTCCGCCCTGGGACAGACGGAAGACAAGGTCAGAGGGCTCCAGCTCGGCGCGGTCGACTACATCACCAAGCCGTTCCAGCCCGAGGAGGTCATTGCCCGCGTCGAAACCCATCTGACCCTGCGCTGTCTCCAGCGGCGGCTGGAGGCCGCCAATCTCGAATTGCGGGACCTGAACGAAAACCTGGAGCGGAAGGTCAGGGCGCGCACCCGCGAGCTCGAGGCGGAACAGGCCAAAGTCCTCAAAGCCCAGAATGCCATTATTTTCGGTATGGCCAAGCTGACCGAGAGCCGGGACGACGATACGGGCAAACACCTGGAGCGAATCGAGCGCTATGTCGAAATTCTGGCGCGCGAACTGGCCAAGACCGATCCGACGATCAGCGAACAGTGGATCGAACACGTCAAAGCCACTTCGGCCCTGCACGACATCGGCAAGGTCGGCATCCCGGATGCGGTCCTGCAGAAACCCGGACGCCTCACGCCCGAAGAGCGTAAGGTCATCGAGCTGCATCCGGAAATCGGCGGCGACACCATCGGCAAGGTCCGGGAAAGGTTGGGGACCGCCGACCATGAACTGAAAGCCACCGAGTATCTGCGCCGGGCCATGGAAATCACCTACGGGCATCACGAGAAGTGGGATGGGACGGGCTATCCTTACGGTACGACCGGGGAGGGGATTGCGCTCTCGGCCCGGCTGGTGGCGGTGGCCGATGTTTATGACGCCCTGGTCAGCAAGCGGGTCTATAAATCCGGCATGACCCACCAGGAGGCCGGCGATATCATCCGCGCGGGCGCGGGCCAGCACTTCGACCCGCGTGTGGTCGAGGCCTTCAATGCCACCGAGGAGCAGTTCCGCCAGGTGGCTGACGCCTACAGCGACGTGCCGGATTGAGGTGGCCGCCCGCCTTTGCTTCCCGGCGTGGCCGGCCGCACGCGTGATCCCACCCCACGCGCCGCAACCCACGGCCCTCTCGGGGGGCGCGCGTCCCCGGCATCAATCGTCGTCCACGATTTCGCCCGTCACCTTCTTCTGCATCCGATCCAGATATTCGTCCATTTCCTCGAAATTTTTAAAGACCTGCATGGTCGGAAGGGCCTCGATGATCTCGAAGACTTTGCGGATCTGGGGCTGGAGATGCATAAAGACCATTTTGCCGCCATGGGCCTTGAGCGCTTTTTGGGTCTTGAGGATGACACGGATACCGGCGCTGCTGAGGTAGTCGACCTGAACCAGGTCCAGGGCGATCAGCTTGGGTTTCTGGGCCAATAGGGTATCGAGTTCGTCTTCCAGGACCTCGTAGGTCTGGCCGTTGATTTGACCGGCGGGGGCGACGACATAGGCACCCAGCGCTTTTTGAACGGTGCGGACGGTCAAGGGCATGGCATTCTCCTTTCGCGGTCGTGCCCTGAGGCGGTTGGTTCACAGGCAGTTTAAAGCCCGGCTGCGGGATACACAAGCAAAAAAACCGGGCAGACCGGTGGCGCTGACAAAGGGGGAATCTCGCGTCTGCGGGCAAGGGCCCTCACGGGGTGGACTTCGGGTGCGGCCCGGGTCGGCGGGGTGGATGGACCGCTCAGGTGGTCGATGCCGGGCGGGAAGACTGATCCTGCACCAGGATGCACACCAGGGCATCCATTTTCCATAGCTCCACGCGGTGATAGCGGCTCAAGCCGGCCCCTGTTTATCTTTTTCGGCGGGATCGATCTCCGGCCTGGCCGAATAACCGGGGGTGGCCGGCAAGAAGTCTCTGAAAACCGTACCGTAGATTTCCCACATGGTGACGAACAGGGCGGCGATGATCGGGCCGATGATGATGCCGACCACGCCGAAAAGGGCGATACCCCCCAGGGTGCCGAACAGGATGAACAGGTCGTGCATCTCGGTGTCCCTCCCCACCAGTGAGGGCCGCACCAGATTGTCGATGCTGCCCACCACGAGGGCGCAGAACAGTCCCAGCCCGATGCCTTTGAGGTAGTGGCCCATGGCAACCAGGATGACGACCGCGGGTATCCACACCAGACCGGTGCCGATGCCCGGTATGATGGAGAGCACGCCCATGACGGTTCCCCAGAAGGCGGCCCCTTTGATGCCGACGAGGAAAAACCCCAGGCCGGCCAGACCGCCCTGCAGGATGCAGATCACGATGGTGCCTTTGATGGTGGCGCGCGTGACCGAGGTGAAGCGATTCAGGAGCTGGCGCTCCTCGTCGTTCTGCAGCGGGAGATAATAGAGGATGCGGACCAGGAGTTTATGGCCGTCCATGAGAAAAAAAAACATGGTGTAGAGCATGATGAAGAACATGAACAGAAAATTAACGGTCCCCAGCGCTCCCGATCCCAGGTTGCGGATCAGGTACTTGCTCAGGGACCCGACAAACTCGCCGGCTTTGCGCAGAATGGTCTCTTTGTAGACGACGATTTGATCGATATAGGGGATGCGGTCCAGATAAGCGGAAAATACGGTGGGCTCGGAAAGGAATTTTTCGACGGCCGGTTGCACGGACTGACTGACCGCAATGGCCTGGGCCGTGACGACCCCGACAAGGATGCCCAGGGGGATCAGCACCACGAGGACGATCAATAAAAGCGTGGCCATCGAGGCCGGTGCCCGGCGGCCCCCGAAAAACCGGACCAGCCAATGGTAAACGGGCTGCGCCAGGGCCGAAAATATGCCGGCCATGAAAATGGCCATCAGAAACTGCCGGATCATGGACAGAAAAAGGGC
>CAYMAR010000107.1:4848-10423 GCA_964388465.1 uncultured Desulfobacteraceae bacterium
TGCCGGCCATGAAAATGGCCATCAGAAACTGCCGGATCATGGACAGAAAAAGGGCCGAAATCAAAGCGACCAGTAACAGGACCACGATTTTATTGATGCGTTCGTCTTGGGTCGACATCGGTCGGGCAACCCTCCGTTGGCTGGGGTGAAAGATGCCTTCTATTGAGCCGTGCCGCCCGATACCGGGTTGGCCGGCGGGTTTAAACGGTCACAAGCGCGGGTCATGTGCGGTCGAATCCGACAATGAACGCGGCCAATGGACAACCCAAGCGTCATGTGAGGCGCATTGTGGCGCCGCCGCAAAGCCATGCGCTTTTTTCACCGGCGCCTTGATATCGAACCGGTGGGTCGTGCGGTCGCGTTGTTCGGTCAAAATAACAGAAAGCGCGGCTCAAACCAAGGGCGGCCCGGGGGCCCGGGCCAGACCAGCGAGCGTGTTCGGCCGTCGATTCGGAACCCCAGTGAACCGCCCCCAAGCGGCATCCGGTCATTTCGCTGACGGCCGCCGCTAACATCTCCGAACGCCGGTGCGGTTCGCCTCAAATAAAAAATATATTAAAATAATAAAAAAATACAAATATTTAAATCATAATATCTAAAGTATTAAATTGATATATTCGGACGGGACGAATGGGATTTCGGCGTTTATTTCCTCACGGCATTTTCCAAACGGGTCTCCCGAGAGGGTCGATGCCCCTTCCGGTTGGATTTGCATTGCGGATTAGAGTGCTTAACACTTTGCGCGAGGTCAATTGACCTGCCTGCAAGGAAGATGGCCTCAAACCTCCCCCGACAGCGGGGCCTTCGGGCTCCGCTGTCCTATTTTCCCCAGTTCCCAATTGAGCCGCGAACGCCCGGTGCACTGATGCGGCCAGCCGTTTCGCCGTGGCCGGGATGAATCGTACGGCCGCCTGGCGTGCGAACGGAGACCGGGTCATGTCAATTGCCGGTTTTAGGGCTGGAAGTGATCAGCCCCTGGTAGACCGCCTCGATCCGGGCGAAGACGCCGCTCCAGGTGCGAGCCGCGAGCATGGCGGCGATGGGTTCGAACCCCGGCTGCGGCCGCCGGACGGCGGCGGCCATCTGGCGGTCAATGGCGGCGGCCAGACGGCGCTCGAAGTCCGGGAGGTCTTCGGCATAGGGCTGGTCCATCTGTCGCAAACGCGGGGGGCGGACCAGGGTGATATATTCCTCGCCGATGCCGTTGGCCACCTCCCGCACCCCAGGAAGGTCGGTGGCGACCACGCGGCAGCCGCTGGCCAGCGCTTCCAGCACCACCAGGGGCAGCCCCTCGAAAAAGGACGAGAGGACAAAAACATGTGCCTGGCGAAAAATTTCGGCCAGGCGTGCCTGCGGGATCTGGCCGTGGACGTTCACGCGATCGCCCAGGGCTTCGGCCAGACGCAGGCTTTCATCCCGTTCTTCACCGCCGCCCCCGCCGACGAGGTGCAGGCGCCAATCGCGCATCGCCGCCTGCGGGAGAGCGCGCAGCAGCCAGGGCAGCCCCTTGGCCCGGATAAATTTGCCGGCATAGACCAGTTGCACCGGCGCGGGAGCGGATTTGATGCCCGGGACGAAAAGCTTGTCGTCGAAACCCGCCCCGGTGACCACCACCCGCTCCGGCGGCAGACCGTAGCTTTGGATGATATCCGTCTTTTGGGCCGCGCTCAGGGCCAGGGCGGCATCCAGGTGCCGGCACCCGGAAAGCACCCGCTCGCGCAGGTGCGGGCAATTGCGGAACTGGCGCAGGTCGGTGCCGTGGCATGAGGTCACCATGGGAATCTGCGGAAAAAGGCGCTGGGCCAGGGAACTCACCAGCCAGAGATGATGGCTGTGGATGATATCGGGTCGGAAGACTTCCACTGCCGCGGTCAGGACCTGCGTGAACACGCGCTCGTAGGTTTTGAGCTCATCGCGGTTCAGATCCCGGAAACGCGTGTTGGGGTAGGGCATGATATCGGTCATGCCGGGAATGGCGAAGGGGATGTCCTTGCCGTCAAACACCACGAAACGGCACCGGTCCGTCCCGACGCCGTCGAGTACGGCTTCGCGGTCGGACTGGATGCCGGCGACGATGAAATTGTCATGTCCGCGGGCGGCGGCCTCGCGCACCATGGCCTGGAGGTAGATGCCGCTGCCCGTGGAATCCGGCCGCTGGCTCAAAAGATGGAGGATTTTAAGCGGATGTGGGCTCGTCATGGCGGGCTCATCGATGCGCCGGAACGGTGGCCGAGTACTTCTTGAATCGCGCGGCCTAATTCATTCAAGCGATAGGGTTTTGAGACGATACCGCAAAACCCGTGGGTCTGGTAATCCGCCATCACGGGATCGTTGGAATAGCCGCTCGAGACGATTGCTTTGACATCGGGATCAAAGGCCTTCAATTCCTGAATGGCCTCCTTACCCCCCATCTGTCCTGGAATGGTAAGATCCATGATCACGGCATTGAAGGGCTGCCCCGCTTCCAATGCTTGCCGGTACATGCGGATCGCTTCCTGGCCCGTGTGCGCGCAGCTGACCGAGTAGCCCAGGCGCGTCAGCATGCTGGAGGCCACCTTGAGAATCATTTCCTCGTCGTCCATGATAAGCAGCTTACCTTCACCGGCCGCCGCATCAAGCTCTTTGGGATGGCTGGAAGTGGCGGCGTTGTCCGAGGCTTTCAGAAAAAAATAAAACGTCGAGCCTTCATCGGGCCTGGTGTCGAAGTCGATATGCCCGCCGTGCTGCCGAATAACCGAATAGGCGACCGCCAGACCCAAACCGGATCCGCCGGCCTTGGTCGAAAAATAGGGGTCAATGATTTTGTGGCGCAGGCGCTCCGCGATGCCCGGCCCCTGATCGGAAATCGAAACCTTGACGTAGCGTCCCGGCGAGAGAAAGGTGGCGTCCTGGCCACCCAGGGTCTCGTTTTCAGCCGTCACCCGGACCGTTCCCCCCTCGGGCATGGCCTGCATGGCATTGATCACGAGGTTGTTAATGACCTGACTGATCTGGCCGGCATCGATCTCGACCGCCCACAGCGAATCCGGCATCTCAAATTCACATTGAATATTGGAACCGCGCAGGGCGAAAAGGGCCGAGTCTTTAATCAAGTCAACCACCGACGTGGTTTGCTTGACCGGTGCGCCGCCTTTGGAGAACGTCAGCAACTGCTGGGTCAGGTCCTGGGCACGGCGGCCCGCACGCAGCGCATTGGTCAGCAATTCCTGAAGCTCCGAGGTTTCCTCGGCTTCAAATTGGGCCAGTTCGATATTGCCCATGACGGCGCTCAGGATATTGTTGAAATCGTGGGCGATGCCGCCGGCCAGCAGCCCCACCGATTCGAGTTTGTCGGCCTTAAGGATTTGCTCTTGCAGTTTGATGCGTTCGGTTTGATCGCGAAACACCATGACGGCCCCGACCAGCTGTTGTTTCCGGTCCATGATGGGGGCGGCGCTATGGATGACGTGGCGTTCACCTTCCTGGCGGGTCTTCAGGATTAGGTCGGGGCCGGAGTCGAAGATGCGGCCGGTGGTTAGAACCTGGTCGACCGGGTTGACCCTGGGCCCCTTTTGTTTGGTCTCGATTCGATCGAACACCGCGGAGAACTTCTGCCCGCAGGCTTCGACCTGTGACAGGTCGAGGATGTTTTCGGCCGCGCGATTCATGATGACGATCCGGCCATCAAGATCCGTGGTCACGACGCCTTCGGCAATGCTGCGCATGGTGACGGTCAAGAGCTCTTTTTCCGCCGCCAGGCGATCCTCGACCCGGAGGCGTTCACTGATTTCTCTTTCCAGTTGCTTATTGGTCTGAACCAGGGCTGCGGTTCTTTCCTCGACACGGCGTTCCAGACTCGCCTGGGCCTCCTTGATGGTTTTGTGCATCTGATGGCGAACGGTGACATCGCGAATAATGGCAATCCCGTGCCATTGGTCCTGCATCAAGGCACAGGTAAGGGAGATTTCGAGGGGAAAACGGCTTTGATCCTTGCGCCTGCCGAGGATGGCCTTGTTGGGATCATCACTGCCAATCGCGCCCTCGAACGGGCCCGCGGGCGAGCGGCTGATATTTTGATGAGATGCAACCAGCGATCCGATGTAGGGGTGAATGTTGGCATCGAAGAGATTCTCCCAGTGCCGGCCGACAAGTTCGGGCAGGGTGTAGCCAAACATGTTTAGCAAAGCCTGGTTGCAGCGCAACAGGTTGCCGTTCGTGTCGATGACCGCCAGCCCGTCCGCGAGGTTGTCGACGATGGCGGACTGAAAGCTGAGGGTATCCTGAAGCTCGCCGGTGGCCTTGCTGACGGCCGCTTCGAGCTCCGCAATAAAACTGTTCAGTTCGCTCGACATGGAACGCATGGAATCGGCCAGATCACCGATTTCATCTTTGGCGTCGATGTCCAGGCGGGCCGAAAAGTCATGATTGGCCACATTCCTGGCGTACTCGCGCAACTGACCGATGGGTCTTGAGATGCTGCGAATCAGCAGGTAGCTGATGCCGATGCTGCCCAAAAACACCAGGAAGGTGATCAATTGGGTTCGAATGATGGTGCTCCAGATCAACCCGCTGATTTTATGCGTATCCATGCCCACATGGACATACCCGGCCAATCCGCCCAGAATGGCGGCGGAAACATTGAGAAAACCCTCACTTTCCAGAACCTGAACCGATTCGCGATCGGACCCGCTGCCCCCGGATGGCACCCGCTGGACGCTGGCAAGGGTATTCTTAACCGCCTGCGGCACTTGGGGTGCAAAGGTGTGGGCGATGATCTCGCCGCCGCGATCATCCACCGCGATATAGAAGACCCCCTCGATCTCGACATACTGATCGATGACGGCTTGAATCGTGGCGGTGTCGCGGGTCATGAAGATTTCGGCGCTCGAACTGGCAATGCTTTTGACGATGGAGATGGCCTTGCTGCGGTATTGACGGGTCAGTTCGTGGTAGAGCACCCAGCCGGAGTATATTGAGGTGGCATTGGCAACCAATCCGAAAAGGATGATAAACAGGAACAGGATTTTGCGGAATAGTTTCGACATGCCTAACGGCTCCAGTCAAACCCGTTTTCCAAGGGCACAGAATGCCCATCGCGGACGGTCGTGTAGTACACCGCATCCAGCCCCTGTTGGCGTTGGGGACCAAAACGAACGGGCACATCGATGCCGATATCGTAGCTGTCGATCGATTCGATGACCGGCTTGAGACGCCGGCGATCGATATCCGCTCCCATTCGACGCAGAATTTCGACCAGCATCTTGGCGTTCAGAAAGCCTTCAAAGCTCACCGGGCTGAATCGCTTGGGGCGGTAGCCGGTCGATCGAAGCGCCGTCGGCACGACCGGATCGTAGCGTTGCATCATTTCGCGATACTCCCTTACGGCTTTAAGGGAGACATCCTCGTGACTGGGAACCACCTGGCTGTTGACAAGATTGTGGGTCAGTTCGACCCCCAGCGCTTCCTCCGATGCCTTGAGCAGATCGATCATGCTCGCGCTGTCGACAAAGGAAAGGTTGGCGATCGGGACGTCCCATCCCTTCAGGCGGGTGTCGCGGATGAACCCGCCACAGGCGGCGTAGGCCCCAACCGCGAT
>CAYMAR010000108.1:0-10415 GCA_964388465.1 uncultured Desulfobacteraceae bacterium
GCTATCCTCGGTGGGGGCATACCGTATTCGGGTGGCGTAGTACAGCCGGCCGGGGCCTTTTTTTTCCAGCCGCACCGCGGTTTGGAGACCCGGCGTGACCTGCTGTTCGGGGTCGCTGAATGTCACGGCATCGTCGCGCAGGCGGCTGAAACGGGTTGCGCCGATCGGCCGTGGGCCCAGAAAGGCGCGGACCGTCATGGCCGGCGTTTCGGTTTCGTAGATCCGGCTAAACGCCGCGAGCGCGTTAAGCACGAAAACGTTCTCCTGGGTGTTTTCCCAATGGTCGCGGTTGCCGCGCGACTGGGTGATGGCGCGCACCAGCTTGAAAGGCATGTCACCCGCCAGCCCGCGGCCCTCCGCATCCGCGGCCAGCTGCAGCAGGGCAGACAGCACCGCGGCATTGCTGCGCATCGGGGTGGCCAGCATGTAGCTGTAGCTGTCATCGAGGACCTCGTTGAACAGGACCTTGCCGCCGGACAAGCTGGCGTGGGCCAGGATCGTGCGCGCAGCCGCCATCGCCAGGGGGCGGCCGCCGTCCACGCGCAGGGCCGCCTGAAGGAAATGGGCCTTGCCGAACAGATCCATCTCGCCCAGGTGGGGCCGATGGCGCTCGAGATCGTCCAGGGAGATCCGGTCGCTCGCCGCCAGGGCGGCCAGGGCCACGGCCCGTACCGATGCAGCCATCCCGCGGGTGTAAAAGGACGGCAGCACGTTCCGGCGCAGCAGTCTTTGCAGGTAAGTCTGCAGCTTCGCCTCGACGGCGGACGGCGCCGGGTGGCCGCTCAGACGCAGCCAGTTGAAGGCCAGCGCCGTGTAGGCGCTCAGATAGGGGCTGACGTACCGATCCTCGGCAAGCCAGTAGGCCATGCCGCCGTTGGGGGCCTGGAAGCCGGCGGCGTCCGCGAGAATCTCCCCTGGGAGCGAGACGCTGGCGGGCCAGCTGAAGTCCGCGGGCAGGTAGACTTTCAGGTTCTGGTAATGGGCCGCCATGACCGCCCGGGTCAGACGCTGCTCCCAGCACGCGTAGGGGTAGTCGCGCAGATAGCGGAACGCGCCGTCGAGATGGCCGATCACCGCAGGGGAAACCACCACGCTGACCCCGCCCGCGTCGGGGTGGATGCCTTCCGGAAACGCCAGGCGGTCGCGGGCTTCGGCCCGGGTGGTGGTGCCGTATGTCGCGGCCGTGACCAGGGACCGCCGCTTATGAACCACCAGCGAATGCGCGACGGCATCACGGTCCAGCGCATCCCCGGCGCGCACCTCGAAACGCAGCGTGCCGGAGGACCGGGTGCGAACCGGCAGCCAGACCGTTTCGCGCTGAAAGGGCGCCAGATCAAGATCCCGCGCCATCTGCGGGACGTTGGCGCGGCTGTCCAGCGGTCCGTCCGCCCGGATTTCCACACCGACCGTCCGGGCCCGATCGGTGCGGTTCATCACGCTGAAGCCGGCCTGGAAACGATCGCCCGTCACCACCTGGTTGGGCATCACCGGCCGTATTTCGGTGGGCCGGTTGACCTTGAAACCCGCATCCCCGAGTCCCATTCGGTCGTCGGGGGTTACGGCCATGACGAAGATCCGCCAGCCGGTCAGATTGTCCGGCACCTCGAAGGCGACTTCGGCCCGGCCGCGCGCGTCCGGGATGAGGGAGGGATTCCAGTAGCTCACGTATTTGAAAAGCCCCCGCAGGCGGGGGCCGCTCCCAGCGGCGCCGCCCCCGCCCGGGTCGGCGCCCTTCTGTTCGAATTTCTGCCGTCCCACCAGCCGTGCCAGGAGGGTGTAGTTGTTCAGGTCGAGTCCGTCGAGGTGGTTAAAGCCCTGGTAGGGGTCATAGTAGGCGCGGCCGCGGCGATTGAGATCGAACACCGCCTCGTCGATCACGGCCACCGCCAATTCGATGGGCGTATCTTGGGCCCCCTGGCGCGCCACCGCCCGGATGCGGGCGCGCACGGTCTCGCGCGGTTTATAGACCTCACGCGCCGTCGTCACCGCGACGTCGATTTCCTTGGTCGTGTCTTTCACCGGCACCGCCAGATAGCCCAGGCGGAAGGTCGGTTTGCCCAGATCCACATCCCCGCCGCCCGGCGGCGGTTCGACCCGCGGGGCGGTCACCAGGACCGATAGATAAAACCCCGGAAGGTCGTCGGCCTCGACCGGCACCTCGATCACAGGCGTGCTGCCCTTGAGGGTCTGCACCCAATGGCGCAGAACCCCGTAGCGCTCCACGGTGACGAGCGCCCGGGCCCCGGGCAGCGGATTGGGCACCAGAAAGCGGGCCTTGTCACCAACCTGGTAGTGCTTCTTGTCGGGGATGATCTGGAGACGGTTGGTGTTCGGACCTTCCCAGACCACGCGCCCCTGGCCCACCACCCAGGCCTGCAAGGTGGTGGCGTGCGTGCGGCCCCGGGTGTCCCGGATGCGGGCCGTGATTCGATAATCCCCGGGGTGCTCGGGCGTGAACGTGAAGGTGGCGGGTCGGTCCGCCGACCGGCCCTGCCCGCCGGCCGCATCCACCCAGGTCGTGACGTATTGGGTCAGATAGGCGTTGCCGGCGCCCTTGACCCTTGAGGCCTTGGTCTCACGGCGCTTCACGCGGATTTCCACCGGCCGGTCGGGAATGGGCCGTCCGTCCGCGTCCACCACCAGGTATTCGAAGGCCGCCGCACGGCCCTGCTTATGGATCCAGCGTTTCGTGCGCAGGCCCACGAACCGGTCCCGGCCCTCATAGTCGGCGCTGGCCGTCGCCGCGACATATTTGCCGCGATCGTCGCGCACCGCGCTTTCCGCCGTCAAACGCCCGTAGACAATCGGCTGGTCGGCCAGATCCACGTGGGTGGTGACTTCGCCCTGGGCGTCGCCCTCGCGGCTGCTCTGGTGCAGATTCCAGGGGATCCGGTGGTCCGGGGGCGCGGTGTCGAAACGAAAATTCCGGGCCGGCGATGTCTCCGGGAGGAAGGCCGCCGGCTGCAGGCGCAGCGTCACCCGCGTGTCGGCCCCGGCATAGGGGCCGCCGGCGTGCATTTGGGCCCGCGTGGTGACCACGATGGCGTCGCCCGGCGCAAAACGGTCGCCGTTCAACGCGGTGCGCACCCGGAAGGGCGCCGGCGTGAAGTCGCTGACCAGCACCCGCATGACCGGCATCGATCGCTCCCGACCGGCGTATTCGAGCTCGAAACGGTACCACCCGACGGACGCCTGTTCGGCCAGCTTGAATTCGCCGGCAAAGGCGCCGAAGGCGGAAAGCGCCAGGTCCTTGATTTCGTGCGCCGTCTGGCCTTTGGAATCGATAATTTTGAGGGCGTAGCCGGCGCGCGCCGGCGCAATCCAGCGGCGGTTGTCGTGGTTGCGCACGTAAAGCTTGTACTGGATGGTGTCGCCGGTCTTGTAGACGCCCTGGGCGGTGGTGCCCCAGGCGCGCATGTGGCCGTTCTTGACCCGCGTGGCGGTCGTGACGCCGCCGCTGTAGGTCCGAAAGTAATGATCCAGGGGCACGACGGCCAGGTCGTCGCCCTTGTCGACCCGCACCATCAGTCGCCGACGGTTGTCGTCGTAGTGGTAGCGCACGAGCTTCAACTGGGGGTCGAGCGCCTCGATGCCGGGCAGACGGGCCACCCCGGCGGCGTCGGTGCGCGCCGAGGCAATGGCCGCCGGTACAGGGTCCGGCGCATAGTCGTCGCGATAGACCGCGACGACGGCATCCTCGACGGGTTTGCCGGTGGCCAGTTCGGTCACCCACACCAGCGCGTTGAAATGCCCCAGTTTGACATGGACCTGAAACGGCGTGACCTGGGCAAAGAACCGGTAACCGTCGGCGGGGGCGTTCGGCGGGCGAGGCGCGCTGTCGAGACGACCGGCGACGACGCCGGAATCGCCCGCCAGAATGTCACGCACCCCCATGGGAACGGCAAAGGCGACATCCTCGACCGCGGGGATCGGTCGCGTCGTCTGCCCCTCCTCAAGCCGCCCGCCGCTCTTGACGACCCGGTGGGTCATGCTCAGCTGGTCCAGGTTGGTGACGTAGATCGGTATGTCGCTGTCGATGCGCTTTTCGAGCACCGCCTTGCGGTGGTTCAAGACCAGGGCCGGGTCGCGGTGGGCGGTCCTGAACCGCATGGCCACGGGTTCGTCCAGCGGGCGGCCGAACGCGTCGCGGATTTGGCCGGCCCCGCTTTCGAGGGTGTAGCGCTGATCGGCCTGGAGGCGCTCCGGGAGCCAGACGCCGTAGGTGCGGCCCGCACGGTGCGGCGAGCTGAGACGGCTGTAGCTGCGGTGGTTCGCCCAGGGGTCGTAGTCCTTGCGGCCCCCGGCCAGATCCGGCGTGATGGTCAGATGCGCCTTGATTTCCTCGTGGATCACGGGAGCGGAGAACACCAGGGCGACGCCACTCAGCGGGGCGCAGAGGATTGGGGCCGCCGGTTCGGATCCGGCGGGGATCAGCGTGAAATCGCGATTGGCGGCGTCGCGGCAGCGGACGCCCAGGAAACGAAACGCAGGGTACGTGTGAAACTGCACCACGGCCCGGCGCTCGACACCGGGCTCCGGGCCCAGGGCGGAGACCAGACCGGGTTCGACCCGCAAGGCCACTGCGCTTTCCGGGGGCAGCGCCTCCCGGGGGGCCACCATCCAGATGCGTCGGGCCTCGTCGCTCCCCACCGGCATGGGCCGGTCGTCCACCCGCTGCGATTCCAACGCCGGATCCGAAAGCTGCCATTTCGCGCCGGGCAGAAACCGAACGTGGGCCTCCTGGCGGACCCGGCGGTCGGGTTCGACGCTGACGCCCACTTCCGTTTCTTGGGCCGCCGTCTGGAAGCGCAGGTGTTTCCATACCGATTTGCGGCTCACCGGCTGGTTGAAGGTCACCTGAATCCGCGGCCAGCCGGGTCCGCGCCATTCCGCAAAGCGGGTCCGGGTGATCCGGGGCCGCTGGGTGACGAAGCGGTGCCGCCGCGCCTTGGTCATCACCGCGCCGTCCGCGGTGCGCAATCCGGGTCGGACATCGATCCGGTAGGCGGTCGCCGGCCGGAGCGCGTCCTTTTCACCCAATTGACAGGCCAGCGCACTCGTGTTGAGCCAGCGCCACTGGCAGGCGACCTCGGGCGTGATCGCAATCGGCACTTCAGCGGCCGTGCGTTCCATGCGCCCCACCGGCACCACCGGGCGGTCGAACTGAAGCACCACCTGACGCCCGGGCGGCACGTCCTGGCCTTCGGGCGTGATCCGCAGCACCCGCAGCGGCGTTTCGGGGGGAGGCGCCGGCGCGCCGGCGGTCTCCCCGGGGCCGGTGGGCGCCGTCTTGCTTTCCAGTTGCTGCGCCAGCACCGCAATGCGGTCGGCATAGATTTTTTCCAGGCACCGGCGCTCGGTGTTGCCGACCGTATCGGAATCGTCGATCGGGCATTGCTTATCGCGGGCCTTTATCCATTGGCGCTGCGCCCGTCGCAGCGCACGGGCGTCCGCGGGGGTCGACGCACTGCGCACGCTTCGGTAAAGCGCGTTGAGCCGGCTGTCCAGCGCGGATAGGCCGGGTTCGCGGCAGATGGCTTTTTCGACCGCGGTTCGGGCCTTGGTGCAGTCAAAGCCGGCGGCCGGAGCCTCCCCCGCACCGATGACAAGGGGCAACAGCATGAAGACGATGCTAAGCCTTGTTTTGGATCGCATGATGACCTCTCTGCACCTGGTAATTACGAAAAAAACGTCTCTTAGGGCGCAGGCAAATTGACCCGGCCGGCTTGGGGCGGGGCCGGGAGGGCGGCAGCGTCGAAGGGGCACAACCGGCGGTATCCGATATCAACGGACATATGTCCGGGACTATCGCAAAAAATTCGATTCAGGGCAATTGCAATGGCGGCAGACGCGGTTGGGGCGAAGGCGGTGGAAGGCAATTCCCGGCGGCGTTGGCGGCGGATGGATTGACACGCCGCTGTGCTTAATTAAAATTATCCATAAACGAGCGGAGGAATCAAAACGTGGACGCCTTCAAACCCAGCGAACCGGCCATTCCCGAGCCGGTTTTTAAGCGCTATACCGAAGATCTCATCGCCGGTAAACGTACCTGCTGCGCCACCGTCATCGATGAACTGCTCTCCGCGGGGGTGGCCATCAAGACGATCTATCAGGACTTGATTCAGCGGTCGCTGTATGAGGTTGGTGACCGCTGGGAGCGCAACCTCATAACCGTGGCCAACGAGCATCTGGCGACCGCGGTGACCGAAGGTCTCATGAACCGGATCTATGCGCACATCGCCCCCCCGCCGGCCAATGGGCGCAAGGTGGTCATCGCTTCGGTCGAAAACGAGTTGCATCAGGTGGGCGGCAAAATGGTGGCGGATACCTTCGAGATGCACGGCTGGGACAGCGATTATCTGGGAGCCGACGTCCCGACCACGGACCTGGCGCACTACATCGACGGCACCCGGCCGGACATGCTGGGCCTTTCACTGAGCGTCTATATGCACATGGCGGTGC
The DNA here is from genome assembly GCA_964388465.1 of uncultured Desulfobacteraceae bacterium. Taxonomy (GTDB): domain Bacteria; phylum Desulfobacterota; class Desulfobacteria; order Desulfobacterales; family UBA5852; genus JABZFP01. Next base: position 6,463 of record CAYMAR010000108.1, read on the forward strand.
TGAAAACCATGCTGGATCGCCTGACCCGGCGTTTTCCGAAGCTCCCGATCATCATCGGGGGCCAGGCCTTTCGCCATGGCGGGCGCGAATTGACCCGTTCCTACGCCAGCGTGCGATGGATCGCCTCCCTGGACGAACTGGAAGAACTTCTGCAGCAAAAAACCCCTCGCCCGGCCGGCACCGGGCCGGAGACGGCGTGATGACGTGCCCCGTCGTTTGAGCCTCGGACGCGGGCGTCCGGACCGATCACCCGAACAGGATCGGCCATGAAAAGACAAGACCTCGTTCAGAGTGCGGCCCGACTTGGGGGCGCCGCGCCGGAAGCCGTCGCCGAATTCGCCGCCAAGCGCAAGGCGAGCCTGGCGGCCGTCAACGCCCGCCTGCTGGATCGTACGAATACCGGCGCACTGGTCATCGACCGGATGAAAGAAGATCGGCGCAACGATGTATAAAGAGCCCAACCCCGCCATAGTCGATGAGCTTCTCGCCACCGATCTCCCAATCATGGATCTGACGCTGTCCAGTCAGGCGATTGCCGTCGCCGTCTTCACGCTGGATGGTGACCTGCGCTACGCCAATCCGGGCATGCAGCGGCTTTTGGGGCCCGGCGCACCCGGAAACCGGCCGGCCGAACGCCTGATCAATCCCGATTTCAACCACCTCTGCCAATTGACCGGTGACGGCGACCAGCCGATTTTCAGCGGTATCCTAACGATGGGGGACACGGCCCGCCGAACCGGCAGCGTCCGGGCCCGGGTTTTCCGTCGGGCGGGGTGCCTGGTGATTTTCGGTGAGCACGACGTCGCCGAACTGGATCGGCTCAACCAGATGCTGGCCGAAGCCAATCGGGAGAACAACAACCTGCAGCGGCAGCTGATCAAGGACAAGAAGCGGTTGAACCGCACGCTGGCGCAGTTGCGTGCCAGTGAAGCCAAATACCGGCGCCTGTTTGAAAGTGCGGTCCTGGGGATTATCCAATCCACCCCGGAGGGACGCATCATCAATATCAATCCCGCCTTCGCCACAATGTTCGGGTACGCGTCGCCCGACGAAATGCTCTCCACCGTCAAGGATGCGGCGGCCGACCTTTATGCCGACCCGCAACAACGTCCGGCCATCATCCAGACCCTATTGTCGGACAAGGTGCCGGTGCATAGCGAAAACATCTATCGCCGCCGGGACGGCAGCGTGTTTACCGGCAATATGCACAAGTGGGCGGTGCGTGATGAGGAGGGGCGGGTTTTGTACCTGGAGGGCTTTGTCGAGGATATCGACGCGCGCAAAAAGATGGAGCGCCGCCTGATCCAGGCCCGTAAAATGGAGGCCGTGGCGGCCCTGGCCGGCGGGGTGGCCCACGAGTTCAACAATGCCCTGGCCGGTCTGTTCGGATATCTGGAGCTGATGGGAATGGAAAGGGACGCCGGCCCGAACAGCCGGGATCACCTCGAGGCGATGAAACGCACCTGTGATCGCATGAGTGGTCTGGCCAAAAAAATGCTGGCCTACGCCCGCGGCGGAAAATACCGCACCCAGGAAACCACCCTGACGCTGGCGCTCAAGAGCGCCGAGGCCGACCTCCGCGAGGTCCTTAGGGACGGGATCGACGTCGAAAAGCACCTCGAGGGGCATTACCCGGTGGCATTGGACACCACCCAGTTTGGCTTTGTGATCAAGAGCCTGCTGATCAACGCCACGGAGGCCATCGAAGCGGAGGGGCGGATCGTCTTGCGCACCCGGGACGAGAACATCTCAAGCACCGCGGCGGCGGCATATCACGAAAGTTTTCCGGGAGGCGGCTACGCCAGTGTGGAGCTCACCGACGACGGCCACGGCATGGACGCCGAGACCCTCCAGCGCGTCTTCGATCCCTTTTTCAGCACCCGCTTTCCGGGGCGGGGGCTGGGCATGTCCGCGGTGTACGGCATCGTGAAGAACCACGGCGGCTGGATCTTCGTCGATTCGGTGCGCAACCGCGGCACGCGCGTCAAAATCTTCTTCCCGGCGATCGATGCGGCCCCATAGCTTCAAACCAAGCGCCGGCCGGCCCAATGTCGCGGCGGCACGATACCAACAATGGCGGCGCGGCGCGGGTCGTTCGATACCCTGCAGAAAAGCCTGCGCCGATCGGACAGCCGGTGGCCCCGGTGATTGCGGTCCCGGCGGTCATGGCAGGCAATGCGTTCAACCGGCGCGGTGCACAGCGGGCACCCGCCGTCCCAGGTGATCAAGCCGTAACGGTTTTCAAGGAATCGGTCTGCAGGGTCGCTCGGGAAGCCCAGCGATCCGGATGCGGCCGTTCCTCTACGGAACCGTCGGCCTTGCGTCAGGCCTTGAAGGCCGCCAGCGCCCGGGAGGCGATGTCCTCCCCCCACTCCTGGACGAAGTGGCCGGCCTGGGGGTGTTCGTAGGGTTCGGGGCAGCCGGCGATGCATTTTCGCAAAGCTTTCATCACCGGAGGACCCAGGACCGGATCTTTCATCCCCACGGCCATGAAAACCGGGCCGGACCAGGACGTTTGAAGCCAGTCGCGGGCGTCGCGCGAAAGCTCGGCGCCGGGGGCGTCGGGCCGGTCCGGCACCATCTCCGGGAAGCGGCGCACACCGGCTTTGTAGCGTGCGTCCGGAAACGGGGCATCGTAGGCGGCGCACTCGGCCGCGGTCAGATGCGGGCAGGTCAACTGCATGAGCCGGGCCGGCGACAGATCGGGGTTTTGGCGCACCCATTGGCGCCAGTCGCGAAAGCCTGGCGACAGCTCGTGATCGCCGGTGCCCAGCGTGGTGTTCATGATCAGCAGGCGGTCGAACCGCTCCGGCATGGCCATCGGCAGGGTGAGCCCCAGCAGACCGCCCCAGTCCTGGCAGACCAGGGTGATGCGGCGCAGATCGAGGCGTTCGATAAAGGCCATCAGGGCGTTGCGGTGAAAATCGAAAGTGTAGACCCCCTCGGCCACCGGCTTGTCCGAGCGCCCGAAGCCGAAGAAATCCGGGGCCACGGACCGGTGGCCGGCGGCACTGAAGACCGGCATCATCCGGCGGTAGAGATAGCTCCAGGTGGGTTCGCCGTGCAGGCACAGGAAGGTATGCGCGGCATCTGCGGGGCCGTTGTCCACGTAATGCATCCGCAGGCCTTCATAGCCCTTGAGGGCCTCGAGGTATTGGGGGGGGTCAGGAAAATCGGGAAGATCGATAAAGCGTTCGTCCGGGGTACGCAGGATGGCTGTCATGGCGGCATCTCCAGATGGCTGGGTTGTCGGGCCGGGTGTTCATTTCGTACGGGTGAAGTATTCGCGGATGTGCAGGTCGACCGCTTCGCTGGCCGACGGAACGTAGACCCACATCTGGTCGGCGGACACGAAATGATAGACCATGAGCGTAGCCGCGCCGTCCGAACCCTGAAGTTTCAAGACGACGGTATCCTCGTCCTCTCCCACGATAATATACCGGCCCTTTTCTTCGAAACCGGCGTATTCGGTCGACTGGCCGTCTTTCTGAATGCGGATGGCCGGCATGGTCAGTTTGGCGACACCGTCTTCAAATTCGACGATCATGTTGCCGAGCATCTGGGAGATGTAATCCAACTGCCCGGGAGACAGGACCGCATGCTGCCGGTTGAAGGCCATCGAGGCCGCCTTGTCCGAATGCCACCGGCCTTCGATGTCCGGAGCGGCATGCGCCATGCCGGTGATGAACAGCAGAAGGACGGAGAAGTAGCATAATTTCATGACGGCAAATCCGGAGGTGTTCCGGCGCGGCGAACGCTGCCGGAGGTTACGGGAAGCACGGCGGGCAACCCCCCTTTTCTGCGCGGCCATCGGCGCCACCGGCGGTTGTAAGTGTCGGTGCGCATAGCTCGCGCCAATCCTCTGAAAAATGGCTCGCATCGAATCCTGCGAAGCGTTCTCCCCCAAAACGGCCGAAACAGGTCGGCCAGACGGGGCAGATCTGCGCCTGTCA
>CAYMAR010000109.1:0-2660 GCA_964388465.1 uncultured Desulfobacteraceae bacterium
CGCGGTTCGTTGATGCCGGTCTGGATCGAAAGCACGCAGGGCAGCGCGATTTCGTGCATTTCCTGGTTGCCCCCCTCGATCTCGCGGCCCACGGTGATCGTGTCTCCGTCGACCTCGATCGTGTTGACCAGCGAGGCGTAGGGCACGTCCAGCATGGCCGCCAGCATCCCGCCCACCTGGGCGGCACCGTCGTCGGCCTGGGCCCCGGTGAGGATCAGGTCATAGTTGCCCTTGTCCACGGCCGCCTTGAGAATCGCGGCGATCCCCCGGCCGTCGGCGTCCTCGAAGGCGTCGTCGCTCAACAGGATCCCCTTGTCGGCGCCCATGGCCATTTCGCGGCGCAGGACCTCTTCGGACTCGTCGTCGCCCACGGTCACCACGGTGACGCTGCCGCCGACCTTGTCCACGATCTGTAGGGCTTCCTCCACCGCGTAATTGTCCCACTCGTTGACCGAGTAGACCAGATCGTCGCGGTCGATGTCGTTGCCGGCGCTGTTCAGCTCGATTTCATTCTCGGAAGTGTCCGGCACCCGTTTGACACATACCAAAATTTCCATTGTTCTCCTCCCGACGCTAGATTGAATGTACCGATTCTATCGGTCGGCTCCGGGATTTCCCGGCCGACCCGAAGTTAAGCGATTGCGGCCGTGCCACCATCCGCAGGCGGCCGTCTATGACCTTGCAGCCGCATGCTGCGCCACCAGTTCACTCAGGTCGATCGCCTCCATCCGGCCTTCCATGCCGGCCACCTTGATGGCGTCTTCGATGTTGACCAGGCAGAAGGGGCAAGCCGTCACGATCACGTTGGCCCCGGCCTCGGCCGCCATCTGCACCCGCAGAACGCCCATGCGCTGTTCCTCTTCGGGTTCGTAGAAAAGCATCAGCCCCCCGCCGCCGCAGCAGAAGGCGCGGTCCCGGTTTTGGCGCATTTCCACCCGGTCGAGGCCCGGGATGGCATCCAGGAGCTTGCGCGGGGCCTCGTAAAGACGGTTGTGCCGGCCCAGGTAGCAGGGATCGTGGTAAGTGTAGACCTTGCCGTCCCCGTTGGCCGCCGTGAGCGTCAGGGCGCCCTTTTGGACTTTTTCCAGCAGAACCTGGCTGATGTGGCGCACCGGCGGCAGGCCCTCGTAATCGTTCTTCAAGCAGTTGTAGGCATGGGGGTCTGAGGCCACGATTTCGCGGGCCCCGCTTGCCGCGATGGCCTCCGTATTCTGTTCGCGCAGGTCCTGGAAAAGCATTTCCTCGCCGAAGCGGCGCACCTCGTGCCCGCTGTCCTTCTCGTTTTTGCCCAGGATGCCGAAATCCACACCGGCCGCGCCCAGGGTGCGCGCCGTGGCCTGGGCGATACCCTGCATGCGGTCATCGTACGAAGAAATGCTGTCCACGAAATAGAGCGTGTCGGCGTCTTCGCCCTTCTCGCACAATTTGACCGTACAGTCCTCGGCCACGGCCTTGACCCAGGCCGAACGCTTCTTCTCGACCTTGCCCCAGGGGTTGCCGCGCTTCTCCAAGGCCCGCAGGGGCTTCTGGAGCGACTGCGGCACGTTCCCGTCGTCCACCATGCCGCGGCGCAGGTCCACGATTTTGTCGATGTACTCGATGCCCAGCGGGCACTCCTGCTCGCAGGCGCCGCAGGTGGTGCAGGACCAGATCTCGTCCTCGTCGTAGACGTCGCCGATCAGACGGTACGCGTCGTCGCGGGTCTGGTTGTCGCCCAACAGCGGGAAATTGGCGAAGGCGTAGTCGCGCCCCTTGATGGAAATGAAACGCGGCGACAGGGGCCGCTTGACCGCATTGGCCGGGCAGTTGTCCGAACAGCGGCCGCAGTCGGCGCAGGAATAGAAGTCGAGCAGGTGCTTCCAGGTAAAATCCTGGTACTGCTTGACACCGAAGGTCGCCAGGTCGTCAAGTTGCGCATCGGTCACGCCGTGCACGACCGGCTTGATGTTGCCGTGCTCCAGGCGCATGAAGAACACGTTGAAGAGGGACGTGATCACGTGGAAATGCTTGCCCAGGGGCAGGAAACACAGGAAGAAGAAGAAGGTGATGTCGTGCACGAAGTAGGCGCCGATGTGCAGGCTCTGCAGCCGGGCGATGGGCTCGTCCGCCAGCATGTTGCGGAACATGGCGGCCAGGGACCCCGGGGCCAGGAATTCGGCCGGCTGCAGTTGTTGCAGCTGGGCCGCCGCCAGGCTGGCCTCGAACAGGCTTTCGGAAATCATGAGGGTCGCGATGAGCGCCAGCACGAATACGGCCTCCCCGGTGTGGTCCTTGCCGTAGCGCTTGGGAACGGCATAACGCTCCGGCTTGAAGATGCCGCGCCGCACGGCGGCCACGACGCAGGCCAGCAGCACGGCCGTGGCGGCGTAGTCCTTGAGCACGGAATAGACATGCCCGGCGGTGCCACTGAAGCCGGGAAAGACGAAGCCGTCCCAGAAACCCAGAAACACGAGGCTGATGGAGCGTATGCTCAGGATGAGGAAACCGGCAAAAATGACGATGTGCAGCACGCCGGCCGTCATGTAGCGCGGCTGCCGCCACTGGGCCAGCCAGATCTTGAGCACTTTGATCACCCGGGCCGCGATCCGATCGAAGCGGTTGTCCGGCGCCGCCTCGAGCAAGGGATCGAGGCGGCGTTTCATGATAAAGGCAAACGCCGC
>CAYMAR010000109.1:2760-4704 GCA_964388465.1 uncultured Desulfobacteraceae bacterium
TTCGAAAGCGCCGCCACCATACCTCAAAACAATGGCGCCGTCCACCGCCGATTGGATGCTTGACATCTGGAGGCATATAAAATAGGGAATGAATTCAGATTCATCTCACGCCGCCGCACTTTTGGGGAGCACACTTGTGCCTCCATGCCGACTGTCAACCCATGCCGCAACCGCCGCCGGGCCATTCCAGATGCGGACGGTTCGGCCCTTCCCGTCACGGCCGTCAGCGCCGGGACCCGCCGGGGAGGCTATGCAATTCTCAAAAGGAGGCCGATGTGAACCCATCCAGCCCTTATGGCGCCAAACCCTGGCTGTCCAGCTACGAAGAAGGCGTGCCGGCCGCGATTGATTACGAAAACGTCTGTCTGCCCGCGTTTCTGGACCGCTCCGCCCAGGAATTTCCCGAAACCATGGCCCTGCTTTTCCAGGGCTATCAGGTCAACTACCGCCAGTTGAAAGACATGGTGGACCGCTTCGCCGCCGGCCTGCACGCCCTCGGCATCCGCCCAGGCGACAGTGTCGCCATCCTGCTGCCCAACGTGATCCCCTGTGTCGTCGCTTATTACGCCATCCTGCAAATCGGCGCCCGGGCGGTGATGAACAACCCGCTCTATTCCGACCGCGAGCTCGAGCATCAGTTCAACGACTCGGGCGCCAAGCTACTGATCACGCTCGATCTGCTGGTCAAACGCATGGTGGCGCTGCGGTCCCGAACCACGATCGAGACCATCATCTACACCTCCATCGGGGACTACCTGCCCTTTCCCAAGAACCTGCTGTTCCCGCTCGTGGGCAAAAAAAAGGGGCTCGCCGCCGATGTGACCCCAACCGCCGATCTGTACAAATGGAAAGCCGTGCTGGCCCAGAACGCGCCGCCAGCGCCCGCCGTAGAATTGGATTTCGACGACATTGCCATGCTGCAGTACACCGGCGGCACCACCGGGGTGTCCAAGGGGGTGATGCTGACCCACGGCAACCTCAGCCGGCAGGTTCAGCACGTGCGGGCCTGGTTTCCCAAATTCAACCGGGGCGAAGAGGTCATGCTCGGGGCGCTGCCCTTCTTTCACGTCTTCGGCCTTACGGTGGCCATGAATTTTGCCATCTTCATGGGGTGGGGCGACATTCTCGTTCCCAAACCGCAGCCCGAGCCGCTGCTGGAGACCATCGGCAAGTTTCGCCCGACGTTCGCACCGCTGGTGCCGACGATGTACATCGGTATGCTGGGGCATCCCAAAATCGACCAGACCGACCTGACCTGCATCAAGGGCTGCTTTTCCGGAAGTGCGCCGCTGCCCATCGAGGTCATCCGTGATTTCGAAGCCAAGACCGGTGCGGTCATCGTCGAGGGGTTCGGGATGACCGAATCCTCCCCCGTCACCCACATCAACCCATACGGCGGCCAGCGCAAGGTCGGCAGCATCGGCATACCGATTCCCGACACCGAAGCGCGCATCGTCGATCTCAACGATCCCACCCGGGAAATGCCGGTGGGCGAGACCGGCGAACTCGTGGTGCGCGGCCCCCAGGTCATGCGGGGCTACTGGCAGCGCGAGGATGCCACGGCCGAGACCATCATCGACGGCTGGCTGCACACCGGCGATATCGCCATGATGGACGCGGAGGGCTATTTTTTCATCGTGGACCGCAAAAAGGACATGATCATTTCCGGCGGCTACAACGTCTACCCGCGCGACATCGAAGAGGTCCTTTTCGAACACCCCAAAATCGCCGAGGCCACGGCCATCGGCGTCCCCCACCCGAAACGCGGCGAGCAGGTCAAGGTGTTCGTGGTGCTGAAACCCGGTGAATCGGCCACAGCGGAGGAAATCCTCGAATTCTGCCAAGGCAAGCTGGCCACCTACAAGCTGCCCACCGAACTGGAGTTCAAGGCGGAGTTGCCCAAGACCAACGTCGGCAAGGTGCTGAAAAAAGATCTGCGCGCCG
>CAYMAR010000109.1:4804-10380 GCA_964388465.1 uncultured Desulfobacteraceae bacterium
AAAAGGCCGCGGGGTTGCCCCCGCGGCCTCATCCTCCCCGTATCAACTTCTCGACCGTCAGAACACGGCGCTACTTCGCTCCGAATGCATCCTCAGATATCTCGACCGCCGCACCGTTGTTATTGAGGATGGCGTCCATTTTGCCGAGCGTTATGGGAAGAATTGCGTTGATGAAGTAATCGGCTGATTTCAGCTGGCCTTCGTAGAAGGCGATATCCTTCTTTTTGGCCTTGGTGAGCTTCTGAGCGGCAATGCCGGCGCGCCACAGCAGCATCCAGGCTATGGCCACGTCGCCGCAGACCGTCAGAAAAGGATGGGCGTGGGCGAAGGCGTTCAGCACCTTCTCGGACATGGCCGTGGCGCCCATGTGCATGGCGACCTCCCCCAGCTTGTTGGCCGCAGCCTCCGCCTTCTGTGCCATTTCCGCCGTGGCTTCGATTTCCTTGGCGGTGCCCACGGTCTTCTGAATCTCGCCGAAGAGGTCCATGATGGCCTTACCCTTGTTGAGGCCCAGCTTGCGGCCCAGCAGGTCCATGGCCTGAATACCGTTGGTGCCCTCGTAAATCAGGGTGATGCGGCAGTCGCGCAGGAGCTGCTCCTGGGGGTAATCCTTAATATAACCGTAGCCGCCGTAAACCTGCATCCCCGTGCTGCAGACCTCGAAAGCCTTATCGGTAATGTAGCCCTTGCAGATGGGGATCAGCACGTCGATGATGCCCTGCCACTTGGCTTTTTCGGCCTCGTCCGCGGCCAGCCCCTTCTGGTCTTCGCAGAATCCGGCATAGTAGAGCAGGCTGCGCATGCCATCGACATAGGCTTTCATCTCCAGAAGCATGCGCCGCACGTCGGGGTGCTGAATGATGGGCACCGCCGGGGCGGATTTGTCGAACATCTCGAGAAGGCTCTTGCCCTGCACCCGCTGCCGGGCGTAGTTGAGGGCATTGACATAGGAGGCGCTCGCGCAGCAGAACCCCTGCATGCCCACCAGCAGACGGGCCGCGTTCATCATCAGAAACATGGCGCGCATGCCCTTGTTCTCTTCGCCCAGAAGCGTGCCGCGGCACTTGCCCTTGGAGCCCAGGGCCAGCGAGCAGGTGGCGTTGCCGTGAATGCCCATCTTCTCCTCGATCCCCGTGCAGACGACGTCGTTGGGCTCCCCCAGGCTGCCGTCGTCGTTGACCCAAATCTTGGGAACCAGGAACAGCGAGATTCCCTTGGTGCCTTCCGGAGCGCCTTCGATGCGGGCCAGCACCGGGTGAACGATGTTTTCCACGAGGTCGTGGTCGCCGCCGGAGATAAAAATTTTGTTGCCGGTGATCGAATAGGTGCCGTCGCCGTTCTTAACGGCGGTCGTCGTGAGCGCCCCCACATCGGAGCCGGCCTCGGGTTCGGTCAGTAGCATGGTGCCGCCCCATTCGCCGGTGTACATCTTTTTGAGATACAGCGCCTTCTGCTGGTCGGTCCCGAAGGTTTCCACCAGTTTGCCGGCGCCGTGGGTCAATCCCGGATACATCATCAACGCGAAGTTGGCCCCGTTGAAATAGTCGTTGGCGGCCAGGGAAACCGTGAGGGGCATGCCCTGACCGCCCCACTCGGGATCCTCGGTCATGGCCAGCCATTCGCCCTCGACGTAAAGCGCATAGGCCCGTTTGAATTCATCCGGCGTGGTGATGGTGCCGTTTTCCAGCTTAACCCCCTGGGTGTCGCCCGCGACCTGAGTCGGCATGATTTCCTTGATCGCCAGGTTACGGGCCTCGCCCACGATCAGGTCGATGGTCTTCTTGTTGAACTCGGCAAATTTATCATGAGCGCTGAGTTTCTCGACTTCGAGCTGCTCGTGAAGTACGAAATCGACATCCCTGCGATCTGCGATTTGCTGTGCCATTGGCTCGATCCTCTCCTTTGAGTGTCCTGCGCCCGGTGCGTGCAGCCTGCCGCCGGGCCTTAATCGTTGCGCGTCCCGATACCCTGGATGAACAAATCGACAAGGGGATCGGCCATTGAAGCCAGATCATACTGCCCATCGGAATGCAGCCAGGTGTTGATGACCTCGTCCACGCCCCCGATGATGTAGCGCTTGACCAGCCCCACGTAGAGATCTTTGCGGATCAGCCCTTCCTGCTGCCCCTGCTCCACGATTTCCGAAATCAGGTCCAGATACGACTTGGACATCTCGCGGATCTGCTCTTCGGCCTGCCGGCGGGTGCGATGGGTTTCAGCCTGATACAAAACGGCCATGTAGCGATCCTTCTGGAATTCGTCCAAGTGCCGGCGCACCAAGTTGCGCAGCTTGTCCACCGCATTAACCGCCCGGTCGACCTCCTCGCGAAAACGGGCAAACACCTGGCGGGTCTTGAAATTGAAAAAATGAACGAGGATGTCGTCCTTGTTTTTGAAGTACAGATAGATGGTGCCGTCGGCCACCCCGGCTTCGCGGGCAATCTGCGAAATGGTCGACTCGTGAAAGCCGTTTTCCGCAAACACCTTGACCGCCGCCTCCAGGATCCGCCGATACTTGTCGTTTCTGCCTTTGGTACTGATGGGACCCTCCCGGCCAGGATTCCCGGCCATTTATGAATGAATATTCATTCATTTACCAGTTGGGTTTCGATCCTGTCAAGTCAAATCTAACGCTGGGCTAAAATCCCTTCCATCGGTCCGCTGTCTTATTAAGATGGGCATTTCATCCGCAACAGCGTGTCGGCCGCTGGGCTTTTGAGGTCGCCTCGGGTGCGGCCAAGGCAATGAACTTGAATTCAACCGTCCGGCCGGGTTCATGGCCACCATGCGTGAAGCCCCTTGAGGCCCGGCGTCAAAGCCAATCGAGAGTTGCAATTTGCTCCCAATTTTGAGACAAATTGATTTCGCCTTCCAACCGGGAATTCTCCGCCTGGCCGTATCGCCGGGCCGGTTCATCCCGCGGCATCGGCACCTGCTTCAAGTGATTGATGACCCACCTGCCAACCGTCCAGCCGAAAGGTGGCTTTTCATGATCATTCTCGACAGTGAAAAAGACGCCCTGGCCAGCCTCGAGGAACGCCTGCGCCATTCCTACGCCTTCTTGAAAAACCTCATCCTGAGTGCGGTTGACGGTGTCATGGCGGCCGACCGCAAGGGCAAAATCCTGATCTTCAACGATGCCGCGGTGGAAATCAGCGGGTATTCCGTCGACGAGGCCCTGCACAACCTCAACATCAGGGACGTCTATCCCCAGGACGGGGCCTACGAGGTCATGCGCAAGCTGCGCAGCGACGACTTCGGGGGGCGCGGCAAACTGCAATCCTGCCAGGTGGAAGTATTGCGCAAGGACGGCCGGGTCATCCCCATCAGCCTCAATGCCGCGATTGTCTACGAAAATGGCAAAGAAGTCGCTACCGTGGGCTTTTTCCACGATCTCAGCCAGACGCTCAAGATCCAGAAAGAGCTCGAACAGACCCAGATCCAATTGCTCCAGGCCGAAAAAATGGCCTCGCTGGGCAAACTGGCTGCGGGTGTTGCCCACCAGATCAACAACCCCCTCGGGGGCATTATTCTGTTCGCCGGGCTGATGCTGGAGGAATACGATCTCGAGAAACCCGCCCGCGAGGATCTGCGCCGCATCTTGCGCGACGCCGAACGCTGCAAGGACACCGTCAAGGAACTGCTGGAGTTTGCCCGCCAGACCCGACATGAAATGCGCCCGCTGGACATCAACAAAGCCATCGTGCGCACCCTCTTCCTGCTGGAAAACCAGACGCTTTTCCAAAACATCGAAATCGTGCGCCAACTGGACGAGGACATCCCACCCGTGAGGGGCGACAACCAACAGCTGAACCACCTGTTCATGAACATCATTCTCAACGCCGCCCAGGCCATGCAGGGCAACGGCAAACTGACCGTCAGCACCAAGCGCGGCCCCAATGACAAACGGGCCCATATTGCCATCGCCGATACCGGCCCCGGCATTCCCACCGACGTCATGCCCCACATCTTCGAACCCTTTTTCACGACCAAGGAGGAGGGCGAGGGCACCGGCATCGGCCTGAGCCTGGTCTATGGGATCGTCGAGAACCACGGCGGCACGATCCGGGCCGTCAACCGGGAGCCAAACGGAACGAGCTTCTTCATCGAACTGCCGCTCAGCCAGCCCGAAGACGAGGAGGAAGACCTTGAAAGCTGACACCAAAACCATCAAAGTCCTGGTCGTCGACGATGAAGCCGGCATACGTGACGGATCCGAGCGCATCTTGAGCCGCATGGGCTGCACCGTTTTCGGGGCGCCCAACGGTGAAGAGGGCCTGGAGGTTCTCAAGACCAAAAAAGTTCACCTGGTGCTGCTGGATCTCAAGATGCCCGGCATGGACGGCATGGAGGTTCTGCAACGCATTCACGCCGGCCATCCGGATATCCTGGTCATCGTGATTACCGGGTTTGCCACGGTCGAAACCGCCATCGAAGCCATGAAGCGCGGGGCCTATGATTTCATCCCCAAGCCCTTTGAACCCGATCAGCTGCGCATCGTGATCAACCGCGCCAAGGAAAAAATCATGCTCCAGGCCGAGGCCGACAAGCTGGCGCGGGAACGGCGCCGCACCCTGGCCGACCTGGACATGGAGAAAAGCCGCATCCGCACCATCATCGAATCGCTGCCCAGCGGCCTGGTGGTCACCAACACCGAAGGCAACATCGTGTTGGTCAACCCCGCCTTCTGCCACCAGATCGGTTTGCAGCCCGGCACCTGCATCGGTGGGCATTTTTCGGACTACATCGAGGACGAAAACCTCGGCACGCTCGTCAAGGATATTTCCCGGGGCCGCTACGTGGATTTCGAGGAAATTCCCACCTATGAATTCAATCTGTCCGAGGACAAGTACTTCCTGGCCCGCGGCCGACCGGTGCTGGGCGAGCGTCGCGAATGCCTGGGGGCCATGGTGACCTTGCAGGATATCACGGGCATGAAGGTCCTCGACCGGCTCAAAAGCGAATTCGTGGCCAAGGTGACCCACGAGCTGCGCTCCCCCCTGTCGACCATTCACGAGCAGCTCGCCATGGTGCTGCGCGAGATGGCCGAGGAGGAGGCCGGCACCGACCAGCACCTGATCAGCCGGGCCAAAGAAAAAACCCAGGGCCTGATTTCCACCATCGGCGACCTGCTCGATCTTTCGCGTATCGAGGCGGGCAACGTCTGTCAGGAGCGGCGCGAATTCCAGTTGGAAGAACTGGCGACCAGCGTGGTCGATTTCTTGAAAGCCCGGGCCGAGGCCAAGAAGCAAGCCCTGACCCTGGACCTTCCGGACGAACCCCTGCCGATGTTCAGCTCCGACCCCCTGGCCCTCGAGAGTATCATCGGCAACCTCGTCGCCAACGCCATCAACTACACCCAGGAAAAGGGCGCCATCGCGGTGCGCATCAAAAAGGCGGGAGACAACGTCCGCCTGGAGGTCGAAGACAACGGCTTCGGGATCGAGCCCAAATACCTCGGCAAGATCTTCGACCGCTTCTACCGTGTCAAGAACGAGAAGACCCGCTTCATCACCGGTACCGGGCTGGGGCTGCCCATCGTCAAAGGGCTGGTTGATTCGCTGGGCGGCTCGATC
>CAYMAR010000110.1:0-4509 GCA_964388465.1 uncultured Desulfobacteraceae bacterium
GTGGGATCCCTCGGCCGAAGTCACTTCGATGCCGGGAACGGTCAGGAGGTCCTCATGCCGGGCCAGTTCCATGGCGCCGCGGATTTCGTTGTGATCGGTCAGGGCGATGCCGATCCCCAGGGAACGGGCCTGGTTCGCGATGGGGGCGATGGCATCGTGGCCGTCGGAATGGTAACTGTGGAAATGCATGTCCACTACGGTTGACTGGGAGGTGAGTCTCTCCAGATTGGGGGTCTTGAAGGCGATGCGGTCGAAATCTTGGAAAGCCATTTGCGTGTCGATATCCTTGGATTGTTATCTGTTTATATGGCACCGGCGCTTGTTCGATCCTTCGGCCGGATCGGCAGGGCGACGGAACATCTTCAGTCGGTGAGTGTACTATAGTCCATATCGACCCAAAATGGAAATGCTTAAACCGAGTGGGTCGCTACCGAGCGGCTTTACGGTAGCGGGCGCCTGTGGTATGGGACGGCGCCATGGTCGGTGGCGGATAGCGAGGAATGCGGCGCGGTCACAAAGACCCCGACAAGGGAAAATGATGATGCGAATCGGATTGGGTTATGATGTTCATCGGCTGGTGCCGGACCGGCCGCTTGTCCTGGGCGGGGTTGAAATCCCCCACGAATACGGACTTCGGGGGCATTCCGATGCCGATGTGCTTACCCATGCGATCTGCGACGCCATTCTGGGAGCGGCGGCCCTGGGGGATATCGGCCAGCATTTTCCGGACACGGATCCGGACTATCAGGGTGTTTCCAGCCTGGTGCTGCTTCGGCGCACCGCCGACCTTGCCGCCCGGGAGGGCTTGGCGGTCCGCCAACTCGATGCCACCATCGTCGCCCAGGCCCCCCGTATCGAACCGTTTCGCGAACGGATGCGGATGCGGCTGGCCGAAACCATCGGTCTTCCCGTGGGGATGATCAGCGTCAAAGCCACGACCACGGAAGGGCTTGGCTTCCCGGGCCGGGGGGAGGGGATCGCCGCGCTGTGCATCGTTCAACTGGCGCCGGTCGAAGCGCCATGACATCGCCCTTCAAGCTCGTCACCGACATGACGCCCCGCGGGGATCAGCCCCGTGCCATCGACAAGCTGACCCATCAGCTTCGGAACCATGTCTCCCAGAGTGTCCTCCTGGGCGTCACGGGATCGGGAAAAACGTTCACCATGGCCAATGTCATCGCCCGCATCGGGGTGCCGACCCTGGTGATCGCTCCCAACAAAACGCTGGCGGCCCAGCTCTACAACGAATTCAAATCGTTTTTTCCCCACAACGCGGTGGAGTACTTTGTCAGCTACTATGACTACTATCAGCCGGAAGCCTATATTCCCGCCAGCGACACTTATATCGCCAAAGACTCATCGATCAATGAACTGATCGACAAGCTGCGGCATTCGGCCACACGCTCGGTCCTCTCGCGGCGGGATGTGATCGTGGTGGCCAGTGTGTCCTGCATCTACGGCCTGGGGGCGCCCGAGGACTACCTCGGTATGCGCGTCGATATTGAAGCCCAGACCGAAATGGAACGCGACACCCTGCTGCGGCGTTTGGTCGAGATTCAATACGAACGCAACGATATCGATTTTCACCGGGGGACTTTCCGGGTGCGGGGCGACCGCGTCGAGATCTACCCGGCCTACGAAGAGGACGTGGCCCTCCGGGTCGAGTTCTTCGGCGACGAGATCGATCGCATCGACGAAATCGACCCGCTGCGAGGGACCGTGCTGCAGCCGCTGGTCCGGACCGCCGTTTTTCCAGCCAGCCACTACGTCACGCAGAAACGAACGCAGAAGCGCGCGATCGAAACCATCAAGGCCGAGTTGAAGACGCGGGTGGATTATTATCGTGACCAGAAACGCTATCTCGAAGCCCAGCGCATCGAGGAGCGCACGCTCTACGACCTCGAAATGATCCAGGAGCTCGGCTACTGTAACGGCATTGAGAACTATTCACGGCATCTCACGGGGCGCCGTCCGGGTGATCCTCCGCCCACGCTGCTGGACTATTTTCCCGACGATTTCCTGCTTTTCATCGACGAAAGCCATATCGGCGTGCCCCAGTTGGGGGGCATGTACCGGGGCGACCGCGCCCGCAAGGAAACCTTGGTGAAATACGGTTTCCGGCTGCCCTCGGCCCTTGACAACCGCCCCCTGAAATTCGAGGAGTCCACGGCGCGTTTCAGGCGCACGGTCTATGTCTCGGCCACACCGGCCGATTATGAGCGCAATGCCGCCGGTAACCGCTTCGTTGAACTGATCGTGCGGCCGACCGGCCTGCTCGACCCCCGGATCGAAGTCCGCCCCGCCGTAAAACAGGTCGACGATCTGCTCAATGAAATCCAAAACCGCATTGGGCGCCGCGAGCGTGTGCTGGTGACCACCCTCACCAAACGCATGGCCGAGGACTTGACGGAGTATTACACCGATCTTGGGCTGCGCGTGCGCTATTTGCACGCGGATATTTCCACCCTCGAGCGCATGGAGATCATCGGCGATCTGCGCAAGGGACTGTTCGATGTTTTGATCGGCATCAACCTGTTGCGTGAGGGGCTGGATATCCCGGAAGTCTCGCTAGTGGCCATTCTCGACGCCGACAAGGAAGGGTTTCTGCGATCCACGCGTTCGCTGATTCAAACCTGCGGGCGCGCGGCCCGCAACGTGAATGGTCGGGTGCTGATGTACGCCGATACCGTGACCCCCTCGATGCAGGCCGCCATCGATGAAACCGAACGGCGACGCAAGATCCAGAAGGATTACAACGACCGTCATGACATCACGCCGGCGTCGGTGCGCAAAGATCTCGTTTCCGTCTTCGAAGCCCTGCGAAAAACGTCGGAAGCACCGAGCGATGCGGTCCGCGAGCCTGTCGCCGTCTACGCGAACGCCGACGACCTTGAGCGTCACGTTGTGACCCTGGAAAAAGAGATGCGCCGGGCCGCGCAGGACCTCGAATTTGAGCGCGCGGCCGAACTAAGGGATCAAATCAGCCAGTTGCGCAAGAATCTGGTTTTCGAGGGCCAGGTCGACTGAAACGCCAGACGTGCGAACCACTGGACGATACGGGTCTACCGATGACCGCACCTGATTTAAAAGCCAAACTCGCCCGCGCACCCGAATCCCCCGGGGTTTATTTGATGCAGGATAACCGCGGACGGGCAATCTATGTGGGCAAGGCCAAACACCTGAAAAAGCGGCTGGCCAGCTATTTTGCACGCGCCGACCAAGCCGACCCCAAGACCCGCACGCTGGTGGCCCGCATTGCCAATTTCGAAACCATCGTCACCGCTTCCGAAAAGGAGGCGCTGCTGCTCGAATCCAACCTGATCAAGCGCCATCGTCCGCGCTACAACGTGGTCCTCAAGGATGACAAACGCTATCCGGTCCTGCGTCTCGACATCGGCCACCCTTTTCCCAACCTGACCATCGGCCGCAAGATTTTGAAGGACGGGGCCCGCTATTTCGGCCCGTACGCATCGGCCCAGGCCGCGCGGGAAACACTCAAGATCATCAACAAGACCTTCAAGCTGCGCAAGTGCAAGAACCGCGAATTCAACCAGCGCACGCGGCCCTGCCTGCACCACCAGATGAATGCCTGCTACGGGCCCTGCTGCCTTGAGGTGGATCCGGACTTCTATGCCGGCCTTGTCGACGAGGTGGTGCTGTTTCTGAAAGGGCGCACGCCGGACTTGATCAAGCGCATCCGCAGCGAGATGACAAAGGCCGCGGCGGAACTGGCGTTTGAACAGGCCGCCCAGCTGCGTGACAAACTGACGGCGTTGGAGAAAAGCCTGGAACAACAGCGGGCCGTAGCCGCCGACCGTGGTGACCGGGATATCCTCAGCGTGGTCGTGGAAGACAGCCTGATCGTCTTAACCCTCCTCTCGGTCCGCAGCGGGTATTTGCACGGCTGCCGCAGCTTTGAATTTGATGAAGCCGTTTCAGCGCCGGCGGAAATATTGAGCACGTTCATCCGACAGTATTACGACCAGGCCAATCCACCGGCGGAAGTCCTGGTCCAATACCTGCCCGAAGACCGCGATCTATTGGAGGACTGGTTCCGCTCCCGGCGCGAGCAGCGGGTCAGAATCCATTGCCCTCAGCGGGGGGACAAGAAGCGCCTGGTCGAAATGGCGACCCAGAACGCGGACCAAACGGCCCGCGAAAAATGGGCCGCCCGGCAGACCCGGGCCGATATGCTGCGACGGCTGCAAAAACGGCTTGACCTGCAACGTCTGCCGCGACGCATCGAATGCTTCGACAATTCGAATCTGGGCGGGTCGGCCGCGGTGGCCGGAATGGTCGTTTTCGTCGACGGCCAGGCCCACAAGACGGACTATCGCAAATTCAAGATCCGGTCGGTACAGAAGCCGGACGATTACGGCACCATGTTCGAGGTGCTCTCGCGCCGCTTTAAGCATCATCCGGAATGGCCGCTTCCCGACCTGCTGCTGGTGGACGGCGGTAAAGGCCAGCTCAATGTGGCCCTGGCGGTTCTTGAGGCTTTGGACCTGG
>CAYMAR010000110.1:4609-10378 GCA_964388465.1 uncultured Desulfobacteraceae bacterium
ATCGGCCCCCGGCGCCGGCGGGCCTTGCTGCGTGCCTTCGGCAGCATTGAAAAAATACGGGCAGCCACGCCCGAAACACTGAACGCGCTGCCCGAAATGAATGCCAAAGCGGTCGCGAATCTGATCGCCCGGCTGAATTCACCGAAGCCTTGAGCCATCCAATTCGTGGCCCGGCAGGGGGGGGGATTTCGAAGCTTACAGCTTGGCAAGGACCCCCTTGAGTTCTTCCACCGACGCCGCGGATTTATCCAGAGCGGCTTTTTCCTCGGCCGTCAGATCAATCTGGATGATTTCCTCGACCCCGCCCGCACCCAGTTTGACGGGCACGCCGATAAAAAGATCCTTGTAGCCGTATTCGCCCTGTAGAAGTGCGGCACAAGGCAGAATCTTCTTTTTGTCCTTGAGAATCGCCTCCGCCATTTCGACGGCCGCCGAAGCGGGGGCGTAATAGGCACTTCCGGTCTTCAGCAGCCCGACGATTTCGGCGCCGCCGTTGGCCGTTCGGTCCACCAGGGCGTCGATGCGCTCGGGGGCCATCAGTTCCGTAATCGGAATTCCCGCTACGGTCGAATAACGCGGCAGCGGTACCATGGTGTCGCCATGACCGCCCAGCACGAAGGCGTGGGTGTTCTCCACCGACACATTCAGTTCCATGGCAATGAAGGTACGGAAGCGGGCCGAATCGAGAACGCCGGCCATGCCCATGACCCGATGCTTGGGAAAGCCGCTGGCCTCGTAGGCCACATGGCACATGGCATCCAGTGGATTGCTGACGATAATCAGGACGCAGTCGGGGGAATATTTGGCGATCTGTTCGGTCACCTGCTTGACGATGCCGGCATTGGTGCTGATCAGATCGTCCCGGCTCATGCCGGGTTTGCGGGGGATACCGGCTGTTATAATGGCGATATCCGAACCCGCTGTGGCTTCATAGGCATTGGCACCGGTGATTTGTGAATCGTGTTTTTCGATGGGGGCGGCCTCCATGAGATCCAGCGCCTTGCCCTGCGGGACGCCCTCGATGATGTCCACCAGAACGACGTCGCTCAATCCTTTTTCGGCCAAACGCTGGGCGGCTGTGGCTCCCACATGGCCGGCACCGACAACAGTTACTTTCTTGTCCATGGGCTGCTCCTTGTCGATTTATGGGGTTAAAATGTTTGTTGGGATTGCATGCGGCCGTAAACGGAAAAGTTGATTCAAAAGAAAGATTTGATAACATGATACCAATTTATGTCAATAGATTTATATCCGGTGATCTTATTGACTTTTATTTTAAAATTTTAGTATATTTCTCTAGTGGACGTAACTCTTTTGGTTTCTTAGGGATATATCGATTTTAACCGTCCACCCGGCGTCTTCGATGAAAGTGGTGAGGTTTTAAATGGGTGCAGCGGCACAAATCAAGACACTGCTCAAGGAAGCCGATCTTTATCAGCAACAAGGGTTGTTGAACGAAGCCAAGGTGCGGTACAAAAAAGCCACGGAAATATTAAAATCCAATGCCGACATCACCAACAGTCAGGAACTGATTAAAAGCATCGTCAAAAAAGTCGTGGCGTTGAATCAGGCAATCAATAAAATTAACGAGGCGACGACCAAACCCAAGGTCTCCGACCAGAAGCAGGATCTAATTAAAAACCTCTTCAGCGGAGCACAGGGTGCCAACGACGTTCAAAGTGACCTTGAAGGGGCGATCGCGCTCGCCAAATTCGGTCAGTTCGACCGCGCCCTGTCGGAATTCGACCGTCTGCTGGCCGACGAAGCCGTGCGTGTCGCGGCGGCCAAGAACATCATCCGCTGCTGCATTGAACTCGAGGATCTGGATCAGGCCGTCAAGCGCTTCGCCGCCTGGATTGAAGATGATAACTTCAAGGACATCGAGCTAAAGAAGATACGTTTTTTTCTGGACAACCGCCTGCGCAAACTCGACCACGATTGCACGCTTCCGGAGCGCACCCCGGTCTTGGATGTCGAAGCTATTGAAATCGGCAACCGGACGCCCGGAAAACCCAACGAGGGTTCGACCGAATTCGTGGATGAGGTCGAAGCCGAATCGGTCGATTTCGAGAGTGAACTCGAATTGCATGAAGAAGAATTCTTGGACATCAACTCCGTCGGTATCCAATTGCCGGTCGGCGGTTCCAAAGGGCAGATGTGCGAATTCGACGTCAGTTTCCAGACCGGCAATTCGATCAATTTGATTATTCCCAGCACGGAAAAGACCCTTCTTAAAGAATTGAAGGCCGGGACCAAACTGCCGGAGATGCAGTTTTTCTCTCCGATTGCGATTCTGAATGGGTCCGGTGTGGTCACTTCCAAAACCCGAATAAAGTCCGGTCCCAAAGAAGGCGATTATAGCCTCGACATTACGATTTTAACGACCTAACCGACCGTGCACCCTGCCCTGGAGCTGACTTGAATGGCGACCTTCAATTTTAAAAAACGGGAAATCGAATGCAAGATCGTGTATTACGGGCCGGGGCGTTGTGGCAAAACCACCAATCTGGAGTACATATTCAAAACGTATAAGAAACAGGTGTCGGGTGAAATGGTGTCCATCGATACGGAAGGCGATCGTACGCTATTCTTTGATTTTCTACCGATGGGACTCGGCAAAATCAAGGGCTGTGACGTCAAAGTCCAGTTGTACACCGTGCCGGGGCAGGTCCAGTACAGCTCAACCCGCAAGTTGGTTTTAAAAGAAGTGGACGGCGTGGTCTTCGTGGCCGACTCTTTGGAAGTGCGCCGCGAAAAAAACATGTTGTCGCTGAAAGATCTGCATGAAAATTTGAAATCGTATGGATCCAGCATCTTCAAAATCCCCCTGGTGATGCAATACAACAAGCGCGATCTGGAAGAAGAAGGCATTCCCCTGATGCCAATCGCGCAAATGGAGCACGACCTTAACCGCCAGCTGAAAGCGCCCTCGCATGCCGCCGCGGCCATTAGCGGCCAGGGGGTGGCCAAGACGATTACGGACTGCCTCAAGTTGACCCTTCTGCATTTGCAGAAGGAGTTCAGATGGGCGAAGTAGGCCAAGGGCATATGGCAACCAAATCGGTCCTTTCCGGCAATTTAGATTTTCTGAGCCTGGCTGAACTGCTTCAGTTGTTGGGTTCCAATACGAGCACCGGGGTTTTGCGGATTCGAAATAAATTCACCACCGAGCCCGGGGTCATCTTCTTTGCCAAAGGCAATCCCGTGCACGCGCTGAATGCCGAAAAGACCGGTCTGGATGCGATCTTCTCCCTTTTCGGCTGGTCCGAAGGCGAATTCGCATTCAGTGAAGAGGGGTATGACGGCAAGACGACCATCAAGAAAAGCCGCATGGAGATCATTCTTGACGGTCTCCGCAAACTGGATGATGGTGAAATCGAGCGTCTGGAGCCCGTCGCCTTTGACAATACGACCACCAAGCCCGATAAGAAAAAATCTTCGATTCCCATTATCAAAGGGCCCTTGGTGGACTATTTGCACGTCGTCGACGAAGAAGAGTTCTTCGATGGCGAAGAAATCATCATCGAGGGCAATCACGGCAATTGGATCTGGGTGATCCTCGAAGGCACGGTCGAATTGTCCAAAACGACGTCCGATGGCAGCGTTAAGTTTTTACAGATCAGTGATGGCGCATTTATCGGCAGCCTGAGTTCGCTGTTTTCGGACGACAGCGTTCGAAATGTAACCGCCACGGCCGTCGGCAATGTCCAGCTGGGCATGTTGGATTCACAGGGCCTGGGGAGCGAGCTCGGACGTATGTCGACGGAATTCAAAAATCTTGTGCGCAGCATCGACAAGCGCTTTGATGATGTGATGCGAAATGCCGTCAACACGCACTTCCAAAAAGATGACTCGAAGCAACTGCTGCAAGGCCGCCGGCCGGTGATCATGGAAGGCAAGAACGACGATAAGGCTTTTGTGATCACGGGGGGACGGGCCTCGATCGTTCGCAAAACCGAAGAGGGTATCGTGCCGCTGGTCAGTCGCCTTGAAAAGGGCGATGTCATCGGACCGATTTCTTTTCTGGATATGGGCCTGGAACCTGAATCCGCCATCGTCATGGGGGATCAGAATCTAAAAGTGACGAAACTCGACCGGCAGATTCTGACCAACGAATATGAGCAATTGTCCTCGACCTTTAAGAACATACTCGAAAACATTTGCACCTGTATATTGGCCACCGCAATGGTGGTCTGTGATTATAAAAAGAAATCCAAACCAAAAACGGCCGCTTCCTAGCCAGTGCAAACGGGCTTAGCCGCAGCAGGCCGGCCCTTCCCTTCAAACCGGGAGACGCCGATGACGACTGAAAAGAGAAAACATAAACGCATCAATGCACTCAACTTGTCCCATGTCGCCGTCGACGACAAGGAAAGCGAGGCCCGGCAAGCGATTGGCCGGACATTGAATGTTTCCGAATCGGGAATTCTTCTCGAAACCCATTTTCCGATCCAATCCGACCAGACCGTCAGCCTCACCGTGGGCATTGAAGAAGAATTGGTTGACATCCAAGGCAAGGTGATCCATTTGCTCAACGGCGAAACCGGGAAATTCGAAATGGGAATCAAATTCACCGATGTCGGCGAAGAAGGCATTAGCGCCATCCGTGAATTCATCACCAAGTTTCGCAAGCTGGCCCAAAAGAAAAACACGTAGAGCATCCCGCCGCCTGGCGATCACAAGCGGCAATCGGCGACACCACCCGGGGACGCCCCCACAGCGCACAATGAGGAGATCATGCCCCAAACTGTTTTCGAAACCAACTTGGATGGACTCCAACTTCTAAAAACAGGAAAAGTCCGCGATATGTACGATCTGGGCGACCATCTATTGATGGTGGCCACCGACCGCATATCGGCCTTCGACGTTATCATGCCCGACCCCATACCCGACAAGGGCAAAATCCTTACCCAGATTTCGCTTTTCTGGTTCGAACAAATGGCGGACCTGGTTCCCAATCACCTCGTCGCTTACGATGTCCAGGACTTCCCGGAGGCTTGCCAACCGCATGTCGAGACGTTGCGCGGCCGCAGCATGCTTGTGAAAAAGGTTGAGGTCCTTCCGATTGAATGCGTTGTGCGTGGATATCTTTCGGGGTCGGGATGGAAATCCTATCAGCAAACCGGCGATGTTTGCGGGATCAAATTGCCGGCGGGTCTCGTTGAATCCGACCAACTGCCTGAACCAATATTTACGCCTTCCACCAAAGAAGAACTCGGCAAGCACGATGTCAATATCAGTTTCACGGAAATGGTCGACCGTGTCGGCCAGGATCTGGCCGAAGAAGCCCGTGACCTCAGTCTGGCCATTTACCGGCAGGGGGTCGCACTGGCGAAACGCAAGGGAATCATCATCGCCGATACCAAGTTCGAATTTGGACTGGACGATGGCAAACTGATCCTGATCGATGAAGTTTTAACGCCAGACTCCTCGCGTTTCTGGCCCCAATCCAGTTATCGCCCCGGCGGCGCCCAACCCAGTTTTGACAAACAGTATGTGCGCGATTATCTGACCAGCATTCAATTTGACAAGAAGCCGCCCGGCCCCCGATTCCCCGAAGAAGTCATCACCGGTACGCGGTCCAAATACCTCGAGGCCTTGAAACGGCTGACCGGCGATACACATGGAATTTAGTTTCGCCGCAGTATCGCTGGAAGCGATCAATCCAACCGACCACGCCTTCAGGATCTCGACCACACGCGATAAACCCTCAATCGATGAATCGATACGCACCGACGGATTGCTGGTTCCACCGGCGCTATACCGCCA
>CAYMAR010000111.1:0-1775 GCA_964388465.1 uncultured Desulfobacteraceae bacterium
ATGACCAGCGTCACCCCCCCAAGAATGACGGTGACGGCGACACCGAGTTTGGCGAAATCGGTGAAGCGGTAGCCGCCGGCCGTCCAGACCATCATGTTGGTCTGGTAACCCGTGGGCACGATGAAGGCGCAGGAGACGGCCACCATGAGCACAATGGCAAAGGGCATGAAGCTGACCTCCAGCTGCCGGGCCATGGCCAGGGCGATGGGAAACATGAAGGCGGCCGCGGCGTTGTTGGTGATGATATTGGTGATCAGGGTGCCGCCCAGAAAGATGGCCGCCAGAGCCAGCATGGGGTCATTGCCGCCGACCAGGGTCAGAAGATGGGCGATATGTTCCGCCAGGCCGCTTGCGGTGATGGCGGACTCCAGCCCGACGGCGCAGGCGATGACCACCAGGGTACCCCATTCGATGCTGCGCGCCGCCGTCTGAAAGGACAGGCAGCCGGTCATCAGCATGGCGCCGCTGGCCAGCATGCCGGCGTTGAGCATGGTCATCCAACCCATGGCCGCGCTGACGATCATGCCCAGGGTGATGAGGGCGGCAATCACGGCCCGGTCGGTGCGCTGCAGCCGGAAACCCTCCAGCGTCTTGGTCACCGAAAAGTCCATCTCCCGCCGGCTTTCGTAAAAAAAGGTATCATCCACCTCCAGAACCACGTTGTCGCCCGCCTCCAGGTGGAGCTCCATCAGCGGCTCCTCCGGCGGTTCCGCCCGACGGGACAGGGCCACGAGATTGATCCGGTATTCAATGACCTTCGGGCTCAGATCGGCAATCTTCCAGCCGATAGCGGCGTTGCGCCGTGAGATCGTGGCGTTGACCAGTTGATGGGTATGGCGCGCCGTTTTCATGGGGATGCCGGAAAGAAACGGGGTCAGCCCCGGGTGGCGCCAGAGTTCGGAAAGGGATGCCAGGTCGGTGGCAAAGGTCACGCGGTCACCGGCTTTCAGGAGGAGGTCCGGTTGGTCGACCGGCACATCCTTCCCCGCCCGGGTAATGTCGAGCAGTTCGACCCCGTCCAGGTGACCCAACCCGGTTTCCTCCAGGGTGCAGCCGTCCAGACAGGTGTCCCGGCGCACGCGAAACTCCGCCCGGTAGAGACGTTTGAGTGGTTGGTCGCTCACCGCTTTAAAATCGCCAGGAAGCAGGTAGCGACCCGCCACAATCATGAAGGGGATAGCGATCAGGGCGGCGGGTACGCCGACCCAGGCGGTGTCGAACATGCCGATGGCCTGCAGGCCGGCACGCGGATCCGCCTCGATGTTGGCGACCACCATTCCGGCGATAATCAGGTTGGAGGATGTGCCGATCAGGGTGCAGATACCCCCGAATATGGAGGCAAAACTCAATGGAATCAGCAGGTGACGCACCGTGAGGCGATAGGTGCGGGAGATGTCACGGATCACCGGGATCATCATGGCCACCAGCGGCGTGTTGTTGAGAAACGCACTGGCCAGGGCGATGGGGGGCAGCATTTTGAACTGGGCGCCGGCCACACTGCGGGGTTTGCCCATCAGACGGTCCATCACCATGTTGATCGCTCCGGTGGAATACATGCCGGCGGCGACGATGTAGAGCACGCCCACGGTCAGGGTGCCACGGTTGCTGAAGCCTTGCAGCAGGTCTTCCGCCGGGGCGAGCTCGAGGGTCATGGCCGCGGCCAGGGCCCCAAAGAAAATGGCCGGCGCCGGAATGCGGGTGCCGGTCAGCAGGCCGAGGGCGATCATGAGAAGGGCAAGGGTCAGATAGGCTTCAAGGGTCACGCGTGTGCTCTC
>CAYMAR010000111.1:1875-10356 GCA_964388465.1 uncultured Desulfobacteraceae bacterium
CCGGAGGGCGCCGAAGCGATCGATTGCCGCGGCTGCGTCGTGTCCCCGGGGTTCATCGATATGCATTCGCACAATGATTGGTTCATGGCCGCTCCGGCGCATACCGCCGCCACACGGCCCTTCCTGCACCAGGGCATCACCACTTTCGTGACGGGCAACTGCGGCTTCAGTGCGGCCGGCTTCGACCCGGCCCGACCGCATCTGGGCCGCATCCGCGACCTGGTGCACAAGGCCACCGGCCTGAAACTGGGCTGGCATTCGGTGGACGATTATTTCAGCGTGCTGGCGCAAAACGGATTGACCCACAACCTGCTGCTCCTGGCCGGCCACGGCACCGTGCGCACGGCCATCCGGGAGTTCAGGCCCGGCCCGCTCGACCGGGACGAGCGACGGCTGATGCACCGCGATCTGGAGGCGGCCCTGGAGCAGGGGGCGGCCGGCGTCTCCCTGGGGCTACAATACGCGCCCGGGATTTTCGCGCCGCCGGAGGAGCTCGCGGCCGTGGCCCGCCTGGTGCGCCGGCACGACAAGATCCTTACGGTCCACCCGCGGGCGTTTTCGACCCTTTCGGCGGCCTACCGCTTCAGGCCCTTGGGCACGGCCCACAACCTGCAAGCCATCCAGGACATGTTGGACCTGGCCCGCAGCACCGGGGTGCGCTTGCAGTTTTCACACCTTATTTTTTTCGGGGCCCGCACCTGGCGGACGGCCCCGCAGGCCCTGGCCCTTTTCGACCGGGCCCGGCGCGAGGGGCTCGATCTGCGTTTCGACACGTTTTTCCATCACTGCGGGGCGTCGCTGATTCACGTCCTGCTGCCGGAATGGTTCCTGGCCCGGGGACCGGAGGCCTATGACAACCGGGGCCTGCTGCTCAGGCTGCAGGCCGCGATGACGGGCATGAAATGGGTCCTGGGGATCGATTTCAGCGACATCGTCATCGCCGACGCGGCGCATCCCCGATTCGCGCGCTACAACGGCCAGTCCATCGCAGCCATTGCCCGGCGGATGGGAAAGTCGTCTTTTCGCACCTTCATCCGTCTGGCGGCGGCCAGCCGCGGCCAGGCGCGGGTGCTGATGTTCAAATACAGCACGGCGGAGATCGTGCGCACCCTGATGCGGCACCCGGCCGCGCATTTCATGACCGATGCCTGGGTGGAACCGGCGGGCACCCAGAATCCCTCGGCTTTCGGTGCGTTTCCCGGGTTTCTGCAAGCCGTGCGGGAAGAGAAGACGATCCGCCTGGAGGAGGCGGTTTACAAAATGACCGGAGCCAACGCCGAACGCTTCGGGCTGGCGGACCGCGGTGTGCTGACAACGGGAAAGGCCGCCGACATCACGGTTTTCGATCCCCGGCGGGTGCGGGATAACACCACCCCGCAGGCCACCGATCGTTTGCCGTCGGGCGTCCGCCACGTCCTGATCAACGGGGTCGCCGCTCTCAAGGACGGCGAGGCCGTCGATACCGTGCGCGCGGGTGCCGTGCTTCGACGCTGACCGGATTGGATTGCAATTGTTTCGATACGACAATCATAACAATGCCTTGTTCGAGGAAAAATCTGTCATGCGGACGTCGATTAAGCGCTTGACGATGGCCCTAATGATCATCCTGCTGGCGCTGGTTCCCCTGGCCGCTGTGGCGGCCGACCCGGCTTCCCCCCCAGCCGAAGAGCGGGCCATCGGCATTTCCGAAGATATGGGCGAAGCCATGCTGCGGCAGGCCACCGAGGTGCGCGACGATCTCACCCGTCAGGCCCGGTCGCTTTTCGAGCGTGAACCACTGGGCTGGAATCTGGACACCCTGACCGTGATCTACCGCTGGGCGCTCGACTTCCCCTCCCATATCGGTGCCCTGGTGACCACGGTTATCGACCACAGCCGGGTGCTGGGGTTTGCCGGCTCGATGGTCATGCTGATATTTATCGTGGCCGTTCTCTACAGCCTGATCGGCCAGCGGCGGGTCATGCGGCGCGTGATCAGACGCGTGGAGCCGTATCGGGAGAAAATCCCCGAGAAAATCTACCCCTTCGTGCGCTCCGGCCTGCGCATCCTCGTGGCCGCCTTGATTCCCCTGATCCTGCTGGCGGCCTACAGCCTGGTCAATGCGCTGGTGACTTACGCTGCGGCCTGGTTTGTCATCCTGGGGCGGCTGATCATCCTCTGGGCGGCCGGGGCGCTGGTGCTTAACCTCCTGCGCGAGTCCCTGACCCGCGATCTCTTCGAGGTCACCACCCAGTATGGTCATTCGGTTTACCGCCTGGTGCGGCTGGTGTTGTTCTACTCCCTGGCGGGTCTGGCGATCTTCTGGAGTGCGGAGGCCCTCAAACTGCCCACCGATGTCCTGGCGTTTGCCAAGTTCGTGATCGCGCTGTCCATCGTCGTCGTCCTCTTCCTGCTGCACCTCAAGAAGACGGCCCTGCTCTCTTTTCTACCGAAATTTCCATACCCGTCCTACCAGGCGTTTATCCGTTTCCTGACCCGCTACTACTTTCTTGTGATCGGGGTGGTGCTGGCGGCGGCCCTGCTATGGTGTTTCGGCTACGCCCATCTGGGGCGTGTGGTCATCGTCAAGATCTGGTCTTCGGGAGCGGCTTTCGTTTTGATCATGCTGATCTACCATGCCGCCCGCACGGCGCTTGCCCGCCGGGCCCGCGCCCTGCCCCGGCACGACGAGGCCGGCCACACCCTGCACCGCTCGTTGAGCAGCCTGCTGCTCTACGCCACTGTGGTGGCGACGGCTTCGGTCGTGCTGAACCTTCTGGGGCTCCTGGCGATTCTGAGAACGGTGATGTCCATCCCCGTGCTGATCCTGGGCGGGACCGTCATTACCCTCTGGACCATTTTCAGCGCCATCATCATCCTGATGGCCTTCTTTTTCGCCTCGCGTCTCCTGCGGGCCTATCTGGACTACCGCATCTACCCACGGCTGGGAATCGACCAGGGGTTGGGCTACGTGCTCAATACCGTGCTCAACTATGCCTTTCTGGCGATCGGCTTTCTGATCGCTCTTCGGATCGTGGGGCTCGACCTGCGGTTCCTGCTGGTGTTCGCGGGCGCCGTCGGTATCGGGATCGGGCTGGGGCTGCAGAGCCTGGCCGCCAACATCATCAGCGGCTTCAGTATCATTTTCGGGGGCAAGGTCCGCAAGGGCGACTGGATCGAGGTGGGCGGCACCCTGGGGGAGGTGACCGACATCTACCTGGCATCGGCCAAGATCCGCACGCGGGACAACATCGAATACCTCATCCCCAACGCCGATCTGGTGACCAGCACCATCGTCAATTATTCGCTTTCATCGGCATTTATCCGCATGGATCTGCTCGTGGGCGTGGCCTACGATGCGGATCCGCGCGCCGTGGAGAAAATTCTGCTGGAAGCGGCCGTGGCCGAACCGTTGGTCTCCGACTACCGCGAGCCCGCCGTGCGGTTTGTGGAATACGGCGACAACAGCATCAACTTCGAACTGCTCTTCTGGATCGACGTGCGCAACACGGCGCGCCGCCGGGTGCGCAGCGCGCTTTACTTTGCCATTTTCGAGGCTCTCAAGGCCGCGGCGATCGAGATCCCCTTTCCCCAGCGCGATCTGCATATCCGCAGCGGCCTGCCCGCGCCGGAAACGGCCGCGGACTGAAGGTGCCCGCCCGGCCCGCCGCGGGCTCCGCCCGACCAGCCGTTCGTCCGGACTTCGGACGGTGTGCCGGGTCGGCAGTTGGCGGCGGCACCCCCAAACACCCCTGCGCTGATCTTGCGCCTCAACGCATCCGACCGGCACGCCAGGCCAACCGCGTGCGCATTATGCCATGGGGTGTTCGCCCGGCGGCTTTTCAAGTTCGCGGACGAGGCCCTCGCAGGTCATGGTCCGCTCCCGCCGGATGAAGTTCTTCAGAATCGGCGCGACGGGTTTGAAGACGCCCAGCGCGCTGGCCGTCGTCGTGTGTGTGACGTGCGTCACATGGCCGGCGCGGCGCAATCGATAGCTGAAATCGGCCGTAAACAAAGGCAGACCATAATAAGTGGTCTGCCTGATCATGAACCCATCGGGAGGGTCGTAGGCGACCACTTCCCCGACCGATTTCCCGCCGCCGCGCACCTTGTCGACATAGGTGAGTCCGAGGCCCCTGCGATGCGCCGAGGTGATCACCGTTTCGAGAAACACCAGACTGTTGGACGGTACCCATCGACCGTAGTTTTCGACGTCGCTGATCAGTTCGAAAACATCTTCGATCGGCCGTTGCACTTTAAAACCGCAAGTGAATCGTATCACCCCGCCACTCTGAAATCGCCAACCCAATCGGATCTTCCTTCGCCCCAACATGGACGGTTTCGTAGAAAGTCCGATATCGGCGTTAGGCTTCATCCCTCGTCATGGCGGCGTACCGCAAGCTCGCCTCATTTCTTGCGATTCTTAAGCCTTGCTCCCGAACTTCCTACGGAACCGTCTGCGATGAGGACTTGATTACGCGTCATCAACCCGGCCCGCGGCTTGCCCTCAGTTTTTTCCCGGGGTGATCGACCGAACGTGATGTCCAGGCCGGGATAGAGCTCCCGCGCGCAGTCCGGGCACACGCCGTGGCTGAAATCCGCGTCGGTGTGCTCGCGAATGTAGATTTCGATCTGGTTCCAGTAGCCGCGGTCGTCACGGATTTTTTTACACTTGGCGCAAATCGGCAGCAGGCCGCTCAGTGTTCGCACCTCGGCGAGCGCCTGCTTCAAATCGGCGATGAGTTTTTCGCGTTCCTTCTCCGCGTGCTTGACTGCCGTGATATCCCTGACCGCTTGGATGCCGCCCACGATTTGGCCCTGGGCGTCGAAGAGCCTGGCCGCTGTGGCCGCGAGATAGCGTCCTTTCACGCCCATCTGCGGGTGATAGGATTCGCCGGCGGTCAGCATACCGTCCTCCTCCTTGAGGTTGATATACTCCGCCTCCCATTGGCTGTCCCGGTGCAGCAGGAGGTTGACGAGTGTGGGACGCGGGTGGCCGTAAAATGGAACGGCATGGGCATATTCGCCCCTCCCGAGGATGTCTTCCTTGTTGACGCCGGTGAGACGTTCGACCGCCCGGTTCCAGGCGATGACGCGGCCCTCCCGGTCGATGACCCAGGTGGCGTCGGGCAGGAAATCGATGATGTCGTTCAGGCGCCGTTCCGAATCGGCCAGGGCCTGCCGGGCCAGCCGGCGCTCGGTGATGTCGATGTCGATGCCGTCGAAGACCACCGCCCCGTCGGCGCGCACCCGCGGCGTCGAGATGAGTTCGAACCAGCGGATCGCACCGTTGGGCAGCCGGCATTGCATCTCGCAGCGAAGGGTCGACAGGTCCTTCAGCGCCCGGTTTTCCAGTCGTTCCAGTTTGGCGGCGAATTCAGGCAGGAATTGATCGTAGAGCAGCGAGGCGTCGGCCATGACGTCATAGGGGGACAGGTCGTGGAGTTGCCGTATGTTGTCGCTCACGTGCAGGAACGAACGACGGCCGTCCGGCCGGATCGCCAGCTGATAGACCATGGCATGCGGGAGGTGATTGGTGATCAGGCGCAGCCGGTTTTCGCTTTCCTGCAGGGCGGCATCGGCTCGAACCCGCGCGCTGATATCCCGGGCCACGGTCTGCACGGTGGGCGCGTTGTCCAGATACACCCGTGTCCCGCCCACCTCCACATCGATTTCCCGGCCGTCGATTTGCAGGAATTTGGCGGTCATCAGCGGTATCGTCATACCGGTCGCCACGACCCGGTCGCACCGCTTTTTCATTTTGGCGACGTCGTCGGGGTGGACCAGCGTGTAGAAATCGCGACCCAGAATGTCCTCCGCCGAGGACGCGCCGAAGAGTTTTACCGCAGCGGGGTTGACCAGGATGATGATGCCCTCGCGGTGGCAAAAGACGGCGTCGGGGTTGCCTTCCAGGAGGCGGCGGTAGCGTTCTTCGCTTTCGTGCAGCGCGGTCTCGATGGCTTTGCGTTCGGTTATGTCGGTGAGGATGCCGGAGATAAGGCCTTTTTCCAGCCGGGCGGACAGCAGCGCCGTCACGCGGCGTCCGTCCTTGGCGATCAGGTCCACTTCAAAGCTGTCGACGTGCCCTTCAACTTCGAGGAGGCCGAGCAGGCGCGCCCGGTCGGCGGGGTCGTTGTAGCGGCTGATGACGCCCTCGCTCATGAATTCATCCCTGCTTTCATAGCCGAACATGCGGGCCAGGGCTCGGTTGGCGTAGTGCATGCGGCCCGCGATGTCGGTGGTGTAGATACCCACCAGGGAGTTGTCCACGATTGATCGGTACTGTCTCTCCGATTCGGTCAGCGCCGCTTCGACCGTTTGGCGCTGTTTGATTTCACGTTTGAGCGTCTGATTGGTCCGGGCCAGCTTGGCGGTCCGCTCCGCCGCCTCGGATGCCAGATCATTTTTGGCCTGGCGCAGGACGTCCACACGGCGGGCCAGTTCGTCATAGGTTGGTTTCGGCGGCATTGCGCTTTTCCCGAATGCGGCGAGGCCCGTCGGTGATTCTGTCAATACGGGCCCGCGTGGCAAGATACGTCCGGCTTCGGTGTCGAAGGGCCCCAACGGTGGCCGGAGGCCCCGGTCCCGGCCGTTGGGGTTCAGGCTTTTTTAGTATACCTAAAAAATGAGCGACGTACAAGCTGTGCGCGACCCCGCGCGGCAATCTTATTTGCGTCCCATCCCCCAGAGAAAGGTCGCGGCGGACAGGATGATCAAAGCAATCCCCATCGGGGGATTCTTTTCGGCGATGTGGAGGTTGACGCCCGAGACGAGAAGACCGGCCGTGAGCACCATCCAGGCGAAGCGCCGCACCGACATGTCGATGCGGCGGATGGCCTGGCGGGTTTCGGGCGAAAGCGATACCTGAAAGGTGAGGGCGCCCTGTTTGGCCCGGGTGAGCACCTGGTCGAGTTCGGCCGGAATTCGCCACAGATGGCGCCCGAGCGGGAGGAGTTCATCCCAGAGGCCCTGCCACTCGCCGGTCAGCTCCTCCATGGCGAAGCGTTTGGCGTAGGGCATGGTTTTCGACCAGGGGTCGAAGTTCGGGTCGATGCGGGTGGCCAGGCCGGCCAGGATGCCGACGGCACGGCCGATAAAGAGCATGTCGGCCTTGAGCTGAAACGCGGTGCCCACGATCAGGTCCCGGTACTCGCGCAGGAAATAGCGCAATTCGCGAAAAGCCGTCTCCTGGATCTTGCCCATGCGCAGCCCCCAGATTTTCTGCAGCCACTCCTGGTGGGCCTTTTCCAGCCGGCGCAGGTCGGTGCCCGGCCGCAGGGCGTCGGCGACGATATAGGCCTGGATCACCTTGCGCGTGTCCTGGGCGCTGATCCCGATGGCGGCCAGGCGCATGGCCGCCTTGAGGCGCTCGGAAATTTCGGCGGTCATGCCAAAATCGATGAACACGAGCTGGAAAGGCCGCTCCGGCTGGCAGGGGACGGCCTCACCCGGAGCGAATCCCGCCTCGCAGGCCGGCGATTCTTCCGGCAGCGGCAGGGGGCGGACAAAGAGGTTCCCGGGGTGCGGATCGACATGTACGAAATTGCTGACGAAGATCTGGTGCATGTAGGTGTCGTAGAGACGATCGGCCACGGCTGCGGGCTCGATGCCGGCGGCCTGCAGGGCACAGATATCGGTGATCTTGATATAGGCCACGTTTTCGAGGGTCAGCACGCTGGGCCGGCAGTAGTCTTCAAAGACGCGCGGGATGTAGACGTGCGGGTTGTCGGCAAAATCGGATGCAAAGCGCTTCAGATTTTCATTTTCCTGCTGCAGGTCGAGCTCGCAGCGGGTGGTGCGGGTGAATTCGTCCAGCAGTACGTCCAGGTCCATGCGCCGGCGCACGGATTTAAATTTGTTTAGCCAGCGGCAAATGCGGGCCATCGCCTTGAGATCGGTTTCGACCAGGACGTGGATACCGGGGCGCAGCACTTTGAGGATCACCTCGCGCCCGTCGGGCAGGACAGCCCGATGGGCCTGGGCCAGGGAGGCCGCCCCGATGGGGACGGTGTCGAACGCCTGGAAGGTCTGGTCCACCGGTCGCCCGAATGCGGCGGCCAGGACTTCCGTGACCGCGGCGGGCGCCGCCGGGGCGACCTCGTCCTGAAGCCCGGCCAGTTCCTGGGTGATTTCGGGCGGCAGCAGGTCGACCCGGGTGCTCAGAAACTGCCCCAGCTTGATCAGGACGCCGCCCATTTCGGCGGCGATATCGCGATAGCGGCGGGCCACGGCCTGCCAGCGCGGCAGCGGCGCCGGGCGCACCAGATTCAGCAGGGGCAGGGCGAACAACACGTCCCACCAGGCCGCCTGCAACAGCACGTTCAGAAAAAAAAGCCAGATGCGCCGGTAGCGGCGCTGGTCGATATCGATTTCCGGGGCCGTTTCCAGCAGGGGCGGACAGCTCCGGGGCGGCGAAGCGTCATCCGTCGCACCGAAACCTGGCCTTCGGTTCATCCGCTTGGACATGTTGGTGGCCTCGGGCTAGGGGTTGGGAGCGGGAGC
>CAYMAR010000112.1:0-10341 GCA_964388465.1 uncultured Desulfobacteraceae bacterium
GACCGATAAGCAGGGGCAGGGGGGCACCGGGTTGGGACTGGCCGTCAGCTACAACTTGGTCGAGGCGCATAACGGTCGGATTACATTTGCCGATGCGGATGACGGCGCGGGCAACGAAACGCTGGACGACGCCGCCATTCAGTCCCTGCTGGCAAACGCCGATGATACGCAGGCCGGCGAACAGCCGGCCGGGCCCGCGCCGGCTGCCGCCTCAACCACGGAAACACTGCCGTCAACCGCTGAGGCGCCCGCCCCATCAGCGAAGGGTGAGGAAGCGTCAACCGACACGCCGGCGCTCCCCTTTAACGTCGGTTTCATTCGGGATATCCCCGTACACATTTCGGTTGAACTCGGGCGGCGCCGAATGGCCATCAAGGATGTCATGGGGCTGGGACAGGGTTCGGCGGTCGTGCTGGCGAATCTGGAGGGCGAACTCCTTGATATCCGGGCCAACAACCGATTGATCGCCAAGGGCGAAGTTCTGGTGGAGAATGATAAATACGGCATTCGGATCAGGGAAATCATCGCTTCCCGGGAGCGTTTGGACCAATTGATGCGATAATGCCGTGCGGGGATTGACGTGCGGACCACGTCGGTTCGCGCCGAAGGACAAGACGCCGTGGACAGGAAGACCCCAATGGAAAATATCATCAAAAAGCTGAATGAAATCGATGAGAACCCGCTGATGCGCAAAGAAGTCAAGAAACTGTGCCGGGCCTATGCGGCCGAGGTCGTGCGCTATTTTGAATCCCGCCGGTCACATTGCCTCGAGGACGGCAAAGGGGTCAGGCCCGGTTGATGACCGCGGCCATGTAGCCGGCGCCGAACCCGTTATCGATATTGACGACGGCCACGTTGGAACTGCAGCTGTTGAGCATACTGAAAAGGGCGGTCAGGCCGCCCATATGACTACCGTAGCCGACACTGGTCGGGACGGCAATCACCGGCCGATCGACCATACCAGCCACCACACTGGGCAACGCGCCTTCCATGCCGGCCACAACAACCAGTACCCCGGACGCCGCCATTTGCTCGCGATAGCCCAACAGGCGATGAATCCCGGCGACGCCCACGTCGAATGCCGTCTGCACCGGGTTGCCCATGGCCTGGGCCGTTAAACAGGCTTCGCGAGCGACGGGGATGTCCGATGTGCCCGCGGAGATTACCATGATCGGCTTGCGCCGGACCTGGTCCTGAACGGGTTCACCCCAGACGATCATGCGGGCGTCGGCGTGATAGACAGCGTCGGGAAAAGACGCCTGAATCCGTTCGGCCTTTTCAGCGGCGACGCGCGTTACCAGCACGATGGATTCCTGCCCGACCATACGCTCCAGAATCCCGCCAATTTGCTCGGCGGTTTTGCCTTCGCCGTAGACGACCTCGGGAAATCCTTTGCGCAGCGAGCGGTGGTGATCAATATGCGCGAACTCGATATTCTCATAAGGCAGGCGCGAGAGTTGTTCGACGGCATCGTCGACGGGAACCTCCCCGCGTGATACCTGCGCAAGAAATGCTTTGAGATGGGAACGATCCATCGGCTCAGGTCTTCCTCAGGGTAAATTCTGCTCCTGGATTTTGCTGCCGGGCCCGGATGGCGCAGCAGGAACGGGGGAGGGGGCTACCGTGCGGACGGCGCGCATTCGGGACTCCAGACGCTCCAGTCGCTCCGTGAGCAGACTGACCTGCTTGCGGACGGCACCGGTTTCGGCCATGATCTGCTGTTGATAGCTCTTCTTGACTTTCAGCAGCTCGAGCGCCATGTCGTCGCGGGTCAACCGTTCATCCGCATCGGCTTTGACTGAGTTCTGAAGCAGAGCCAGTGATTCCTGCGTCTGGCTGACTTGTTTTTCCAACGGCCGCATTTGGTCGCGGATTCGCTGGTCGAAGGCCCCGAGGTCTTTGGACAGATTGTCGATATCGGCTTTGATGGGGGCAAATGTCTTCTGGACCTGATCGAGCATGGCTTTTTTTTCTTTGCGCATCGTGCCCGACACATCGATGGCCTCAATGGTTTTTTGCAGGGCCCCGATTTGGGCCTGCAGTTTAACGCTCAATTTGTCGAATTTAGCGATGTCCTCCGTCAGCTGCGTTTCAAGGGTCGCAAACTTGCCGTCGAGCTCG
The DNA here is from genome assembly GCA_964388465.1 of uncultured Desulfobacteraceae bacterium. Classification (GTDB taxonomy): domain Bacteria; phylum Desulfobacterota; class Desulfobacteria; order Desulfobacterales; family UBA5852; genus JABZFP01. Next base: position 2,122 of record CAYMAR010000112.1, read on the forward strand.
TTGAGCCGATCCTCGAAGACGGCGGCGATATTCTTGATTTCGCGATTGCCGGTGTTCGCCTGACGATCGAAGCGCCCCAGAAGATCCCAGTAGCCCCAGGCGAACATGAGAAGCATCAAACCCAACAGAAGCAGCGTGATCAGGCGGTTGCGCCGCGCCATCTTTTTCAATTTGATGTGATGCAGACTGTCATCCGGCGCCGGTCTCTCAGGTGCTTCCTCGAGCGGCTCGGATCCCAATCGGAAACTTGAAGATTCGTCTTCCATCATTGGGCTATTCCCATTCGATTGTGCTTGGGGGTTTGGAACTGATATCGTAGACGACGCGGTTGACGCCGTCAACTTCGTTAATAATGCGATTGGCGATGCGGCTGAGCAGTTTGTGCGGCAGGCGGGCCCAATCCGCCGTCATGGCATCCTTGCTCGTGACGGCGCGCACGGCCAAGATGTTTTCATACGTGCGCTGATCCCCCATGACGCCGACACTTTTGATTGGCAGCAGCACCGCGAAAGACTGCCATAAACGTTTGTAGTAACCGGCCGCCTTGATCTCCTGCATGAGAACATCGTCGGCTTCTCGAAGGATGCGAAGTCGGGAAGGGGTTATGGCGCCGATGACGCGAATGGCCAGGCCCGGGCCTGGAAAGGGCTGGCGCCAGATCAGTTCGTCAGGCAGCTTGAGGGCTTTTCCCAGTTGCCGCACTTCGTCCTTGAAAAGGTACATCAGGGGTTCGATCAGTTTCAATTTCATCTTTTTGGGAAGCCCCCCCACGTTGTGGTGGGATTTGATGACCGCCGTCGGCCCACCGAAGGCCGATTTGGATTCGATAATGTCAGGATAAAGCGTGCCCTGGGCCAGATATTCGGCGTTTTTGATTTTCTGGGCTTCGGATTCAAAGACGTCCATGAAGATCTTACCGATGATCTTGCGTTTGCGTTCCGGCTCCTCCACACCTCGGAGCGCGTTGAGAAATAGTCGCCGGGCCTGCACAAAACGAATGTTGATGTGGAGGTTCTGTTTGAGAACTTTCTTGAGCTTCAGGGCTTCGTCCTTGCGCAGCAGACCGTTGTCCACAAAAATGCAGGTCAGGTTTCGCCCGATGGCCCGGTGAATCAAAACGGCCGTTACCGACGAATCCACACCGCCGCTCAAGCCCAGAATGACCCGGCGATTCGCGACCAGGGCACGAATCTCTTCGATGGTCTGATCGGCAAACGATTTCATGGTCCAGGTTCGCTTGCAGCCGCAGACTTTGAAAAGGAAATTTTCCAGCATCCGCTTGCCCCGGGGCGTGTGCTCGACTTCGGGATGAAATTGGAGGCCGAAGAGTTTTTGGTTGCGGTGATAAACCGCCGCAATGCGGGTGTTGGCCGTTGAGCCTGCGATCGCAAACCCGGCGGGCAGCCGGGTGATAGAATCTCCGTGGCTCATCCAGCAGGATGTCGTCGTCGGGAGGGTATCGAACAGGGGCCACGGACGTTTCACCTTGAATTCCGCAAAGCCGTATTCGCGCTTGTCCGATCGTTTGACCTTGCCTCCCAGGGCGTGAACCATGAACTGCATGCCATAGCAAATGCCCAGGACGGGTATGCCCAGTTTTAGTATGGCGGCATCGATTTTGGGGCTGGCGCTCTCGTAGATGCTGGAAGGCCCCCCCGACAAAATGATGCCGTCGGGGGCCAGGGCGCGGACCTGATCGGCGGTAATGCTCGGGGGTTCGATCTGACAGTAGACCCGACACTCTCTTACCCGTCGCGCAATGAGTTGATTGAACTGCGAACCAAAGTCAATAATCAGGATCATGAGGACCTCAATAAGGGAGTTGGGCCGAAAAAAGACGTTTGGGTTGGTGCCCGAAATGGTCGGCATGTCGTTTGCGAAATACCGATGAATATGTTAGAGACCGCACCAAATGTCAAATGAATTCTATCACCCCCGGCGAAGGCGATGAATATTAAATATGTATATATTTCAGATGATTGACCGCCTTCGTCGTGCCGGTCGTGGACTAACTCCTTGATCGTCCAGATCTACGAGATCCAGAACCCCACCGAGGCCGAAGCCGTCGTGGCCGACGGCGTCGACCATGTCGGCAGTGTGGTGTTGTCTTCCCGGAATTGGAAGGACACCGCTTTGCGCGACACTGTCCGGTTCGTTCAGGCTTCGGGCCGGATCAGCAGTCTCATTCCGCTATTCAGCGATCTGGATACCCTCCGGCGGGTCATCGACTTTTACCGACCGGACATCGTGCATTTCTGTGAAATCCTGCCCCCGCCGCATCGAGATCGTTCGATCCTATCCCACCTGCAGGCACTGCAAAACACGATCCGCGAGGACTATCCGGATATCAGGATTATGCGTTCGATACCCATTGGAAGGCCGGGCCAGGCGAATGACGAATCAACGTTGGCGATCGCTGCGCGGTTCGAGGCGATCAGCGACTATTTTCTGACCGACACGCTGCTGTCGTCGGAGGCCAACCCGTCGGGCGTGCAACCTGTCGAGGGTTTCGTGGGCATCACCGGCAAGACTTGTGACTGGGAGACGGCCCGGACACTCGTGAAAACGTCTCGGATACCGGTTATTCTGGCCGGGGGGCTCTCGCCGGAGAACGTACGCGCGGGTATCCGATCGGTTGCGCCGGCCGGCGTGGACAGCTGCACCGCGACGAACCGGACCGAGGCCAACGGCCACCCGATTCGATTTTGCAAAGACCGTGACCGTGTACGCCGGTTTGTCGATGCGGCGCGTAGCGCATTGTGATCCCGCCCCGACCAGGCGTGCGAATGGAAAAGGGACCCGGGATGCTAACTCTAAAATTAAATCATCTGGAGGCATTCGCATGTATGAATCCGGCGATCTGCGCAAAGGCCTGAAGATAGAAATCGACGGGGACCCCTATGTCATCACCCAGTTTGAATTCGTCAAACCCGGCAAGGGCCAGGCCTTGTACAAGTGCAAATTGAAAAATATGGTTACGGGCGCCCAGTTCGACAAAACCTGGCGCTCGGGTGAAAAAATCAACCCGGCCAACCTCGAAGAAACCGAGATGGAGTACCTTTATCAGGATGGCGACAGCTACTGCTTCATGAACACGTCCACTTACGATCAGGAATTTTTATCTGTCGATCAGATCGGGGACGCCCAAAGCCTGCTTAAAGAAAATACCGTGTGCAACGTGCTCCTTTTCGATGGCAAGGCCATTGGCGTGACTCTGCCGATTTTTATGGAACTGCGCATCGTCAAAGCCGATCCGTGGGTGAAAGGGGATACGGCTTCGGGCGACACCAAGCCGGCCACGCTGGAAACCGGCTACGAGCTTCAGGTGCCGCCGTTCGTGGAGGAAGGTGAGTTGATTCGCATCGACACCCGTACGGGCCAATATGTCGAGCGGGTCAAGACGTAAAGGGCAGCGCCAGCCCCGAGCAGGATCCCAGGCGGGCTTGCACCACCGGGGCGCGGCGGAGGGGGAAACGGCCACCGACGGCGGCCGCACTAAACTTGCCGAATGAGGTATTTTTTGATGCGCACGCCTTCGACCTCTTTGACGGTGATGCTGAATCCGTCCACGAGGATCTCCTCGTTTTCCTGAGGAATGCGTCCTGTCTTGAAAAGCACATAGCCCGAAAACGTATCGTATTCTTTTGAATCCGGGATGTTGATCGGAATCTTCTGATTGACTTCATCGACATCGGTTTTACCGAGAACGATCCATTCCTTGGCCTTGAGCTTGACGATATGCGATTCCTCTTTGTCGGTTTCGTCGGTGATATCGCCCACGATTTCTTCTAATGCGTCTTCGAGCGTAATCAAACCCGACACCCCACCGTGTTCATCGACCACGATCGCCATGTGATTGCGGCGTTTCTTGAATTGCTGCAGGAGTGAATCCAATTTTTTATTCTCGGGCACGAAATAGGGGGCCCGCATGAAGCGGCGCACATCGTCCGCATTGTTCGTGATCGTGTGCAGAAAAAGATCCTTGATGTTGAGAATACCGATCACGTGGTCGATGTCCCCCTCGATGACCGGTATGCGGGAATAGCCGGATTCGAGGATTGTCGCCAGGTCCAGGGCCTGGTCAACATCGATGACGAACATGTCGCCGCGCGGGGTCATGATTTCCGAGGCGGCGGTGTCATCAAATTCAAAAATGTTGTGAATCAGCTCTTTTTCTTCTTCCTTGATCTGCCCCTCCTCTTCAACGGCCTCCACAATGGTCATTAGCTCTTCCTCCGTGACGCGCGGCGACTTCTTGATCTTGCCTGTAATCCGCGGAATGAAATTGAGAAAGATCAGCAGCGGATAAAAAAGAATCGAGAGCCAGTAGACGGGATAGATGGCCAGGCGGCCGATAAAGACGTTGTTGCGTGTTGCGATCGATTTGGGAAATACCTCGCCGAAGACGAGAATCAGCAAGGTCATCACGCCGGTGGCGATGCCCACGGCATAACCGGGGAAAAGGTTGATCGTCACGGACGTCGCCAGGGCCGAAGCGCCGACATTGACCACGTTGTTGCCGATCAGGATGGTGCTCAGGAGACGATGGGGGTCTTCCTTCATGGTGCAGATCAGACGTCCCGTGCGGTCTTTCTTGGCCAGATGGCGGGCCTTGGTACTGCTGATCGAAAACAGGGCGGTCTCGGCGGAGGAAAAAAAGCCGGATAACAAAAGCAAAATGACCAGGATAATGATTTGAGTTGGCATGGAGGTTTACAACACCGCCTCGTATGGTTTCGAGCCGATGGCAAGACGATCCTGGTTGATTAAATACGCCAAGGGGCCAGGCCGCCGTTTACTGCAAGGTCACAAAATTGTCAATCGCCCTAAAATTATACCGTCATAATTGCGTTTTGCAAGCCCCATCAACGGTTTTGATTGGCCTCGGGGCCGAACCGCCGGGAGGTTCCGCGGAGAGGCCGTCAGATGGTCGTGGTCGCGGGCAACGCCTCCGGCATTGCCGCATCGAGGATTTGACGCAAGTCGGTGACGATAAGATCAGGGCGCGTCTTCGAAATAACGGGATCATCAGCGTGCAACCGCAGCGAGCGGCGGTCACCGGCGAATAATGCGGTCTGGAAGCCGGCTTGACCGGCAGGGTGAACATCGTTACGCATGTCGTTACCCACGTATAGCACCGCGCCCGGCGCAATCCCCCGGTTTTCCAAACGGCTGGCGGCTCGATCGAAAAGGGTCCTGGACGGCTTGGCGCAGCCGTGCTCGTAGGAATAAAAGGTCAAATCGGGGGCGAATCCCAGTTGCTCGGTGTCGGCGCCCAAAAAGGTTTCGAACAGACGCGGGGTGAAAAACTGGGCGTTGGATATGATGCCCAACAGGATTCCCCGGCCGCGAAGCGTGCGCAGAACGGGGTCGAGGCCCGGCATGGGATAGGTGGGGTTGACGATCCATTCATACGCCTCGGCCATTTGACGGATTCGACCCATGTCCGGCCATTTGAGGATGCGCTGCCAGATCCGGTCGATCTCGATTTCCGGGTGATCGACACCGACCGCCTTTTTGTTCCGGTGCGTCTGTTTGATCGCGGCAAAGAGTTTCCGGGTCATTTCCGTGGGCGACCATGGGACTTGGTAGCGTTCGCACAGGGCGTCCAAGGCGTCGGACGGATCGAAACGTTTGTGGGCCACGCCGATATCCCCGGACCCGCTGATAAAAAGGGTGCCATAGATATCGAAGAGGATGGCCTTGAGCGGAGCGTGAATACGGCCGGCCGGCGACAGTGCGGTCGGCAAAGGGGCCAGAAAGCGCATCAGGTCTTTCAAGGCTTTATCCATTACACGGGGTTTCCCATTTTAACAAACTAAAATTATTGAAACTAAAAAACTTATCCATCAGGCGGGTTTTATCGATGCGGTGCGTGACGGGCCGCTGCGGCACCTGCCGATAGATCTGCTCCAGGCGCTTCGATACCGCTTGATGAGAGAACGTTTCAAGTATACGGCGCTGATTGTGGGCAATCGGCCGATCCGGTCGGCTGCCGTCTTCCATTCGCCTGAGTGTCGGATTGAGTTCTTTAAGGCGGCGCTTCTTGGCGGGATCGCTGATAACGCTTTCGATCACCTCGGCTTGCAGGGGTTCATCGAGCATCCCGAAATCAAGCGTGTCGGCATCCAGAAGTGGTGCAATCAGGCGTTGGGAAAACGCTTCGGCATCGTCGGCCCCGAACAAACGCCGATTGTGTGCGCAATACGCTTGAAAGCGCTTGATCGTGCGGCTACGACCAATCCAGGCCATCGGCACTTCAAGTCGCGGGTAGAGATGGTCGAGATTGATGCCAACATCCGTGAAATCAGGGCAGATCTCCGGCAGAAAACGGCCCTCCACGCTTTTGCCCGCCATCCAGGGTTCCAAAAAGGCAAAACCGAACCCTTCCGCGATGCTGGTGGTGACGACGTGCTGTGCGTGCTGCATGAGTTTGGGGAAGTCGTGCTGCAATCCCATTTCAAACTGAACCGGAAGAGCCTTTTCCGCCGTCAGTCTCTGCCAGCGACGGTATGCTGGAAAATCGGCCGGACTGTTGGGGGGCAGGGTCACATAAAGTTGCCGGGGCGGGTGGAGAAAAATGGAAAGGAGCAGGGCTTCGCCGATGTTTTTGCGACGAATGGCGCGAACCGGATAGAGCAGATAATCGGATGATGACCTCGTGGGCGCAGTCAACTCCGGTGCGGCGACACTGTTGGGCAGGTAGTGCAGTCCATCCGGGTCGAGTCCGCAATCCAGCAAATAACGATAGTCGCGACGATTGATCACGCTGTAGTGGCAATCGGACGGATAGTCTTCGCGATGAAAATAGGCGCCGGGCCGACCGTCTTCGGCGAAATCGTGGACCTGAAGCAGAAGGGGATAGCCCATCGACTGCAAGTGCCGGATGATGTCCAGAAATTGACGGTTTTTGGCCAGGATGGGATTGTGAACGTGGATCACATCACACCGGCCGGCCTCGCCGAAGGCGCATTTGATGGCCCGGTCGACCAGGACGGCAATCGACCGGGCCGGCTGTTCGGTTCCGGGAGCGCCGTCATAGCCGATTCCCGGCACGGTGACCACGGGGACCGGAAAAGGAGAGGAGGGGGCTTCACCACACAGCACCACGGATGCCGTTCCGTGCGGCCGGTACTGCGCCTGATGACGGATAACCGTCGTTACACCGCCGGGCTTGAGGTGAAAATGCAGATAGGCAATTTTCAAGAGCGGTTGGAAGCTTCCCCACCGAATGCGGTGGCGGTCAATGCGGCCTAAGCCGCCATGCCGTCCGTGATCGTTATGCTATTCCTTGGTGAAAAACTGCAATTTGACCGAGCCGATTTCAATCACGTCAAATTCATTGAGGGCCACCGACTGTTTGACGGCTTTGCCGTTGACTTTCGGTTTCGAGAGGCCGGCGACGTAGCTTAGCACGTAATTTTTGGGTCGTTTGCTGATGGTGGCAGAAGTGCTGCCAACCGTAAGGCCGCTGACGACGATGTCGCTGGCGGCATCCTTACCGATCTTGATCAATTTGCGTGCGAGTTCCACTTCGCCCTCACCGCCGGCGAGGTAGGAGAGCATGCCCACGGGTTCGCCGGCGGCAGAGGCCGCGCGCTCGGACGATTTGCTTTGGTCCATCAAGTCGCGATAACGTCCCGTGTCCATCACCATGGTTTGGTCCCGCTGACCGGTCTGGGGCGCCGCAGGCCCCTTCTCGCCCGCTTTTAAACTGAATTCCAGGGTGTGTTTGCCAACACTGACAATGTCGCCATCGCTCAACCAGTGGGAAGCCACCATTTTCTCGTTGACAAAACACCCGTTCTTACTTTGAAGGTCCGTGAGCAGAAATCCATCACCCACCGAATCGATCTTGGCATGATGACCGGAAACGGCGAGATTTTCGATGACAATGTCATTATCTTCCAAACGACCAATCGTCGCGGATTGCCCCGCTGCAAGATCGTAGCTCTGAATGGGATTGTGCTTGAACTTGAGTATGACTTTAGGCATCTTTTCTCCTCTTTACCGATTGGGGCGGCGCATGGGATCGCCACTGCAAGGGTGGGAAGCGGCTGGCCGCCGCTTACCGCCAAAAGCCCTCGACGATGTGTCTGACCCGAGGCCAGAGCACCATTTTCTTGCCGACCACCAACGCGACAACGGTGGTATTGTCGTCGCCACCGCGGTCATTGGCCAAATCGACCAGGGTGCGGCAGATCGTGCGCGGGGTTCCCT
>CAYMAR010000113.1:0-10324 GCA_964388465.1 uncultured Desulfobacteraceae bacterium
GATCTGGGCCAGCGCGATCTTCATCCCGTCATCCTTTTCATGCCCGTGTTCGAGGGTTGCGCCGCAGCGCAAGGTGGCCGGCCACCCGCAGGGGCGGGGCCCAGGCCGGTTGAGGCCCACAGGCATACCAAGTTCCTTGACGGGCGTCAATTGCGGCCGGCGGTGATCGCCGCCACGAACTTGTGAGTTGAGCGGTTATCGGTTATAGACTGCCCGTAGATCCACCAGCAGATACCGATGGGGTTGCGTTCCAACCCCAGGCGCCGGGCGCCGGCCAACCCAGGGGACCCTGAAACCGATGCCGCATCTATTCTCCAATCGCTCGGAAGTCTTCGATCTTTCTTTCAAGGTCTTCCACGAGCTCATGGCCCGCAAGGTCAGCCAGATTTTGCTGGTCTCCAGTCCCTACGAAGCCTACATCATGGAGGAGGAGGGCCGCCTGGCCCAGCGCATCATCCAGGAATACCGTGGCCTTAATCTCTCGCGCCCCCCTCACCTGACCTGGGTGTCCTCGGCCCGCGAGGCCCTCGTCGAGCTGGACCGTCGCCCCTTCGATCTGGTCATCACCATGGCCCGGCTGGGCGATATGCCCGCCCACCGGCTGGGCCAACGCATCAAGGAAAACCACAGCGAGATCCCGGTCTTTCTGCTGACCCCCAACCCCAACTGGATGGCCCTCGATCCCCGCTGTTTCGACAAACGCTGTATCGATCGGGTCTTCATCTGGAGCGGCAACGCCGATCTCCTGCTGGCCATCATCAAATCGGTGGAAGACAGCCTCAACGTGGCCTTCGACACCCGACGGGCCCGGGTGCGGGTGATCATCATGGTGGAGGACTCCCCTTTCTACGTTTCTTCGCTTCTGCCCCTGCTCTACAAGGAAATCGTCAGCCAGACCCAGGCCGTCATGGAAGAGTCCCTCAACGAGGAACACCGTTTTTTTCGCATGCGGGCCCGCCCCAAGATTCTGGTGGCGGACACGTACGAAGTCGCCCTGGCGCTTTACCGCCAGTTCCGGCCCTATCTGCTGGGGGTTATTTCGGACGTGCGCTTCCCGCGCGAAGGCCGCATGGACCCCGATGCCGGCTACCGCCTGCTGAAAACCATCAAAACGGAAGCAAGCGACATCCCGCTGCTGAATTTCAGCTCCGAGGAGTCCAACCGCGAGCGGGCGCTGCAGATCCCGGCCGTTTTTATCGACAAAAACAGCCCCGTGCTCCACGAGGCCATCCGCCACTTTTTTCAGGAGCACCTGGGTTTCGGGGATTTCGTCTTCCGTCTGCCGGACGGTCGCGAAGTGGGCCGTGCCGCCAACCTGCGGCAGCTGGAAACCGTGCTGCCGGACATCCCCGATGAATCCATCCACTACCATGCCGCGCGCAATCATTTCTCCGGCTGGCTCATGGCCCGTTCCGAAATTCTTCTGGCCTACCGGCTGCGGCCGGTAAAGGTCACGGATTTCGAGAACACCGCCAAACTCAAGGACTACCTCGTGGCCTGCCTGAGCGAGCGGCGCCGCGGCCGCCAGCGGGGCGTGGTTACCGATTTCGACCCCGGCCATTTCGATCCGGATGCGGATTTCGTCAAGATCGGCAACGGATCGATGGGAGGCAAGGCCCGCGGCCTGGCTTTCATGGCCAACCGTCTGAAAAACCTGTCCGACGGCATCGCCGGCCGGGAGGGTGCCCAAGTCGGCGTGCCCCAGACGTTCGTGATTTCCACGGAGGCCTTTGACGCCTTCATCAACGAAAACGGCCTGAGGGACATCGCCTCCTGCGAGAAGAGCGACACGCATATCGCGCGCGTCTTTCAGGAGGGGCACCTGCCCGCGTTTCTGCAGCAGGCCCTCGACCTCTTTCTGACCCATGCCGATTATCCCCTGGCGGTGCGGTCCTCGAGTCTGCTGGAAGACGCCCAGCATCAGCCGTTCACCGGCCTGTATGCCACCTTCCTGCTGCCCAACTGCCACCCGGACCGCAATGTGCGCCGGCGGCAGCTCGATTATGCCGTCAAGCAGGTTTACGCCTCGACGTTTCGCCGGAAGGCCCGGCGTTACGCCCGCAGCACGGGCTATCGCATCGAACAGGAAAAGATGGCGGTCTTGGTCCAGCGGCTGACGGGCCGGGAGCACAGGGGCTTTTTTTGCCCTGATATTTCCGGGCAAGCTTTTTCGTTCAATTTTTATCCGGTGGCCCCGATGCAGGCCGAGGACGGCATCGCCCTGGTGACGGCCGGCCTCGGCGCCCCGGACGACGACAAGATCCGGGCGCTGCGCTTCTGTCCGCGTCATCCCCAGAAACTGCCCCAGTTTTCCACGGTCGATGACATTCTCGCCAATGCCCAGCGCCATTTCATGGCCCTGGATCTTCAATCGGCCCGGCGGCGGGTGGACAGCCAGGTCGTCGGAGGACTGCAAAAGCTGGATATCGACGACTTTCCGGAACATCCGCTGATCAAAGCCCTGAGCAGCACCTTCATACCCGAGGAAAACCGGATCCGCGACTCGGCCCCTTCCCGCGGCGGCTATCCCGTGGTGACCTTTGCCCCCATCCTCAAACACAACACTTTTCCGTTGCCCGCGGTGATCATGGACTTGCTCGCATCCGGCCGCCAGGGCATGGGGGGGCCTGTGGAAATCGAGTTCGCCGTGCAGCTGCCCCGCAGCCGGGACGAGAAAGCGTTCTTCCACCTGCTGCAGATCCGTCCCATGCCCCAATTCGAGCAGCAGACCGGCGACGTCCTGACGGCCGAAGCCAAATCAGAAGCGCTCTGTTTTTCCAGCCTGGCCCTCGGCAACGGGCGGTACAGCGACATCGCCGACATTGTGCTGGTGGACCCGGAAACGTTCGACCCGGCCCACACGGTGGACATTGCCGCCGAGATCGGCCGCCTGAACAGCGCATTGGCCCAGGCCGGACATCGTTACCTGCTGATCGGCCCCGGGCGGTGGGGGTCCGCCGACCGCTGGCTGGGCATCCCGGTCGCCTGGAACGACATCTCCCAGGTGGCGGCCATCGTCGAAACGGGCCACCCGCGCATTCAAGCCGATCCGTCCCAGGGGTCGCATTTTTTCCAGAATCTCACATCCCTGGGCATCGTCTACCTGACGCTGCAGAAACCCGAGCACGGCCATCTGCGCTGGGACTGGTTTCAACGCCAGCCCGATCGGGCGCGCACCACCTACCTGCGCCACATCCGGTTGGCCCGCCCGCTGGTCATTCAGGTGGACGGACGCACCTCGGAAGCGGTCATCCGGGAGCAACCAACGACGGCCGACGGGATGTCATGACCGTTACCCCTCGACGCCGGTGGGGGGGATGGGGAGGCGCCCGGCCATGACGAGACGCGTCCTGTTCTGCCTGACGGCAGCGATTCTTCTGGGCGTCGTCGTCTACATGGGCCTCCGGGCATTTTTAGGCCATCAGGTGGACGACCAATTACAGTCGGTCGCTTCAGCCACCCCGGTGCTGGATGCGATCGACTATACCCGCCTTGAAATCCAGCTGGCACCACCCGGCATCGCCCTCCGGGACGTGACCCTGAAACCCTCCGGGTTTAGCGCCCCGTTAACCGTCCGTCGCGCCACCCTGAGCGACTACCGGCCGGGCCGACCGCTGCCGCACCGGTTTTCCCTTGCGCTGGAAAACCTCAGCATCGCGGCCACGCACCCGGCCGTCGCGCCTTTTCAGGCGTTACTGCGCGACTTGGGGCTGACGCATCTCGATATGGATTTGCACCTTCGGATGGAAAAACGACCCGCGCAGGCAAATGCCTGGCAGGGGCATCTCGAACTGCAGGTCGAGGAAGCCGGGATATGGCGGCTCATGCTGGCGGTCGACAACCTGAATGTCGAAGGGGTTAGGCAAGCCCTGGAAAACCCCCCTCTCTGGTGGGCCGTTTTGCCGCCCGTGGGCATCCAGGCGCTGGCGGCGGAGTTTGAAGACGGGGGGCTGGTCGAGCGTATCGTGGCCGCGCAGGCGCGCCACGACGGGGGGGCGCCGGCGGCCGCTCGGCGGCGCCTCCGGGCATCCATAGAGGCCGTGGCCCGGCAGGAAAGGATTTTCCCCCTGGGACTTCTCCTGGCCGAATTCATCGCGGCGCCGGTGCGCATCGGGTATTATAACGGCAATACCGAACCGGTTCGTCTGGGGCGCCTGCTGTGGTCGCGCCGATTCGGCGACTGGTGCCACGCCCTGCAGGTTGCCGGCTATCGCGCGTCCTCGCCCCGCGAGACGTCATGGGTCACCTCAACCGGGCTTATTCCAGGGAAACCCCCGCGGCGTTGAGGTAGGCGCGGGCATCGGGATGTCCCCGAAAGCCGGCTTCCATGAAATCGCGCATGGCCGCCTCCTCCTGGCCCGCCAGCAGGTAAACCCGACCGCGGCCGTAATAGTAGGCGCTTTGGTCGTCATCCAGGTCGATGGCCTGCGTCATGGCCATGACGGCCGCTTCGAACTGACGCATCTCCCCGTAGGCTACGCCGAGTTGAAAATGCGCATCGGCAAAGCGCGGCGCCAGTGCGATGGCCTTGCGGTAGCTCTTCGCGGCGGCGTCGTAGGCGCCATAGGCCGACTGCAGACCGCCGCGGCGATAGCAGTCGTCGGGGGTATCGGTTGCGCGCTTGTCGGCGGGGGGGGATGCCGTCTCGCGGTCCGGCGCGCCGGCATCAGCCCCGCCCGCGACAGCCGCCTGCCGGGCGGCCAGCGTACCGAAGACCGTGCCCATTTTCCCCAGATCCGCAATGTTGAAGCGGGTCCGGGTGGTCAGTTTGCCGGCCTGCATTTCCGCCTGCATCGTCAGCCGGCCCAGGTCGGACGGCCAGGTCGACGGCAAGTCGCCCGGCGGCAGCATGCCCTCAAGACCCTCCATGAAGGCGGCCAGATCGAAATCAAACCGGGCCATGGGGCCTTGGGCCGGGGCGGTTTCAAAACCGCGGGCCCGGGTGATCAGCTCGGCCATGACCGCATCGTCGTGACCGATCAGCACCAGGTCATCCACGGCCGCCAGACGGGTTTCAAAGATCTGCCCGCCCCCGGCAAGGACCGCGAGGTTCTGATCACCCGGCGGCAGCATGGCGTTGTAATTGGTTTTGACGCCCACCACTTTAACCCCGTCCACGATACTGTCGGCCGTGCGCTCATAGAGGGGCGGCAGCTGCGGCTGGTTGGCCTGCTGGGCCACGAAGGTCGCCATCTGGCGGTTGTAGCGCTCAAACCAGGGAAGATAGGTATCGAGGATAAACGCCTCGCCGTCGACCCCCGGCTGCAGGACATACACCATTTCGTAGGCCATGCCATCGGCATCCGCCGTCATGCCACCGGCCATCTCGCCGGTGAAGCTTTTGGTCATATCCGCCATTTCGTCCCAATCGAGCCCCATTTGGCTGTAGATCTGTCCGAACCCGGTAGCGACCAACTGCATCATGCCGGGTACGTTGTAGGCCCGCGACCGGAACTGCAGGGGCCGGGCGACATCGTAATCCGCCAGACGGACAGCGTCACCCCGATCGATCAGGAGCCCTGCCAGAAAGCTCTCGGGCCGGGCGTCGACGTCGAACTGCAGCGTAAGGACATCGCCGGTCAGATCGAGGCCCAGGCGCACGGTTTGCATCTGCTCGAACATCTTGAGCATATCCGTAAGCATGGCCTGGGTCTCCGCCGGCGACATCGCGGCCGGGCCGCTTGGCCTTGCCGGGTTGGCCGCCTGCCGGGCGATGGCCGCCGCAATCTTGGGCTGGGCCATGGCCACAAGCTCGCTGGCGGCCGCCTCGACCATCAGGCCGCTGACGGCGGGTTGCGTGGAAGCGCTAATCAGGCTGGCCTTCACTTCCGGGGCGACCCCGAATCCCGGCTGGGGCGGCAGCGCCATCAGGTAATAGTCGTCACCGGCAATGGCGCCGTAGGCCGTCTGAAAATTGGCATTGGCCGTACGGAAAGGGATCAGGGCGATCCAGCGGGATATATCGCCATCCACCGTCATGCCCGCGACGATGGCGCGCTCGGGGTCGATCCAGTCCGTGCCCTGGAGCATACCGCGGAGCATGGCCGCCTGCGGGGGCGGGGCCGCGCCTTCGCCCGCGGGCATCAGGCGTTCGATCGCGTTCAAGAACTGGTCGATATCGCGTATCTTGATCAGCAGTTGGGGCCCCTTGGAAAGCTCACCCTGGGCTTCGAGGGCGGCGGGACTGAACCCCGCGACCAGGACCGCGGCGACGGCAATGATGATCATACTCAACGGCTTCGCTTGCATGCCTTCTTCTCCCGAATGATGTCGGTCACCGGCAAACGGCGCACGTTCGAACACGGCGCCGTTGCTCATCTGCCTGTTTGCGCTAATATTGCATTTATATCACAATATATCGGCAAGTAAACGGATGGCATGCGGGCGTATGGGGCCGGCGGTCGCGTTGCGGACCATCGCGACCGGAGCGGCATCCGGGCGACGGGGCTTGCTTTTTGTCCCGATCTGGGGTTTGAAGACCTTTTAGCTTGCGGTGAAACCCCGAAAGGATGCCACGCATGGCCATCGAAAACGATCTGGTCCTGATCTATCTGGAAGACAATCCCCTGGTTTTCGCGCGGATCGAGTCCATCCTCGCGGATAGCAAACCGGACTGGTACCATGTCCGCCTGCTGATGCTCCAAATGCCCCCCCAAATCGTCACCTGGATTCTGCGCGACGTCTATATCGACGGGCAGGAATTTACCATGAATGGGAAGCGCCTGCGGCTGGAGAAGGTCGAATCGCCCGCGGAGCCGGATGCCGTCAGCGGGACCGCCCCGGAGGACGCCGCCCCGGCGGCACCTGAAAACGGTCGCACGAATGTCATCTCCCTGGCCGACTTGAAAAGAACCTGACATCGGCCGGGCGTCCCGGCGAACGGGCCGAGACGCCCTTTCTTTCTATGAATCCCTCTCGCCCGAAATACCCGGTCATTCTGTCGGCTTCCCGCCGGACGGATATTCCCGCCTTTTACCTGGACGGGTTCATGGCGGGCATCCGAAGTGGGGGGTTCGAGGTCGAAAATCCCTATAACCGTCGTCGCCGCTGGGTCCCTGCCCGGCCTCACGAAGTTCACAGCATCGTATTCTGGTCCAAGAACTTCGACGCCTTTCTGCGCCGAAACATCGGTGAAAAGCTTGAGCGCCGAGGCTACCATCTATTCTTTAATTTCACCGTCAATGCGGACGCGCCCTGCCTGGAGCCCCATGTCCCCCCGCTGGACGCGCGATTGCGGCAGATGGAGGAACTGGCAAGGCGCTTCGGGCCCCGGACGCTTTTCTGGCGCTTCGACCCCATCTGCTTTTACCGTCGCTCACCGGCGTCCCCCCAGGAAAACAACCTCGAACCGCTGGCCCGGATCGCCACCGCGGCGGCTGGCCTCGGTATCCGGCATTGCATCACGAGCTTTGTCGACCTCTATCCCAAAGTGCTGCGGCGCGCGCAGCGCAACGGCATCATTTTCGATACGCCTTCCCCATCGGCCAAACGGGCGGCCTTGAAACGCATGGCCGCCACTCTCGCCGATTGCGGTATGGTGCTCGCCACCTGCTGTGAAGCCGAAATTCTCGAGCGCCTCGGGGCGGACAGCGGCGTGCGCCCCGGGGCCTGCATCCCAGGGGACCGGCTGGCCCGCCTCTACGGGCCCCACTTCAATCGCCGCCGCGACCGCGGCCAACGCGTCGGTGCCGGCTGCGGCTGCAATCAGGCCGTCGACATCGGCAGCTATCATCGCCAGCCGTGCTACCACGACTGCCTGTTCTGCTATGCCCGGCCGCAGGCGCCGCCGCACCGGGAGAACCAAACGGGATCGGCATGCAAATCGGCACGGTCACATTAACCTGCAACCTCGCCTTCGCCCCGCTGGCCGGAATTTCCAACCTGCCCCTGCGGCTGCTGGCCAAAGAGGCCGGCTGCGGGCTGGTGTATTCGGAAATGGTCAGCGCCAACGGGCTGGTCTACGGCGCGGCCAAGACCCGTCAGCTCATGAACAGCACGCCCGAGGAAAAACCCCTGGCCATTCAGATTTTCGGCTCCGACCCGGCCATCATGGCCGACGCGGCTCAGACGGCCGCCGCGGCCGGGGCCGATATCGTCGATATCAACTTCGGCTGCGCCGTTAAAAAAATCGTTAAAACCGGAGCGGGGGTCGCGCTCATGCGCGATCCGGACCGGGCCGAGGCGCTGCTGCGTGCCGTGCGCAACGCCCTTCGCATCCCCTTGACCATCAAGATCCGCAGCGGTTGGGACCGCAGCGGCGATCAGGCCTTAAACCTTGTGCGCATCGCCGAGGCATGCGGCGTGAACGCGCTGGCCGTGCATCCGCGCAGCGCCTCCCAAGGGTTCCGCGGACGGGCGGACTGGTCACTCATCACCAAAATCAAAAGCGTCACGGCCCTGCCGGTCATCGGCAACGGCGATGTCGAAAAGGCCGAAGATGCCATCCGTATGCTTGAAGAGACCGGCTGCGATGGGGTCATGATCGGCCGGGCCGCCATCGGCAATCCGTTTATCTTTGCGGAAATACTGGACATGCGCGCCGGGCGCCAACGGCCCCCGCCGGATATCGGCGCCCGTCTGCACATCATGCGGCGCTACGCGGCTGATTCGGTCAACTATCTGGGGGAGCGGCCGGCCTGCCTGATGATGCGCAGCCGCCTGGGCTGGTTCGTCAAGGGTCTGCACGGTTGCAGTGCTTTTCGTGAATCCATCAAGAGACTCGAAAGCCTGGCGCAGGTCATGGAAAAAATCGACGCCTACGAGAAGGCGCTGACGGAAACGCGGCGGGGCTAGTCCGGCATGGCCACACTGTAGTCGCGCACCCCCTGACCCTCGATCAGGATGCCCTCCGAGCGGTTGGGATAGACATTGATGAGTTGAATCCGGCCCACTTTCTCGCCGGTGAGGAAAAACTGCTGGTTGTTCAGTCCGTCGATGATCTGGCTGTTGTAGACGCCTAAGATATTCCCCGGTTGCAGCCCCGCGCCTTGACCGGCGGAGAGGGTGACGCGGTTGCCGTCGATCCCGGAAACAAAGGCGCGCCAGGGCTGGTCTTCCAAAGCATCGCAGACGTCCTCCCCCATATCCAGGGCCACGCTTTGCAGAACGGCTTCCAGCACCGGCAAGTCTTCCGGCCGCGGCCGCCCGTCCGCACCGGGGTCGAGTTCGTTCACTTCCTCCTCGCGAGTATAGGTGCGGTCGAAAATCTTGGTGCCGGTCTCGGCGTCGAAGACCTCCACCAGAATCGTGATGCGCAGCTGGCCCTCCGGCGTTTTATACCAAAGGAGGCCGCTGAGGGTGTTGGCGACCCGGACGTCGATGATGGTGCCGGCAACGACCGCATTCAACCCACTGAAACGGGCCAGCGTGACCAGCTCAAAACTGTTCATTCGCCCGAACGGATCCCGCACCAGGCTGTCGAGGGCGCCAGGGTAGTCGGCGTCGCCCCGCCGGACAAGCACCAGATTATCCCGGCATTCGCTTTTCATGGCCGGCCAGAAACGGGCTTGCAGACCCGCCTTGGTTTCGGCGTCGATATTGACGGCCCGGCTGAAGAACCCGATGAAGGCCACCTTTTTGTGCAGTGCGCCTTTGGCCACCCGCACGCGGTCGATGGGCGCCAGCGGCGCCGGTTCCTGCGGCGGAACGGCGCGCTGGTCCGCCGATACACGGGCCCTGCTATCGGATGCGGCATCCAGGTCCCCAGGGTCCGTCGCCTCCTGCCCTTCGGCGCGGCCCTCCAGGTCCTGCGTCTCGGGCCCGGGGCCTGCGTCCCCGCCCGGAGCCGGTGCCAGGAGGTCTTCCTCGAGAATTTCACCGCGCTCCTCATCCGTCGTCGGCGCCGCCGCAGCCCCTTCTTCCGAAGCGGCCGCCCCCTTGGCAACGGCGGTCAGCGATGTCACCGCCGCACCGACGCGGTCTTCTTCCGCAGGCGGTTCGGGCGGGTGCTCCGAAGGGGACGAGGCCTCTTCCGCCCGCGCGGTCGAGGCGTCGGATTCGACCGCTTCCCCAGCCGTCCCCGAAGCGGTGGAAATCCTCTCGCCGGCCGTCCCGTCCTGTTCCTCACGGCCACCTCGTTCCGCCTCTCCGGGCAAATCGGGATCAGCCGCGGATGGCTCCGTTGGTGCCTCAGCGGAGGATGCCGGCGCAGGCGGTGCATTTTGCTCCGCGGCGTGGACGCCGGGGACCAGCGGCGGCTGGTCACTTCCCGGATCGGTATGGGGTCCGGCGTCGACCGCCCGTGCATCGTCATCAACCGGCGGAGCCACAGGCTCCTCCCCGGCCGCCACCGGGGTTCCCGGTGCCGATCCCTCTTCGGCGGCAG
>CAYMAR010000114.1:0-10299 GCA_964388465.1 uncultured Desulfobacteraceae bacterium
CTGGCGGTATGCAGCCTGCACAATTTCTGCCCGCGGCCGCCGGAGTTCAAGCGCGGCAGCGGCGATCTCTTCTCCCTGGCAGCCCCCGACCGCGAGGAGCGCAACGCCGCCGTGCGCCTCACGCTGCAGACCATCGAGCGGGCCAACGACCTGGAGGCCCGGGCGGTGGTGCTCCACGGCGGACGGGTGGATATGCCTCCCGCAACGCAAGATTTTCAGGACTATTACCACAGCGGCCGCATCGCCACGGACGACGCCCGCGCTTTTATCACCCGCAAGCTCGCCGAGCGCGACCGCCTGAAACCGCGGCACCTGGACGCCCTGTGCTTCAGCCTCGAGAAGCTCCTGCCGGCGGCCGAGCGACATCACGTGCGCCTGGGACTCGAAAACCGCTACCACTACCACGAACTGCCGGGCATCGATGATTTTGAGCTGCTCTTCCGGGAGTTCGACGGCGCCCCGCTGGGCTACTGGCACGACAGCGGCCACGCCCACGCCGCGGAGACGCTCGGGCTTGGCAGCGCCCAGGACCTGCTGAAACGTTACGGGTCCCAACTCGTGGGGTGCCACCTGCACGACGCCCACGGCCTGGAGGACCACCTGCCGCCGGGCTGCGGCGAAATCGACTTCCCGGCGCTGGTCCCCTTTCTCAAGGCCGCAACGCTGCGGGTGATCGAGCTGAAGGCGGGCACGACGCCGGAGGCCGCGCGCAATGGTGCCGCCCACCTGGCCCGCGTCATGACGCGGGCGGATGCACACGGCTGATTCGAAGCGGGTTTCGGCAGAGAGCGGACATGGCGGACGTCGGCCGCGGCTAAGTGAGGAAGATGAACGCCGGGGCCGCAAAAAGGGCACGGGCCGGCCCGCACGCCGGCCGTCAATCGAAAGCCGATTGCAGGTTTGTGGATAGTTGGGATAGATTGAAAGGTTTCTGGATAAAACCGACACAGCCGCGCTGGATGATCTCGGAGGCCTGCCCGTCAAGGCTGTAGCCGCTGGAGAGAAGCACCTTGACACCCGGGTCGCAGGCCTTGAGCCGATCGAACGTCTCGCTTCCGCCCATCCCCGGCATGACCATGTCCAGGATGACCAGGCCGATACGATCCTTCTCGCGTCGGTACAGCTCCAGGGCGCTCCGGCCGTCCACCGCGGTGAGGACCTCGTAGCCAAGCCTTCCGAGCATGGCCGTGCCCACCTCGAGGATCATCTTCTCGTCATCCACGAGCATGATCGTCCCCGCGCCGGACTGTACGCTGGCGGCCGGAACGGTTTCGTGCGCGGCGGGATGGGTCGAGGCCGGCAGATAGATACTGAAGGTCGCCCCCTGCCCCTTTTCACTTTCGACGCTGATCGCCCCGCCGTGATTCTTGACGATGCCGTAGGCGGAGGCCAGCCCCAAACCGGTGCCGCACCCCATCGGGCGCGTGGTGAAGAAGGGTTCGAAAACCAGCTGGCTGACCGCATCGTCCATGCCCGTGCCCGTATCCGTGACGGTGATCCGGACATAGCGGCCCGGCTTGAGGTCGACCACCGGCAGGTCCTCGTCCGGCGTGCGAACCGCGGCGGTCTCGACATAGATGGTGCCGCCCTCGGGCATGGCCTGCGAGGCGTTGAGGTAGACGTTGAGCAGCACCTGTTTGATCTGGCCGCGGTCCACCTCGACAGCCGGCAGATCGCGGGCATAGGTCCCCTGGACCGCCAGCTCCTTGCGGGTGCGGCTGAACATGCGGTTGTGGCTCTTGATGAGTTCATTCAGATCGGTGGGACGGATTTCGTATTTGCCGCCCTGGGCAAACCCCAGTATCTGGCTGGTGAGGTCGGCCGCACTGCGCACGTAGCTCTCGATGGCTTCGATATGTTCCTCGGCGGGATGCCCGGCCTCGATTTCGGTGGCCATCAGCGAAGCCCGCCCCTGGATGCCCATCAGCAGATTGTTGAAATCGTGGGCGATGCCACCGGCCAGCGTGCCCACAGCCTCCATTTTCTGGGATTGCAGGAGCTGGCCCTCGAGTTTTTTGAGATGGGTCAGATCGCGCCCCACGATGACCGCGCCAACGATGCGGCCGTCATCGCCCCGGCTGGGGTAGTAGAAGGTGTCGATATAGCGGCGGCCCCGACCCGGCGTGTCGTACCACCCTTTGGCATGGACCTCCTCACCGGCCAGACAACGGTCCACCTTGTGGCGGTGGTGGCGCTCAAACAGCTCATCACCGAAAATATCAGCGGCCGTATGCCCCAGGATCTCCGATCGCGGTCGTCCGATGACGCGGCGATAAGCGGCATTGATCTCCCGGTGAACGTAGTCGCGGTCCAGAAGGATCATGTAGTCGGTGCTGGAAGTGACCATCTGCTCGTAGTTGCGCAGCGCGGCCTCGGTTTCCTTCTGCCCCGTGATATCCATGAAGGAGCCCACGCTGGTGGTGGTCCCGGGAATCAGGTCGACCCGGAGCATCATGTTTCGGCGGCGCCCCTGCCGGTCGATGATCCGGCATTCGAAGGCCTTGGGGGCCCTGGCGGAATCCACGCGCCGCAGGCGGTGAAATCTCATCATGCGCTCGTGGTCCTCGGGGGCGATGAGCGCGGTCCACTTCATACGGCCCTCGATTTCCTCCCGGGCATAGCCGGTCATCTCGGCGAAGCCTTCGTTCACCATCGAAAGCGTCGTGTCGTTCTCGCTCAGGACGGTGCCGGCACCGGTGTTCTCGAACACGCTGCGATACCGGTTTTCGCTGGCGCGCAGGGCGGCGGCCACCGCTTCCTTTTCGGCCAGTTCGACCTGGAGGGCATCGTAGAGCCGGGTGTTTTCGAGACACAACGCCGCCAGGTCGGCCAGCCGCTCGAGCGCCTCGCGCTCCAGCGGGCCGAACTGTTTGTCGTTGCCGAAATGTCCCAGCCCGAGAACGCCCAAGAAACGGTCCCGCCGTTTGACAGGGATGCACAGGGCCGCGCCGAGGTCGTCGAAGAAGGCGTTCCGGGAGCGCCCCTCCCACTGCCGGTAGTTGACGATCGAAACGGTTTCGCCTTGCTGCCAGGCCTTGCCGGCCAGCCCCTCGCCGGGCTTGAGGCGGAAACCGGTGAGGTCCCGTCCGTAGCGGCCGCAGGCGGCCCGGATCACCAACTCGCCCGCGTCCGTGTCGAACACGTAGACGAAACCGTCTTCGGTGCCGGCCAGTTCGGCCGCACTGGACACCAGCTTCTGCAGGAGTTTATCCGGATCCCGCCGGTCGATCAGCCCCAGGGTGATGTCGTGCAGGAGGGTCAGGTGCGATTTCTGGGTGGCGACCGTTTCCTCGGCCTGTTTGCGCGCGGTGATGTCCAGGGCGGTAAACGTGACCCCCTGGGACGGATCGTCCAGATCCAGGGGCGTCGAACTTAAAAGCACGTCGATGACGCGGCCGTCCTTGCGCCGCCAACAGGTCTCCACCGTGCCGGTGCCGCTGCGTGCGATCTGTTCGTATTTCTCCCGGCCGACCCATTCGAAGGCCTCCTGGTCGGGGTAGAGCATCCGCGCACTCTGATCGATCAGCTCGCCGGGACTGTAACCGAGCATTTCACACAGGCGTTCGTTGGCCTGCACGATCACCCGGTTGCGCACCATGCCGATGCCGGCGGGCGCGGCCCGGAAAATGCTCTCCAGCACTTCCAGGCGGTTTTCGCAAGGCCGCCTGGGGGCCATTGGGGGATTGCCGTCGTGAATGCTCATCGATGATTCCAGCCGGGGCATGGGGCGTTGGGATCACGAAAAAGGGCCGATCACATTGATCTCTAACATTTCTACCAGATATTCTCCGGTGATGAAAGCCGCTTGGCCCATGAACGCCGCCTGTGTCCCCAAAAACGATGCCCTCGGATCGCTGCCGCCACATCCGATCGATGCACACCGGAACGACCGCACCCCAACGGCTGTCACCATCCCCAACCCGACAAAAAACCATGGACACACCCGGTTTCCGCTTTATGTTCAGCCATCGGGATTCAACGTTTGATTTGGATTTGTTTCATGATATAGTGCGCGATGTTGGCAATACCACAATATGTAGTACCGATTACCAGGAGTTTGCTATGACCGAAGTTCGGAAGACCTTTGTTCTCGACACCAATGTTATTCTGCACGACAGCACCTGCATCTACCATTTCGACGAGCACGACATCGTCATTCCGATCACCGTCATTGAAGAGCTTGACCGATTCAAAAAAGGCAAGGACATTCTCAACTGCAACGCCCGCGAATTCCTGCGCGCCCTGGACACCCTCACCGGCGACCACATCTTCAACGGGGGCGTCCCCGTCAGCGAGGGCCAGGGGCGCATCTCGGTTTTTCTGGAGTCGCAGTTCCACGACAAGGTCCAGGCCAATTTCGCGAGCACGAAGGCCGATCACCACATCCTCAACGCGGCCTACCATATTGCCACGGAAAAAGGCTTCGACCAGGTCGTGCTGGTGTCCAAGGACGTCAACCTGCGCATGAAGGCCAAATCCGTGGGTCTGACGGCGGAGAACTACCGCTCCGACCACGTCCAGAACCTTTCCGAACTCTACCGGGGCAAGAGCGTCCTGGAAAACGTCGACGGGCATCTGATCGATCATCTTTACCAGGCGCCCTACGAGATTGCGGTCGACGCGCTGGTACCGGAAAACGAACTGAGGGCCAACGAGTTTCTGATTCTGCGCAACGGCCGCAAATCGGCGTTGGGGGTCTACGACGAAGCCCAGCAGAAAGTGCTGCGGGTCGAAAACCGGGTCGGTTTCGGCATCCGGCCGCGCAATGCCGAGCAGGCCTTCGCCCTGAGCGCGCTGCTCAACCGCGACATTCCCCTGGTGACCATGAGCGGCAAGGCCGGCACCGGCAAGACCCTGCTGGCCCTGGCCGCCGCGCTGGAAACCAAGCGCCACTACCGCCAGATCTTCGTGGCCCGGCCGGTGGTGCCGCTCAGCAACAAGGATCTGGGCTACCTGCCCGGGGACGTGAATTCCAAGCTCGATCCCTACATGCAGCCGCTGCACGACAATCTCTCGGTCATCCGGAACCAGTTGGCCCAGGACAATACACGCAGCCAACGCATTCAGGAACTGCTCGAAGACGGCAAGATCGTCATTACCCCGCTGAGCTACATCCGGGGGCGCAGCATCGTCAAAACCTTTTTCATCGTCGATGAAGCCCAGAACCTGACCCCCCATGAAATCAAAACCATCATCACGCGGGCCGGCGAAGGCACCAAGATCGTCTTCACCGGCGACATTTACCAGATCGACCACCCCTATCTGGACAGCCATTCTAACGGCTTGAGTTATCTGATCGAAAAGATGAAGGGGGAGCGCCTGTACGCCCACGTCAATCTAGAAAAGGGCGAGCGCTCGGATCTGTCCGACCTCGCCACACGACTGCTGTAGTGTTGCCCATGCCGGAACGACGCCAATCACCGCGAATGACATACACCACGGCCGTCCGCCTGGAAGATGCGAACGGCGCCTGGGACGGCCGGGTGCGGGACATCAGCGCCGAGGGGATGTTCATCGAGCCGACGCGGACGCTGCCGCGCGGCGAACATCTCAAAATCGCCTTCCGACTGCGTCACTCACGCAAAGCATTTGACATGGCGGCCGAAATCAGGCGGGTGACCCCGGAGGGCGTCGGCCTTCGGATTCTATGGTGAATGGGGCGGAAGCGGCGGCGGGCGGAT
This sequence comes from uncultured Desulfobacteraceae bacterium, assembly GCA_964388465.1. GTDB lineage: Bacteria > Desulfobacterota > Desulfobacteria > Desulfobacterales > UBA5852 > JABZFP01. Next base: position 5,682 of record CAYMAR010000114.1, read on the forward strand.
TGCCCGGTCGCGAAGCCGTCAGGGCAGGATTTCGATCGGGGTGCCGTCTTTGACGACGCGGATCAACTCCTCGATCTCGGCATTGGTCACGGCGATACAGCCGTCGGTCCAATCCATGCCGACATAACCGTCGGTTTCGCCCCGGGCCTTGTTGGGCAGACCGTGGATCATGATCATGCCGCCGGGGTCAACCCCGCGCGCCTGGGCCTCCTGGCGGTCGGCGGCATCGGGGTAGGAAATATGCAGGGCGCGATGATAGTTACTCTCCAGGTTGCGCCAGTCGATGATGTAACGGCCTTCGGGCGTGCGTTTGTCGCCGGCTTGAACTTTGTCTCCCACCGGTCGGCTGCCCAGTGAAATGCAGTAGCTTTTATAGGCCTCTCCGTCGCGCAGCAGGTAAAGTTTGCGCTCGGACTTGACCACGCGCAATGCGTCCGCCGCAGGCAGCGGTTCGGGCGCATTGGCCCGGCCCGCATCAATCCCCGCAAAGGAGAACAGCAGGAAGAGCAGTAGCGAATATATTTTGGGGGCCAGACGCATGACATTTGCTCCAAGTGCCATTATTTTGTTGATTCGGAAACTTAATCATTTTCCGTGACGGCTCAAGGAATTTTAATCGAATATGCCCGCCGGACAATCCACATGTTTCCTGACCCCCGGGAGCGTTTCCTGATGGCTATTTCCGGGTTCGCCACCGCAGAGGCCACCCGCGACCGGGCCCAGCGGCACCCGGCCGTCGCCTTCGCGCCCCTGGGACGCAGCGGACTCACCTGCAGCCGGGCCGGCTTCGGCGGATACCGCATCGGGACCTCCGCGCCGGCGCACCGCGAGGCGCTTTACCGGGCGCTGCGTGGCGGCATCAACCTGATCGACACCAGCGCCAATTATGCGGACGGCGAATCCGAGATCCTGGTGGGGCAGGTCCTGGCGGAATGCCTGCGTGAAGGGAGCCTGTCGCGCGAGGCGGTGATCGTCGTCACCAAGGCGGGCTACCTCCAGGGGAAAAACCACGCCCTGAGCCGGCAGCGCCGGAAAGCCGGCAACCCCTTCCCGGAGTTGGTGCCCTACGCCGAGGGACTGGAGCATTGCATCCACCCCGAGTTCCTCGAAGACCAGATCACCCGCAGCCTGGATCGGCTGGCCCTGAGCGGCATCGATGTCCTGCTGCTCCACAACCCGGAGTACTACTTGAGCTGGGCTGCCCGGCAGGGTGTCGCATTGTCGCGCGCGCGCGACATATACGCCGACCGGCTCCAGCGGGCTTTCGCCCACTTGGAAAAGGAGGTCGACCGCGGCCGCATCCGCTTCTACGGCGTCAGCTCGAACTCCTTTCCGGCGGCCGCCGACGGCCCCGACTTTACCAGCCTGAGCCGCGTCATCGCCTGTGCGCAAGCGGTGAAACCCGATCACCATCTGGCCGTCATCCAATTTCCCATGAATCTGTTCGAGCCCGGGGCCGTGCTCGAGGCCAACCAGCCCGAAGGGGCCACCCTCCTGGACACCGCGTTACGGTTCGATCTGGGAACGCTCGTGAACCGTCCGCTGAACGCCTTCGACGGCAGCCGCCTGGTCCGGCTGGCGGATGTGCCCGAATTGGAGCCGCTGCCGCAGGAAGCCATTCGGGACCGTCTGCACGAACTGGCGGCCGGCGAAAGCCATTTTTTTCAGGAGATTCTCCCTGGTCTTGGGCTGGGAGAGGATCTGAGCGCCCGGATCACCGAACAACTGGCCATGGCCGAGGCGCTGGCCGCCCATTTCGACCGGTACGAAACCTACGCCAACTGGCTGCAGATCCAGAACGAGCACATCCGGCCCCGGGCCGACGGCGTCCTGGATTTTCTCGACCGGAAAGCGGACGACCCGGTGCTCATGAACTGGTGCCGCGATTACCGCGAACGCCTGGATACGGCCCTCTCGGCGGTCAGCGGCCATTACGCCGCACCGGCCGCCGCGCGGATCGCGGCGGTCAAAGCCGCCGTTCGGCAGGCCGATGCCGACTGGGACGTGGACCAGCCCCTGAGCCAAATGGCGCTGCGCGCGCTCCAGAGCACCCGGGGCATCTCGTCGGTCCTGGTAGGCATGCGCCGGACGGCTTACGTCGAGGACGTCCTGGCCGCGACGGCGTCCGCCGGGGCGGCGGCCGACCGAAAACCCGGCTGGGCGAAACTCAAGACCCGCCTCGATCATCGGCCGTGAACCTCCGCCCGCTGGACGCCGGCCACGCCCGGTCCCGCAGGCCGGAACAACCGACCGGGTCGAGGCAAACAGCGACTAAAGACGTCACAACCCCAAGCCGAACGGAGGGATGCCCGCGTGAGCCTACCTGAAACCACCCTGATGCTCATCCGCCACGGAGAAACCGAATGGAACCGCGACCGGCGCTTTCAGGGCCATGGCGACAGCCCCCTGACCGCCAAGGGGCGGGCCCAGACCGACGCCCTGGGCAAACGCCTGGCCGCGGTCCCGTTCGATCGGCTGGTCAGCAGCGACATGGGACGAACGCAGGCAACCGCAACCATCATCGCCGGGCATACCGGGCACGAGATCCAGACCGACCCGCGCCTGCGCGAACGCCATTACGGGGTGCTGGAAGGCCTGAACATCCGGGAAATCCGCCGGGACCATGCCGCCGTCTACGCGCAGCTGATCACCGAAGATCCCGACTTCACCATCCCCGGGGGGCAAAGTCACCGTCAGCACTACCGCGCCGGCATCGATTTCCTGGAAAGCTGGCTGGACGCCCATCCGGGGCAAACCGCCGCCGTCGTCTCCCACGGCGGTTTTCTGGACAATGTCTTCCGCTATATCGCCGGTCTGAAATTGGGTGCGCCGCGCTGCGTGCTGGCGGGCAACAGCAGCCTGAGCATTATCGTTCACGGCCAGTTTTACGGCTCAGCGCGCTGGATCATCCGCTCCTGGGGCGACGAGGGGCATCTGGCGGGAGCGACGCCGTGATCGGTCGGGCCGATCGCGTCTCCCTAAAAAATGCGGTCGGATTTGGAGACCCAAGAGAAACCCCTCCCGCTTGGCAGGCCTCTCCGGGATCTGCGGCGAAAGCGGCGAGCTTGAATGGAACCGAATCACATCGATGGATAATCAAATGACCACGGATACGACCCGCATTCCCCTGTTCCCTTTGGGTGTAACGGTGCTGCCGGAAATGCTCCTGCCCCTGCATATCTTCGAAGAACGCTACAAACAGATGATCGGCGCGTGCGTCGCCGAAGACAGGCCCTTCGGCATCGTCCTCTTCGACGGCAGTTCGATCCGCACGGTGGGCTGCACGGCCCGCGTCGTCGAAATCACCAAGTCCTACGCCGACGGCCGCATGGATATCCTGACCCGGGGCGAGGAGCGGTTCGTGATTCACGCCGTCGTGGAGGAGCAAATCTACATGGAGGCCCAGGTGAGCTTCTTCGGTGATGCCACCGAGCCGCCCGACCCGGCGATTGCGGAGACGGTGGCGGACGCCCGAAGGCTGCTGAAGCAGATGGCGGCCGATATGTCCGTCCCCGAACCGGAAGCCCTGCTGGCCCTCGAGGACCCGGCGCGCCTTTCCTTTGCCATCGCGGCCCTCGAGGGTTTCGCCCCGGAAGAGCGCCAACGTTTCCTGGAGATGACCGCCGCCCAGGAGCGCCTGCGCAAGAGCGTGCAGGCCCTCTCCCACCTTCTGGAGCGCCTGCAGCTCAACCGTGAGATCAAACGCCTGATTGGCGGCAACGGACACGGCCTGAACGATCTTCTGAAATAGTCTCCAACCCTAAACGGTATCTTGGGGCCCGCGTCGTCAATCTCACAAAATGGGGATTTCTCGACAAAAAACGACCACGCCGGCGGTTTCCCATCCGCAGCAGCATGAACCCAAATCTGCCCTTGCGGGACGGACACTCCGTCATTTCCCGCACCCCTACTCACCATCGGGGCCGCACCGGTAAAACAGGAAATGCTGAAATCGTTTTTCGACGTTCGTTATTCGTTTCCCTTGGTCCTGCGCTGCGCATCGCTGCGGCGGACGGAAAAAGCGTGCGGACTTGTCTGAGTGAAGCGAGTTTCCGTACGCGCCGGCCCGACGCAGGGCAGCGCAGGAGGAAGCGGGACAGGGCGCCTTCTTTTGGTTACTTTTCTTGATGGTCTCGTAAAAAGTCGAAACTTGCAATTACTACCACCATATATTGTGGAAGTAAAGAAAGTAAATACGCATCAGGTTGTGGTCAACCAAATTCTACAAGACTTTTTACGGTTTTATCTTTTCTTGTGCGCACAAGAAAAGTAACAATGGGAATAAAAACAGAGCGAGGGCAACTTTGCCAATATTTCGAGATCAAGGCTTGGCGCCCCGAGGAACAAGGCGTACACCGGTACGCCGCAGTGACGAAGCCCGCCGGGTAACACCGAGGCGGATGGCCTCATCTCCTAAAACCGATTTCCTCCGGCCAACCCGCACGGACGGATGCGTCAACGGCCCAATATGCGGCGCCACAGTCTGAGAAGTGATGCGTACACCAGGTACGCCGCAGCGCCGAAGGCCCGCCGGGCAACGCCGAGATTGGGCCGTTGACGCATCCGTCAGGTGATGAGCCGCCGCCGCATGGCCCGCAACGCCACCCCCCCAAACACA
>CAYMAR010000115.1:0-10207 GCA_964388465.1 uncultured Desulfobacteraceae bacterium
GAAGGCGCTCATAGGCGCTGATCATCTCGGGAACGATCCAGGTGCCCGGATGATTGGCACCGCGCACGGCCGCACACCCCCGGATGACCTCCCCGAAAGCTCGATCCAGGGTGAAGCTGAAGCGGCCCTTGTTCAACAACCGCCGCAGTGATCGGGAAACATGCAACTCACGCGGGAAAAGCACGAGGCGCGGATCGGGCGACCACCACAAAATCGGATCGTCCTCGGCATACCAGGGGAAGATGCCCCGACGGTAGGCCAGAACCAGGCGGTCGATGGACAGGTCGCCGCCCACGGCCAGGAGCCCCTCTCGGATGGCCATATGCGGCGGTGGAAAGGTCAGTTCGCGGGACAGGCGAAATACGGGCATGGATGCTAAGAAGGCGCTAAACCGGCATATCGGTCAATGGCGGTCAATCCATCTTGAAGGTCAGTCCGTCATGGGCCCGATCCACGAAGACGACGCCACCCTTGACCAACTTTCCAAAAAGAATCTCGTCGGCCAGAGGGTCCTTGATTTCCTTCTGGATGACCCGCCCCAGCGGTCGTGCGCCGTATTTGGGGTCATACCCTTCGCGCGCCAGCCAGTTGCGCAGCTTGTCGGAAATATTGATGAAGACCTTCTTGCCCGCCATTTGCTCGTTGAGTTCGTTGACGAACTTGTCGACGATTAATTCCATGATCGCCACCGACAGGGAGTTGAATTGAATGATGCCGTCCAGGCGGTTGCGGAACTCCGGACTGAAATAGCGTTCGATGGCCTGCTGGCCCTTGGCTTCGGTGTCCTTGCGCTTGTCGCCGAACCCGATCGCCGCGGTACCCATCTCGCGGGTGCCGGCATTGGAGGTCATTACCACGATCACGTTGCGGAAATCGGCCTTCTTGCCGTTATTGTCCGTCAGGGTGGCATGATCCATGACTTGCAGAAGGATGTTGTAGATATCCGGATGGGCTTTTTCGATTTCGTCGATCAGCAGCAGGCTGTGGGGGTGTTTGCGGATACCGTCGGTCAGGAGTCCGCCCTGGTCGAAACCGACGTAACCCGGCGGCGCTCCGATCAGGCGCGCCACGGCGTGTTTCTCCATGTACTCGCTCATGTCGAAACGCAGGAATTCGATGTCCAGCAGGCGGGAAAGTTGCAGCGCCACCTCGGTTTTGCCGACGCCGGTCGGCCCGGTAAAGAGAAACGATCCCACCGGTTTGCCCGGCATACCCAATCCGGCGCGCGACCGCTTGATGGAGGTCACCAGGGAAGTGATCGCGTCATCTTGACCGAAAACCACCCCCTTGAGCCGGTCGTCCAGCGTCTCGAGTTTGGTCTTGTCCGACGTGGAAACACTCTGGGTTGGGATTTTGGCCATTTTGGCGACGATCTTTTCGATGTCCGCCGGATTGATCTTGCTTCGCCGGGAGGACCCTGTCAAGCGCACGAAAGCACCGGCTTCATCAATGACATCGATGGCCTTGTCGGGCAGAAAGCGGTCGTTGACATATTTGGCCGAAAGCTCGGCGGCAGCCTTCAACGCCGCGTCGGTGTAGACGATCTGGTGGTGCTCCTCGTAGCGTGACTTCAAACCCTTCAGAATACGGACGGTCTGGCCCACGCTGGGTTCGTGGATTTCAATTTTCTCAAACCGGCGCGAGAGGGCGCGATCCTTTTCAAAATGATTCTTGTATTCCTCGTAAGTGCTGGAGCCAATGCAGCGCAGCTCCCCGGTGGTGAGCACCGGCTTGAGAATGTTGGAAGCGTCCATGGATCCGCCGCTGGTGGCCCCGGCCCCCACGATGGTGTGAATTTCGTCGATAAAAAGGATGGCGTTGGGGATTTTGCTGAGCTCGGCGATCACCCCCTTGAGACGCTTCTCGAAATCGCCCCGGTATTTGGTGCCCGCCAGGAGTCCGCCCAAATCGAGAGCGTAAATTTTAACGTCCTGCAGGAGTTCCGGGACTTCGGCGTCGTTGATTCGCTGTGCCAGCCCCTCAGCGATGGCCGTCTTGCCGACACCCGGGTCGCCCACGAAAACCGGATTGTTCTTGCGGCGGCGGCAGAGCACCTGCAAGGTTCGCTCAAGTTCCGCCGAACGTCCGATCAGGGGGTCGAGACGCCCCTCCGCCGCTTTCTGGACGAGATCCACGGTGAAGGCTTCCAGGGGGTTGCTCTGCTCCTTTTTTTCCTTGGTATCCGAGGTCTTGGCAAAACCGCCCTGGCCCCGCGCAACCGAATCCTGCTGGGCTTCGTGCGAAATATAGCTCAGAACGTCAAGACGGGTCAGCCCCTGTGAAGTCAGAAAATACTCGGCGAAAGAATCCTTCTCGAGAAAAATGGAAGCCAGAATGTCGCTGACGTTCACTTCCGGTTTTTCGGCCGAGCGCGCGTGGTTTACCGCCCTCTGGATGACGCGCTGGAAACCAAGGGTCTGCTGCAGGACGTATTCCTGGCCTTCCGGAATGCTCTCGACCTTCTCGTCGAAAAAGGACTCGATGTCCTTTTTTAACCCGTCGATGTTGCCGCCACAATTTTCGATGATGTCAATGCCGGTATGATCGAAGAGAATGGCAAACAGGATATGTTCGGTGCTGACGTATTCGTGCCGCCGCTTTTTGGCTTCTTTGACGGCCAGGCCGAGTGTCGCACTGAGCTCCTTGCTGATCATGATCTACTCCCTTTCCATCGTACACTTCAGGGGAAACCCGCTTTCGCGGGCCAATTTGTGGACGGTGTCCACCTTGCTCTCGGCCACTTCGAATGTGTAGACTCCGCAAACCCCCAATCCGTTGCGGTGCACCATGAGCATGATCCGCGTCGCATCGTCGTAAGCTTTGTGGAATACTTTGACCAGAATTTCGACGACAAACTCCATGGTCGTATAGTCGTCGTTGAGCAACAGCACCTTGTATAGGGGCGGTTCCTTTACTTCGACCTCGTCGCGGGGCGAGACAGTCGTATCGGAATCCGGCCGATTCGAACTCATGGGTTGTAATTCCTCCCAGGTACTGGGGAATGCCATTTCCGAATGGGGTCAAAGCCGGCGAAGATTGGCAATATGTTAATCACTGGCTTCAGTCGTTGTAAAGGCCCCGCCCGGTTTTCCGCCCAGTGCGACCTTTGCACGATGGCCATCCAGCTTATCGACCGCAACAATGTTTGTATTTTTTACCGCTTCCGCAAGGGCAAGGGGCGTTGCGGCCGACTTTTTTCTTGGGGTTGCGCTTGGGGGTCTTCTTGGCGGGCGGGGCGCCGCTGCCGGAAAAAACGAGCTGTTGTTCGTCGGGTTCCCGGAGCCGATCAACCGGCTCCGATTCCGCCAGTTGGATGCGAAAGAGGATAGCGACCGTCTCCTCTTTGATTCGGTCGATCATGGCCTGGAACATCTGGAAGCCTTCTTTTTTGTACACGATCAGCGGGTTCTGCTGGGCATAGCCCCGCAGGCCGATACCCTCTTTGAGATGATCCATGCTCAATAAATGGTCTTTCCACAAGCCATCGACCGTCTGCAGCATGATGATCCGCTCGATCTCGCGCAGGGCCTCGGCGCCCATGTCGGCCTCCCGCTGCCGATAAACCGCGGATGCCGCCTCATAGATCAACTGCCCCAGGCCGTCCGCATTCAGGCCGTCCAGGGTATTTTCGTCGGGCGGCGACAAACGAAAATTGAACTGCTTGTAGGCCGCATCGCGGACGGCCTCCCAGTCCCATTCCTCGGCATGGCTGTGCTCGTCCGCATGGGTCAGGGCAATGCCAACGGCCAGTTCCTCGATCATGGCCTCGACGTCTTCGTGAAGATCTTCGCCGAAGAGGGCCTCGCGCCGCTGGGCATAAATCACTTCCCGCTGCTGGTTCATCACATCGTCGTATTCGAGCAGTTGCTTGCGGATTTCAAAATTGTGCCCTTCCACCTTGGATTGGGCATTTTCGATGGCACGGGTGATCAGGGCGTTTTCGATCGGCTCGCCCTCCTCCATGCCCAGACGCTCCATGATGGAAGTGATGCGCTCCCCACCGAAAATACGCAGTAGATCGTCTTCCAAAGCGAGATAGAAGCGGCTCGAGCCGGGATCGCCCTGGCGGCCGGAGCGGCCCCGCAGCTGGTTGTCGATCCGGCGGCTTTCATGACGCTCGGTGCCGATGATGTGGAGCCCACCCCGATCGGTGACCCCTTCGCCCAAAACGATGTCGGTGCCGCGCCCGGCCATGTTGGTTGAGATCGTGACGGCGCCGGGCTGGCCAGCCTGGGAGATGATCTCAGCCTCCTTTTCGTGATTCTTGGCGTTCAGGACCGCGTGCGGGATGCCGCGTTTTTTGAGCTTCTTGCTGAACCCCTCGGAGACGTCGACCGATACCGTGCCGACCAGAACCGGTTGGCCGCGCTTGTGACAGTCGCTGATTTCCTCGATGGCGGCATCGTATTTTTCGCGCCGGGTCTTGTAGATGACATCGGCATAGTCCTCGCGGATCATCGGCTGGTTGGTGGGCATCACGACCACGTCCAGGTCGTATATTTTTTTGAATTCCGCCGCCTCGGTATCGGCCGTGCCGGTCATCCCGGACAGCTTGGCGTACATGCGGAAATAGTTCTGAAAGGTGATGGCCGCCAGGGTTTGATTTTCATTTTCGATCTTGACGTTTTCCTTGGCCTCCAGTGCCTGGTGCAGCCCGTCGCTGTAGCGCCGGCCGGGCATCAGACGCCCGGTGAATTCGTCCACGATGATGACTTCGCCGTTTTTGACAAGATAGTCGACGTCCCGTTTGAAAAGGGAATGGGCCTTGAGCGCCTGGTTGACATGATGCAGCAGGTCGATGTGTTTGGGATCGAACAGGTTGTCGACCTTGAGCAGACGCTCGGCATGAGCGACCCCGTCCTCGGTCAGCGTCACGCTGCGCGCCTTTTCGTCGATGCTGTAGTCGTCATCCTTTTTCAACCGGGGAATGATGCCGTTGACGTGGTAGTAAAGGTCGGTCGATTTTTCGGCCGGTCCCGAAATGATCAGCGGTGTCCGGGCCTCGTCGATCAGGATGCTGTCCACCTCGTCGACAATCGCAAAATTGAGTTCCCGCTGCACCAGGCTATCCCGCTGGAACTTCATGTTGTCCCGCAGATAATCAAAACCGAACTCATTATTGGTGCCATAGGTGATGTCGGCCCCATAGGCCGTCTTGCGTTCGCTGTCCGTCAGCCCGTGAACGATGCAGCCGACCGTGAGCCCCAGGAATTGATAAATTTTCCCCATCCACTCCGCATCCCGGCTCGCCAGATAGTCGTTCACCGTCACCACGTGCACCCCGCGGCCCGTAAGCGCGTTGAGATAGGCCGGCAGGGTGGCCACCAAGGTCTTTCCCTCCCCGGTTTTCATTTCGGCGATGTTTCCGCTGTTGAGCACCATGCCGCCGATCAACTGGCAGTCGAAATGGCGCATCCCAAGGGTTCGCTGCGAAGCCTCACGGACGACGGCAAAGGCTTCGGGCAATAAATCGTCCAGCGTTTCGCCATCGGACAGCCGCTGCCGGAACCTTGCGGTGCGTGCGCGCAATTGCTCATCACTGTCGGCTTGGATCTCGGATTCGAGCGTGTTGATCTGATCGACCAGCGGGTCGAGCCGCCTCAAGACGCGTTCGTTCCTGCTGCCGAATACTTTCGTTAAAAATTTTCCAATCATGGCAAGGGCCGATCCTTTCGCGGGGCACTGTTTTGCGGGAGAATGCTGCCGTATCCCGAACGCCGGCAGGACGAACGGCTAAATTCTGCCGGTCGGCATCATAAAACGAATTGCGCGGACATGCAATTGCATTGATGGACGAGGGATGCGGTCGGCGTTCGCGGGCCACTACTTCGCGCGCCGGAGGCCAAACTCAGCGCGGGGCAAATAAAAAGGGGCACACGATCCAACGGGTGGCGTGTGCCCCTTCGCAATCTGGTGGTGGATCAATCGATGATATATCTTTCCGGGTTGACCGGCACGCCGTTGAGTTTGACGACATAGTGGACATGCGGCCCCGTGCTCCGGCCGGTGTTGCCCATCTGCGCGATAATCTCACCGCGCTTGACCTTCTCGCCGCGCTTAACGTTCAGCTTGGCGCAGTGGCCGTAGCTGGTCACGAGACCGTAGCCGTGGTCGATGACAAGATAGTTGCCCAGCAGCCGCTTCTTGCCCGCGTAGGTCACCACGCCGTTGGCCGGGGCGACAACCGGCGTACCATGCCGGTTGGCGATGTCGAAAGCGCCGTGGAACTCGCGCCGCCCGGTAAAAGGCGACACCCGATAGCCGAAACGGGAGGAGACCCAGCCGTCCGCCGGGCGGATCGAGGGCGTACAGGCCAGCAGGTTTTTCTGCTCCTCGAGTTTATCGAGCAGGGAAGTGAAACCGTCGGTCTGGACCATGGAGGCCGCTTCGATTTCCGCAATCTGCGCATGCATGTCACGCAACAGCTGGTTTTGATCCATCTTGGGTTGGTCCGGGGGATTGAGGTCTTCGGGAATGGACCCGCCGACACCGAAAATATTGCTTTCGCCGGCCGGCTTTTCCAAGTTGGCGATCACCCGGATCCTGTTTTCGAAATCGTTCAGCGCCAGGAGTTTGTTTTTAAGCGCGTTGATCTCGTCGGCAAAGCACTCGATCTGTTTCTGATGGTGAACAATCTCCGCATCCCGGCTTGCAATCGCACCCTGTAATTTAACTGTAAGGGCCGCGGCTTGTTTCAGCCGTACATAGTCCTGGACCAGCAATCCGACACCGGCCACCACTGCGATGGCGGTGAAGAGGCTCAGGGACAGCATCCATTTGCTGGAAGAAAACTGCCGGATGCGCGAACCATTGCCGCTCAGTAGAATAAATGTGATTTTGTTCCGCATGACCAATCCATTGACGATGTAAGTTTACGGTTACGGCGTGACCATCGGGGAATGGAATTTCTCTGTCACATCGTGCCGATTTCGCTTTGTCGTCAGCACCTCAAATTTTATCTTTTATAAAACACCCCGCAATGATCTGTCAATAATTCCATATGGTACCGAGATACGATCGGGCGCCGGCGATTCCGGCGTGTTCCGTCGGGGCGAACGTCATCCACCCCAAATAAAGACGCCTTCGGGTCTTGCATCCCGAAGGCGTCAATTGGTGATAACCTTCGGCGACCCGGCTGTCTTGGCAACATGCTTTAGACCCGTGGTTTGTGCGTCCCCGTCTTTCAACGGGTTTGCCCTTTCGTGGTTATACGTTTCCTTGTCGATGAGGATTGGAAACTTTCAACCTATGCGAACATCTTACATCAAACCCAGCTTGAATTTCAAGGATTTTAACGTATTTTTCATCAACATGGTGATCGTCATGGGTCCGACGCCCCCCGGAACAGGGGTAATCGCCCCGGCAATTTCCTTGGCGGCATCGAAATCCACGTCACCTTTCAGGATCGCGATCTTCTTGCCGGTCTTTTCGCTGATCTTCTCACCAACCCGGTTGACGCCCACGTCGATGACGCATGCGCCCGGTTTGATCCATTCGGGTTTGACAAGGCCCGGCACGCCGGCCGCGACGATAAGGATATCGGCACGTAGGCAGTGCGCCTTTAGATCTTTCGTTCCGGTGTGCACGACGGTCACCGTCGCGTTGGCGCCCTCGCCTTTCTGGAGCATCATGTTGGCGATCGGTTTGCCCACGATATTGGAACGCCCCACCACGACAACCTCGGCCCCTTTGGTTTCGGTACCGGAGCGAACAATCATTTCCTGAATACCGGCCGGCGTACAGGGCGGGAATTTGACTTCGCCGCCGCCGATCATCAGGCGGCCGACATTGACCGGGTGAAAACCGTCCACGTCCTTGTCCGGATCGATGGCGTTCAGGACCTTTTTGTCGTCAACGTGCTTGGGCAGGGGCAATTGCACCAGGATGCCGTTAATCGAATCGTCGTTGTTGTATTTGTCGATCAGGGCCAACAAATCCGCTTCGGAAATGTCATCCGGCTGATTGTCCTGGATTTCCTTGAACCCCAAGCGATGGGCCGTTTTTATTTTGAGGGTCACATAAGAAATCGAAGCCGGATTTTCGCCTACCAGAATGGTCACGAGACCGGGTACCACGCCGTGTTTCGCCTTGATCGCCTCTACTTCCGCCGCAATTTCGTCGAGAATCTGCTCGCGGATTTCGGTTCCCTTGATCAGCTTGGCCGTCATGTGCGTTCTCCTTTCACCGAATTGTTGTGAGTATTTGGGGCATGTTTGGTCAGGCGGGGTGTCAATCGCCCCAGCTTTATGAAAATCAGGGGAAATTGTCAAGAATTCAAATGCATAGCTTTTCGATCGGACGGAAGCTGTCTGGCGGCGGCGCCTCACGGGCATAAAAGCACGCATCGCCGGCGCTGCCACTGGCGCTGAGTGGTTCGATGGTTTGTCCGCCCGGCATTTATAGAGGATAAGGCGCAGGCATCAACCCGCACGTTTCGTCCAGGCCCAACATGAGGTTCATGTTCTGGACCGCCTGACCGGCCGCCCCCTTGACGAGGTTGTCGATGGCCGCCACCAGCACCAGCCGGTTGCTGACGGCGTCGAGGCGCAGACCGATATCGCAGAAATTGGTGCCTCGCACGAAGCGGGTGTCGGGAATCCGTCCATCCGTACCAAGCCGGACGAAGGGTGCGCGATCGTAAGCGGAGCGGAGGCAATCCCAAATTTTCTTTTCGGTGACGCCGTCCCTGGGCCGGGCGTATATCGTGGTCAGCATACCGCGCGCCATGGGAACCAGGTGGGGCACGAAGGTGATATGCACTTCGCTTTGCGCCTCCCGGCTAAGGATTTCGTCCATTTCGGGGTTGTGGCGGTGAACGGCCACTTTGTAGGGTTTGTAGGATTCATTGACCTCGCAGAAATGCGTCGTCAGACTGGGGGACCGCCCGGCGCCGCTGACGCCTGATTTCGCGTCGGCGACCAGGCTGTCGGCGTCTATCAGACCATCGCGCAGCAACGGAACAAGCGGCAGCAGGACAGTGGTCGGATAACAGCCGGGATTGCCGACCAAAACGGCATCGGCGATCAGATCCCTGTAAATTTCTGACAGGCCATAAACGGCGTTGGCGAGCAGATGGGGCGATTTGTGGGGTTGGTAGGCCGACTCGTAGCGCTCGCGGGAGGCAAATCGAAAATCCGCCGATAGATCGACCACGCGAATGCCAGCCTCCAGGAGCTGCGGCGCGATGGTCATGGGCAATTCGTGCGGCAGCGCCAAAAAAACGATCGACACACGCTGAACAAGGGTTTCAACCGCCAATGACTCGCAGACGAGCGTCGACAAGGTTTCCATGCCCGGATAAATGGCCGCAAACCGCTGACCGGCGTATTGGCGCGAAGTTATCAGCGCCAGATCAACCTCCGGATGCATGGTCAGAATGCGGACCAGTTCCGCCCCGGCGTAGCCCGTGGCACCAACAACTGCAGCCTTGGTCATAAGAACTCTCCCGCTTCGCGTTCACAGGCACAATTGCGCATCTGCGGCCGTCTTCGCCCGCGCACAGGACCCGATCCCTTTGCCACCTGCCTAACAGAGAACGGCACCGGTTTCAAGATGGCGGCAGCTAGCCTCCGCCGCCCATGAACGGGCACGCCCAGCGCCCCGGGGCGTGCTGCCGCCGGGATGGATCTGAAGTGCCCCCACCACATGGAGCGGCGCTATTGACCCTCGCAACAACCAATAGTAGTCTTAACCAGATTGGCGCAAGTTCATTGCAGTCTTCATGCGAGCGGCACCTGGCGAAAGGCGGGCATGACGATCGTGCCCGGCGGCGGATCTGATGCGACCATGACCTATCGAAGAATGCAACGGCATGCATAGGCGGGATTTTCTCCGCACGACCCTCCACTGGACCATCGGCGAATGGCTGGCTCTAAACGGCCTTGCGGCGGCCGGTACGGCAACAATCGCCCGGATTGCCCTTATCATCGACGATATCGGCCGAAGTCGATCAATCGCCCGCTGTTTTTTAAAGATCCCTGCCGACCTGACCTTTGCCGTCCTTCCCCATCTGGTCCACTCCAAGCATCTGGCCCGTGAAATACACGATCATGGGCACGAATTGCTGTTGCACCAGCCCATGGAACCATTTGATCCGAAGCTCGCGCCCGGCCCCGGGGCGGTGTACGTGGGCGACAGCAGGGACCAGATCGACAACGTCGTGGCGTCCAATATTCACGCCGTACCGCACGTCATCGGCGTGAACAAC
>CAYMAR010000116.1:0-1452 GCA_964388465.1 uncultured Desulfobacteraceae bacterium
CTGAAGAACATGACGTCTTGCAGGTGCATATCCAGATCCGTAGAAATTTAATCAGAAGCGGTTTCGAAGCCCCACCGAACGCCCGATAACGGCGTTTCGGTCTTCTTCAAAATGTTCACATAGCATTGAAAATGCTCCGCTTTTTCATCAGACCGCGCCTTGTTCGCGAACGCGAACTGAGGTCTCGAAACCGTTATAGTCAACCCTATACTTTAAATCGCACATATGGGATAAAGTCAAGTTTTTCATTAATATTCAATAGGCTAAGCAGGAGTAATCGTTTTGCCGGCCATGGCAGGGCCGCAACCTGAACCGTCGTATGGCCGGCCACGGCGGCACCGCATCATAGCATGTGGGGGCTTAAACCCAGCAGTCGGTCCGCCCTCGTTCGTTTCCTTCAACGTCGATTGAACAAGAAAACGCCGGCTCGGAGGCAAAGCCCCTTGCCGGCGTCTATTGGTCACTTTCAACTGTGTTGACGGTTGGTTGGGTCTACTCTTGATCGGCTTTTAACTCTTCGATGACCTTGTCGGCGATCTGGGACGGCACCTCATCGTAGTGCGAGAAGGCCATGCTGTATATGCCACGACCGCCCGTCATCGATCTTAAATCAGGGGCATAAGTCTGAAATTCGGCGAGAGGCACCTGGGCCTTGATTTGCTGATATTTCCCCGCGCTTTCCATTCCCAGAACGCGTCCGCGGCGACCATTGAGATCGCCCATGATATCCCCCATGTATTCGTCCGGTGTCGTTACGGTAACTTCCATGATGGGCTCAAGCAGAACGGGCTTCGCGTCGGCGACCGCTTTCTTGAAAGCCAGCGAACCGGCCACCTTGAAGGCCATTTCGGATGAGTCAACGGCATGAAACGAACCATCGTCCAGCGTTACTTTGAAGTCCACCGTTGGAAAACCGGCCAAGACGCCTTTGCGGGCCGATTCCACGATGCCTTTTTCGACCGCGGGGATATAGGTTTTCGGAATAACCCCTCCGACGATGGCATCGACGAACTCAAAGCCGCCACCGCGGGGTAGCGGTTCCATTTGAATCCAGCAATCACCGTATTGGCCGTGGCCACCGGTCTGCTTCTTGTGCTTGCCCTGCACACGGATTTTTTTCTTGATCGTTTCGCGATAGGGCACTTTGGGAATGTTGAGATGGACATCAACCCCGAATTTGCGTTTCATTTTTTCGATCGTGGCTTCGATATGAACCTGACCCCGACCGGACAGCAGAATTTCGTTGGTCTCGGAATTGCGTTCAAGTTTGAGGCCAGAGTCTTCTTCGATCAGTTTATTCAATGAAATATATATCTTATCTTCGTCGCCTTTGGCTTTGGATTCCAAGGCGAAGGATATAAGCGCCGGTAGCGGATCCGCAAATGGATAACGGATTTTGTCGCTGTCCGCGCAAAGCGTGTCACCGGTGGTCGTATCCTTCAACTTGGCCAC
>CAYMAR010000116.1:1552-5808 GCA_964388465.1 uncultured Desulfobacteraceae bacterium
GACGGGTGATCGCTTCGTTGCCGGAGAGATCGGTGCCCGTTTTGCCGCCACGCTCGGGCGGTGTCGGCGCAACAGTGGCCAGGAAATCCATCAGGTTATCCACACCAATGTTGCCGGTGGCCGAACCAAACATAACCGGTGCGAAGATGCGCTCATTAATCCCTTTGCGCAGGGCCGCGCTGAGCTCTTCATTGGTGATGGTTTCGCCTTCGAGATAGCGCTCGATCAATGCGTCGTCGGCTTCGGCGATGTTTTCGATTAACCCTTCCATTTCCGATTCGACCGCCGCTTGCATGTCATCCGGCACGTCGGTCGGTGATAGTTTGCCCGCATCATATGCGAAGGCTTTGCCGCTGATCAGGTCGACAACGCCCTTGAAATCCGCTTCCGCTCCGATCGGCAGCTGAAGCAGGATCGGCTTGGGCCCTGTCAGGGAATTTTTGATATCTTCCAATGCTTGCTGGTAATCGGCACGCTCTTTTTCAATTTTATTGACGAACAGCATTACCGGCAGGTTAAAATCATCGGCAAATTCCCAGCCCTGCTCCGTTTGGACACGAACGCCGTCGAGGGCGTCAATGACGAAGAGCGCTGAATCCGCCGCCTGCATGCAGTTTTTCGTGTCCGTGAAAAAGTTCTGGTCGCCCGGCGTATCCAAGATCGTAACCGTGTTTTTTTTCCACGGAAACTGATGAATCCCCGTACTGATACTGCTGGTGCGCTTGAGTTCTTCAGGCTCGAAATCCATCGCCGTATTGCCGTCCTCGACACGTCCGATGCGCGTGGTGATACCGGCCTTGAAAAGCATGACTTCCGCCAGGGAGGTTTTTCCCGCGCCACTGTGGCCCACGAGGGCAACATTTCTAATTTGATCGGAATTAACAGCCATTTACGCTCCTCTCTAACACGTTCAAGATGTGACCTAATCAACTTCAACAACGCACTGTTCAGG
This sequence comes from uncultured Desulfobacteraceae bacterium, assembly GCA_964388465.1. Classification (GTDB taxonomy): domain Bacteria; phylum Desulfobacterota; class Desulfobacteria; order Desulfobacterales; family UBA5852; genus JABZFP01. The sequence continues at coordinate 2,505 of CAYMAR010000116.1, forward strand.
GGGCTAAGCCCGCGGATGCAGGCACGCATCGACAACGCAAAATGATGCGAAGGGCGGCGACCGTTGACGGCACCGTTAATCGCCTTAAGGGGGCGCACCCATTGTGATTTCCGGGCCCGCTAAAATGTGTTCAAGTACCGTTAGCCCGTAAAAAAATCAAGTAAAAACCCAAAGGATCACATAGGGGGTTTTCCCTCTCGCGGCTGGTAGCCGGCATTCAAATCGCTTGCCGACGAATGGCTGCGGGCGCGCCTGGGTGGATTGCCGGACGGTTGGGAGCTGGCCGGCAACGGATGAGCATTCCGGGGCCATTAGGGTGAACGCAGGTAGATAAGAAACTCACGATTGCCTTTGGGACCGCGGATCGGCGAGGGGCACCGACCCCGAATGTCGAATTGAAGCGACTGGAAAAAGGTGCTCAGATCATCGATCACCATCGCATGCTGCTGCGGATCACGAACGACCCCGCCCTTGCCGACTTGGCCTCTGCCGACCTCAAACTGGGGCTTGATCAACGCGATCACCGCGGCTCGGGGCTTCAGACAGGGCAGCAGGGCAGGGGCCAGCACCTTTAGGGAAATAAAGGCGGCATCAATAGTCGCCAAATCGATCGGTTCGCTGAAATCGTCCGGTTTCAAATGACGGGCGTTGGTTTTTTCCATCGATACGACCCGGCTGTCCTGCCGCAGTTTCCAGGCAAGTTGACCGTAACCCACGTCGACGGCGTAGACTTTGCGGGCGCCGTGTCGCAGGAGACAGTCGGTGAACCCGCCGGTGGAAGCTCCGACGTCAATACAGACAGCGCCTTTCACCGGGGGGTGGAACGCATCCATAGCGGCTTGAAGTTTCAGTCCGCCACGGCTCACGTAAGGCAGATCCTCGCCCTTGCGTTCCAATTGGGCGTCCTGGCTTACGGATACGCCCGGTTTGGAGAGCGGCATGCCGTCAACCATGATGCGACCCGCCATAATAAGGGCTTTGGCTCTTTCGCGGCTGGGGGCCAGTCCCCGTTCAACGGTCAACAAATCCAGTCTTTTCTTGGACGACATTGCCCTGGCGGCTGGGATGGCGCGGTTTTCAGATTTTTGCAGCGGTGGCCTGCATGTGGGGCTGCGGCAGCAACCGTCTGGCGGCGGCCACGATGGCATCGGCATCAATTTGGTGGATGTGGCGAAGCTTTTGCTGCGGGCCGTGGGAGACGAAGACATCGTCGATACCCAGGCGTTCCAGGTGGACCGCGTTCAGTCCGGCGTCGGTCAGGGCTTCCAGAACGGCGCTGCCGAAACCACCCTCCCGGGTATTGTCTTCCACGGTGACGATGCGAGGAATCCGCTCGGCCATCGCACCGATCAATTCGGTATCCAGAGGCTTGACGAAACGGGCGTTGATCACGGCCGCCCCGATTCCCTCCTTTTGTAGGACGGAATGGGCCCGGACGGCTTCAACAACCGTTTGACCCACCGCAATCACCAGAACGTCGTCGTCGGCCCCCTCGCAAACCAACTCCCCCTTGCCGATGGTAAGTGGGGTAATTGTTTTGTCCATCACGGCACCCGGGGCCGTGCCGCGCGGATAGCGCACCGCGATGGGGCCATCGTGGTGAATGGCGGTCACGAGCATCCGGCGCAACTCGTTTTCGTCCTTGGGTGCCATGACCACCATGTTCGGAAGGCTGCGCAGATAAGAAAGGTCGAACAAGCCATGATGCGTGGCGCCGTCTTCACCGACGATGCCGCCGCGGTCAAGCGCGAAAATGACGGGCAGGGACTCGATGCAGACATCGTGGATGATCTGGTCGTAAGCCCGCTGCAGAAAAGTGGAATAGATCGCAACCACCGGCTTCAGGCCCTCGGTGGCTAGCCCGGCAGCAAAAGTGACCCCATGCTGTTCGGCAATGCCGACGTCGAAGAAACGGTCGGGATATTTTTTGAAAAACTTTGCCAGGCCGGTCCCTTCGGGCATGGCGGCTGTTACCGCAACGATGCGTGGGTCAAGGCGGGCCAGCTCGAGCATGGTTTCGCCGAATACCTGGGTGTAGGTGGGGGGGGTTACCTGGGATTGAACACATTCTCCGGTAGCGACTTCAAAGCGGCCGCAGCCGTGAAAATGAACCGGGTTATCTTCGGCGGGACGGTAGCCCTTGCCTTTCTTGGTCGTGATGTGCAGAAGGACCGGGTCCTGGATTTTCCGAATGTTAATCAGAATATCGATTAGGTGGTCGAGATTGTGGCCATCGATGGGGCCGAAATAATCGAAATTAAAGGCCTCGAACAGCATACCGGGGGTCACGAAGGTTTTAAAGGATTCCTCCGAGCGTTTGGCCCACTGGTAGACGTCGTCGCCGATTTTGGGCAATGACTTCAAAAAGTCGCCGATTTCCCGGCGCAAGTCCTGGAGCCCGCCGGCGGAAAGTTTCCGGCTCAGAAACGACGAAAGGGCGCCGACATTGGGCGATATGGACATCTCATTGTCGTTGAGGATGACAATCAGATTTTTGTCTTTGTGCACGTCTCCGGCCTGGTTCAGCCCTTCGTAGGCCAGGCCGGCAGTCATGGAACCATCGCCGATCACGGCAATCACCTTGGCTTGCTCGCCTTTTATGCGTTTGGCGGAGGCAATCCCCAAAGCCGCCGAGATCGAGGTGCTGCTGTGCCCCGTGGTAAAGGCGTCATGGGCGCTTTCGCTCATGCGCGTGAAGCCGGAAAGGCCCTCGTGCTGGCGGATCGTCTCGAATGCCGCCCTACGGCCGGTAAGCAATTTATGGGCATAGGCCTGGTGGCCGACATCCCAGATGATTTTATCGGTCGGGCTGTCAAACACGTAATGCAAAGCCACGGCAAGGTCGACGGCCCCCAAGCTCGGCGCCAAATGGCCGCCGTTTCGGGCCACCACCTCAACAATCTTGCGTCGCAATTCGGTGGCCACGTTCTTGAGCTGCGAGCGTTTTAATTTTTTTAGGTCCTCGGGACCGTCAATGGCGCTGAGTAAGTTCAAAGGCTTTGTATCCGCTATGCATTTTCTCGGCCGGGCGCCGCTGTTTCCGTACCAGGGTCAATCCTTAGCGCTTGCGTGCGATGATGTATTCGGCAATCGCCCTTAAAGGCTCGGTCTTGGTATCAAATCTGGCGAGAGCGCGCAAGGCTTCCGCGACCAGGTCGTTGGCCCGGGTTTTGGCCGCGTTTAAACCCATCAGGGCGGGGTAGGTGTTTTTTCCTCGATTGAAATCCGTGCCCACGTTTTTGCCGAGTTGACCCGGATCGCCCTCGACGTTGAGGATGTCATCCTGAACCTGAAAGGCCAAGCC
>CAYMAR010000116.1:5908-10193 GCA_964388465.1 uncultured Desulfobacteraceae bacterium
GACCCGGATCGCCCTCGACGTTGAGGATGTCATCCTGAACCTGAAAGGCCAAGCCAATTTTTTCGGCATAGCGATTCAGGGCGTTCAATTCCTGGTGAGTCGCCACGCCGATTTCACCGCCCATCGAAACGGCCGCCTTGATCAGGGCCCCTGTCTTGAGGCGGTGAAGCCGTTCCAATTGCGCTATTTCCAGGCGCCGTCCTTCCGAGTGAATATCCCGCATCTGCCCCTCGATCATCCCGCTGCAACCGGCCGCCTTGGCCAGCTGATAAAGGATTCGCAGCCAAATGGCTTGCTTTTGAGGGGGCTGCAACGCGGCGTGACCGGCCAGTTGTTCAAATGCTTTGGTCAGAAGCGCATCACCGGCCAATATGGCGGTGGCTTCGCCAAAAACCACGTGGCAAGTGGGGCGCCCTCGGCGAAGTTCGTCGTTATCCATGGCCGGGAGATCGTCGTGAATAAGCGAATAGGTGTGCACCATTTCCAGCGCGCAGCAGGCCGGTAGGGTATCTTTGGCTTGCCCCCCAACCGCCTCGCAGGCGGCCACGCAAAGAATGGGCCGCAGGCGTTTACCACCGGCGTGCAGGGAGTGATTCATGGCGGCAATGATGCCGCTGCGACGGCCGTCGTCGGGAAGGCACCGGTGCAAAGCCCGGTTGATCTCCCGGCGCCAGTTGTCGAGATAGGACTTGAGATCAAAAGCCGTCAAACGGATCGCATCATTCCGAAGGTGAGGGGGGCGCACTGTCCGCGGAGGGATCAGCAAAATCCTGCTCCGTCGAGGTGCCGTCGCCGTCTTGGATCAACTGGCTGATTTTCTGCTCGGTTTCATCAAGCATTTGACTGCATCTTTGGGAGAGCGCCATCCCGTCCTCAAAACGTTTCAGCGCTTTTTCAAGCGGCAGGTCGCCTCTTTCCAACTCCTTTACGATTTTCTCGAGATCTTGCAGGGATTGCTCAAAATTTTTAGATGCCATCGTCATCCTTCCCTTCGATACGGCCGAACAGCGTGCCGGAAGCCAGCGTAATTTCCACCGGGTCGTTGATTTGGATTTGCCGGGCATTCTTGATGATGGTGCGCTGCGGCCATGTGCGCGTGATGCTGTATCCGCGTTCGAGCACGGCCATGGGGTTGAGAGCCATTAGCCGCGACTCCGCAACCTGGCTTTCCCATTTTTTCTGATTAATCATTTTTAATATAATATACATAAGGTTGTCATGATATTTCTTATGTTTTTGTTTAGCAAAAGCAACCCGGTCTCGAATAAGGCCGGGCTTCAAGGCAGACGAAATCGTTTTCAGCTTGAGGCTGTTGTCGCGGAGGGTGCGCTGCAACCCAATTCCCATCCTGTGCAGCAAATCGTCAATGGCCAGGCGCCCGTCGAAAATCTGTCGTCGTGGGTCCAGAAGACGCTCGCGGCAGATGTTTAATCGATCGCGGTTGGCGGCAAGGTTGGTCAATGCCGCCACGCCGAGTTGCCGTTCGAGTTCGGATATCCTGTCCATTAAGGATTTCTTATCCGGCACGACCCGCTCGGCGGCCGCTGAGGGTGTCGGTGCCCTTGAATCGGCAACAAAATCGGCAATCGTGTAGTCTGTTTCATGCCCGATCGCGGATATGATCGGCACGCGTGATCGATGAATCGCCCGGGCGACGCGCTCGTCGTTGAAGGCCTGCAAATCCTCGAGGGAGCCTCCGCCGCGCGCCAGAATAGCCACTTCGGCGTCTGGCTGCTGGTTTAGGATCGCAATGGCCTGGGTGACCTCTTCGACCGCGCTCGCACCTTGAACGGCCGTCGGAATCAATACAATCGGCATGTTGACGAAACGTCGACGGATAATGTGAATGGTGTCGTAAATGACGGCACCGGAGGGCGAGGTGAGAACGTGAACTTTGCGCGGCAGCCCGGGCAACGGTTTTTTTCCTGCAGGATCGAAAAGGCCTTCAGCAGACAATTTCCGTTTTAACTGCTCAAAGGCCAGTTGCAAATCACCAAGCCCCTTGGGCTCCATATACTCGATGATGAGTTGATAGATTCCCCGCGGCTCGTAAACGGACACCCGTCCCATACCCAGAACAGTCAGACCGTCTTCGGGGACGGCGTTCAGGCGACGGGCCTGGCCTTTGAACATCACGGCGCTCAGTTGGGCCTGGTTGTCCTTGAGGGTGAAATAAAGGTGGCCTGAAGGCGGTCGCTTGAGGTTGGAAATCTCTCCGACAACCCAGGTCAAGGCAAAGGCTTTTTCAAGGCGTTGTTTGATGCGGCGATTCAACGCCGACACCGTGTAAACGTTCTTGGGTGTGGCTGATGGATTGATTTGATTTGAATTCAATTGGTTGGGTGATAATTTCATTAAGGTGCCTGTGGGCAGCCCCGATTATAATGTCTGATAATATATATTATGTAAACTTATTGGTCTTTATCGGTGAGAGGCGCAAACAGCTCGGGCTGTAAGTTCGCGCCCTGCGGCTTCGTCCTGAATTTTTCCAGGTGTTCCCGCACCGCCGGTACCATGAACACATCCTCGGTGATCCGACCGCTCAAAAATTCGGATAGGATCTGGATGCGGCGCTGCAAGCGTTTTTTTTTGTCGATCAGGAACATGGGGGTTCCCTTGACGACACAATATCCGCTGCGGGCCTTGACGCCCGTGGCCCGAAAGTTTTGTTCCGAGACTTCGATGCCCAGGCGTTCACTCAATTCCTTCAACTCCTGATAGAGGCGCTCCGCAATCATCTCAGGTTCTCCACGAAGGTGCGCGACCTACTGATAAACTAATCGAAAAATCATTTTGATAGTGATTGAAAATGGTTGCGAATGTGGTATCTTCTATCAAATTCATTTTTTGTTTAACACCATTCCAGGAGGATTACATGCAGCCGTCTGTTTCCGTACAAAACCAGCAAGTCCTGACCCGCGTCAACACTTTCGTGCGCGGCGTCTATGCATGGATGACCATGGGCCTGGCCCTTACCGGTGTGACCGCCTGGTTCGTCGCCAACAGCCCAACGATTCTGAACCTTTTTTTCAGGGCCAACCCCGAAGGCGGCGTCAGCCCGACGATGATCTACTGGGCGGTTCTGATTTCACCGCTGATCATGGTTTTTGTATTGAGCGCCCGGATCCATAAGATGCAGGCCTCGACCGCCACCTCCATGTTCGTTCTTTTCGCGGTCCTGATGGGCGCCTCGTTGAGTACGATCTTATTGACCTATACTGGCAGTTCGATCGCCCAGGTCTTTTTTATCTGCTCGGGCACCTTCGCCGCCTGCAGCGTTTTCGGCTGGGTGACCAAAAAGGATCTCACTTCCATGGGCAGTTTCATGTTCATGGGCCTGATCGGCATCATCATCGCGAGCGTGGTGAATATTTTCTTCCAAAGTCCCATGGTGCACATGGTGATCAGCTACATCGGCGTAATCGTATTCGTCGGCCTCACCGCCTATGATACGCAGAAACTTAAAGAAATGGCTGTTGCCATGCCTGCCGATCTCGATGCGGCCGTGATTCGCAAAGGCACCATCCAGGGAGCCCTGACACTCTATCTGGACTTCATCAACCTATTTTTGATGTTGCTCCGTATCTTCGGATCGCGCGAATAATCCCCGCGGTGCCCGCATCTATAAACGTTTAAGCACGCCCCCTGCCCCGTTGAAAATCGGGGCAGGGGTTTTTTTTGAAGGATCACGCCCCAATCGCCTTGGCGACCGCTTCCGCGATCGCATGACAACAGTCCCCGACTTCCTTTTCATCCGGACCCTCCACCATCACACGGCAAATGGATTGCGTGCCCGAATAGCGCACCAGAACGCGTCCCCGTTCGCCCAGACGGGCCTCGACCGCTTCGATCGCCTGCTGAACGCCCCGGATTCCTTTTAAATCAGGTTTATCACGGACAGCCACGTTTACCAGAACCTGCGGATAAGGCGTCATCAAGCGGCCCAGTTCGGACAGCGGACGGTTAGATAATTGCATGGCCTCCAGCAGCTTGAGTGCGCTGATCAAACCGTCTCCGGTGCTGTGATGCTGAAGAAAAATCATATGACCGGAGTCTTCGCCGCCCAGCACCGCCCCCGAATGGCGCATGGCCTCCATGACCAAACGGTCGCCCACCCCGCAGGTCTCGTGCTCGATACCCATGGCCTGCAGGGCTTCCTTGAGACCCAGGTTGCTCATCACGGTCGAGATCACCCGGTTGTTGGCCAGTTGGCCCTGCCCTTTAAGAAAACGGGCGCCGATGGCCAGGATCTGATCGCCGGAAAGAATCCGGCCGGTTTCGTCGA
>CAYMAR010000117.1:0-10147 GCA_964388465.1 uncultured Desulfobacteraceae bacterium
CCACGCGCAAGCTTTTCAAACTCGACGATTAGAACCGATCTCAAAATGAATCTAAGCGTCCCTGGCGGCGTTGTGACCCGGCTCAAAATGCTCACATACTCCGTGTATGCTTCGCTTTCTCGCCGGCTCACGTCTTGCCAGAAGCGCTTATCTTCATTTGCTATCAGATTCTAATGCATCGGCCACGTAAAAAGACCGACAGCGTGGTGACGCTTCGCCCCTCGTCATTGCGGCGTACGCGCCGTACGCTTCATTCCTCACGCCTTACAAGCATTGCTCTCGCACTTTTATGCATCCGCTTGCGTGTCGCATCTACGGCATCATGTGAGGTTTTAGTCTGGACGGCCAATGAGCGGAATCGACGTCCGGAGGCAAAAGATGCGGCTTCAGACGCGTTATTAGTAGAGGCAGACGAACAGACACCCCATCGGCGTCATCTCGCTCGGTGCCGTTGCAGGGCCGGTCGGCGCGGCCGGCGTCGGATGACGGCCGCGGATGAAGTTGACCATTTCCCAGGCGACCCGCTCCTCGGCGACGCCGGTCAGGGTGGCGGGGCCGGGTGGCAGCTGATTCCAGGATTCGAAATCCACGATGGCCGGATAGAGCCGCGTGCGAACGTCCGGGGCACCCGACAGGGCGGCGGCGATCATGGTTTCCGGGTAGGGATCACCGCTGAAGGGATCGTCGTTACCGCCGGAAAGAACCAAGGTCGGTATGGAGACATCGAATAGATCCATACCCATGAGGCCTTCCGGACAGAGGTGCAGCAGGCTGCGCTGCTCGGGGCATTGGGTGATGCCGCCGGCGATGATCAGACCGTCCACTTCGCGGCCCAGGCGAATAGCGGCATTGGTGGCTGAAAAGGCGCCCATGCGGATGCCGGCCAACCAGACCGGGATGTTTTCATGCGAGCGCACGTAAGCCACGATTTCGCCGACATCCCGGGCGTGGTCGGCACTGATCCGAAAAATCCCGCTGCCGTGCCAGCCGTTGAGCCCCAGATGGGAGCTGTGATCGTAGGGCGTGTCCGGCAGGACAACCATGATGCCCTTGCGCAGCAGATTGAACACGAGCGCGGATGGGATGTCCTGGTCGTGGCCGATGGCCGGTTGGTTGAAGACGTGGGTAAGCTCCAGGCGGCCGTTGCCGTCCGGAAACAGGACGACGGCGGCGGTCGGGGTGTCGGGGCGGAAAATCAGCAGGCGGTTGCGAATACCGTCCCGGGTTTCGATCTGGACGAGACGGGGGGTGGCCATGAGCGGCGGGGACCATGCGGTGATCAGACCGCCGACGAAAGCGATGAAGAAACCCAACCAAATTATCCGGCGTCGCATGGTATTCTCCCGTAGCGTTTCGCGGCATAGTCTTAAAAATCAATGTCAATTCAAAGTATAATAGGCACTGCCGGGTCTTGCTGTCCAATAAAAAATGCATCCGGCGCCAAGCCGAGGCCGCACCGGGCGCAGACCGAATCGACCCTGGATGCTAAATTGCAATTGACCTGCCCCGAGCGCTTCTCTATAGTGGTGAACCATCTGCCGTGAAGGGCTTCAGCCCGGACCGGCGGGGCCTTTGCCTGAGCCGCATCCACATCCGCTTACGACTCCATGGTGTCAACCGCCGTTTCCCATCACTCGGAGACGTGCTGTGAGGATCACAACCACCGAAGCACTCCGGTGAGACCCGTGCCGATCCGCGGTCGATCGGCACGGGTGTTGGCTTGATCTCCGTTCGGCCACCCGGCGGGCGGCGCCCGCCGGCAAGGGCCCGATCCGCCATTACCGCCCGAACTGCCCAAGGGGGTCGATATGCAATATGTCATCGTTGGAAACGGCATTGCCGGGGTGAATGCCGCCGAAGCGATTCGGCGGATGGACGCGGACGGCCGTATCGTCATGATCGGCGATGAAGCCCTTACGCCCTATTGCCGCCCCATGATCAGCATGGTGCTCGAGGGCAGCGTATCCCATGCCAAGTTGCCCATCCGTCCAACCTCCTTCTACGACGATCTTGATATCGTACCGATGCTGGGTGCCCGTGTGACCGGCCTGGACGTGGACGCCGGCCGCGTGGAAGTGAACGGCCGAAGCGTTCCCTACGACAAGCTCCTGATCGCCAGCGGAGCCGACCCGCGCCCCATCCAGGCGGAGGGGCTCGCGCTGGGCAACATTTCCTATATGCGCACCGCGGCGCATGTCAAGCGTATGCTAAGCGCCCTGGACGGTGCCCGGCGCGCCCTGGTACTGGGAGGCGGGTTGGTGGGGTTCAAAGCCGCCTACGGCCTGATGCGCCGCGGCCTGGCGGTGACCATGCTGATCCGTTCGGGCTATCCGCTCGCCATGCAGGTGGATGCCTTTGCCGGCGGGCTGATCCTGGACGAGCTCACCGCCCACGGCCTGGACGTACGCGTGGACATGGCGGCGGAGGTCTTCGAAGGGAACCAAACCGTGAAGCGTGCACGGCTTTCGGACGGCAGCCGGCTGGACTGCGACCTTGTGGTGATCGGCAAGGGGGTGCTGCCGGCCCTGGATTTCGTGCCGCGCGACCGCGTCGCGGTGGACCTGGGACTCGTGGTCGACCCATTCCTGCAGACCAGCGCGCCCAACGTCTTTGCCGCCGGCGACACCGCCGAATCCGTCGATGCGGCCCGCCAAACCCGCTGGGTGAATGCCATCTGGCCGGAGGCCGCCGCCCAGGGACGGGTCGCCGGCATCAATATGGCCGGGCGGCCGGTGCCCTACGAACGCAGCCTGAGCCGCAACGTCATCCGCATCTTCGGTCTGGACGTGATGACCGCCGGGGTGGTCGACCCGCGGGCGGTGGACGGCGCGGAGGTGCTCACACGTTTCGACCCGGCAGCGCGGCACTACCGCCAGCTGGTATTTCAGGAGGATCTTCTCGTGGGCATGACGCTGGTCAACGCGGTCGAGCAGGGCGGGGTGCTAACGGCGCTGATCCAGAACCGCCTTCCCGTTACCGGCCGTCGCGAACGCCTGCTGGAGCCCGGCTTCAACTACCGCGCTGTGGCCTGAAAACCGAACGCCATGTTCCGTGTTCGGGGGTCAGGTGTCAGGAAAGGCCGTGCCAGAGCCGTTGCTGACACCCGAACACTTGAAACCTGAAACCCATTATCCGATTATCCATCCCGTCAGGCGATCATCACCGCAAGCCGGCGCCTGGCGGGAACCGCAGAAAGGAGGCGTTATGAAACAAGTCGTGGTGCATCCGGAGCGCTGTGTCGGCTGCATGCAGTGCCAGGTGGCCTGCGCGGTGGCGCATTCGGAGGCCAAAGCGCTGGTGCCGGCCCTGTTCGAGGCGCCCCGGCCCCGGCCGCGCATCCATGTCGGGGCCGGCCGCTGCAACGAGGGCTTTCCCAATCGCTGCCGTCACTGCGACCCGGCCCCCTGCATGCTAGCCTGTCTGCCCGGGGCGATCACGCGCGTCGCCCACACGAGCACCGTAATGATCAATGTGGACACCTGCATCAACTGCGCATCCTGCGCCATGGCCTGTCCCTTCGGGGTGATCCGCTACCATGAGGATCGGGCCGCCCCGGCCGGTAAGACCGTGGCCGTCAAGTGCGACAACTGCCAGGCCCGCCAGCGCGAAGGCGGGATTCCGGCCTGTGTGGAAGCCTGTCTGTCGGCCGCCCTCACGTTCGAAACCCTGGATGCGGCATACAAGCGTCAGACGGACGCCGTGGCCCGCTCGGTTTCGGCGGTGGCCGCGGCCGAGGCACTGGCCCCGGGATGGGCGCTCTTGAACGCGCATAAAAAGGCCCGGCTCGAACTGCAAACGGCCCCGGCGCCGTCCGATGATTAACGGACGGCCGGCAACGCACGGGAGGACATCCATGTACGACACGATCAAAGACCAAACCATGACCGAAGACGGCCAATTGCTGCTCAAGAAGGCCGAAGCCGATGGCATCGCCACCGTGTGGGCCCGCCACCAGGCCCAGCAGCCCCAGTGCGGCTACTGCGAAATGGGGACCAGCTGCCGGATCTGCATCATGGGCCCCTGCCGCGTGGATCCTTTCGGCGCGGGCCCCCAGCAGGGGGTCTGCGGGGCCGACGCCGACATCATCGTGGCCCGCAACCTCGGGCGCATGATCGCCGCCGGGGCGGCATCCCACTCGGACCACGGCCGCGACCTGGTGGAGGTCCTGGCCGGGGTGGCCGATGGCTCCGCCCTGGGATACACGATCCGCGACGAGGACAAGCTGCGACGCGTGGCCGCGGAATACGGCGTCACAGTCGACGGCCGGGAAGCTTTGGCAATTGCCGGCGATCTGGCGACCGCCATGCAGGAGGACTACGGCACCCGCAAGAAAGGCCTGACGCTCCTGGCGCGCGCCCCGGCCGCCCGCCGGGAGCGGTGGCAGAAGCTGGGCATTACGCCACGGGGGATCGACCGGGAGACCTCCGAAATGATGCACCGCACCCACATGGGCGTAGACAACGACTGGCAGAGCATTCTCCTGCACGGTCTGCGCAACGCGCTTTCCGACGGCTGGGGCGGCTCGATGATCGCCACCGAGGTCTCCGACATCCTGTACGGCACCCCCACCCCGCGACCCACGGCGGTCAATGCCGGCGTACTCAAAAAAGACCAGGTCAATATCATCGTTCACGGCCACAACCCGGTGGTCTCGGAAATGATCCTGCAGGCCTGCCTTGCGGATGACATGACCGCCCTGGCCCGGGAGAGCGGTGCGGCCGGCATCAATCTGGCCGGCGTCTGCTGCACCGGCAACGAGCTGCTCATGCGTCACGGCGTGGCCATGGCCGGCAACCACCTCATGACCGAACTGATTCTCTCCACCGGGGCGGTCGACATGATGATCGTCGACTACCAGTGCATCATGCCCTCGCTGGGAACGGTGGCCGCCTGTTACCACACCAAGATGGTCAGCACCTCGGACAAAGCCCGTTTTCCCCATATGGACCACCACGAGTTCCATCCCGACAATGCGGCCGCGAAAGCCCGAGAGGTGGTCCGGGAAGCCATCGAAAATTATCCCCGCCGCGGCGAGGTCTACATCCCGGTCGAACCGGTGGATGCGTTGGGGGGGTTTTCGGTGGAGGCGGTGGTGGGTGCGCTGGGGGGAACACCCGAGCCCCTGCTGGAAGCCATCAAGGCGGGCAAGATCCGGGGCGCCGTGGGCATCGTGGGCTGCAACAACCCCAAGATCAAGCAGGACTACGGCCACGTCACCCTGACGCGGCGGCTGATCGAGAACGATATCCTGGTGGTGGACACGGGCTGCGTGGCGGTGGCCAACGCCAAGGCCGGGTTCAAACTGGCCGACGCCATCACCATGGCCGGTCCCGGCCTCAAGGAGGTCTGCGGAGCGCTGGGGGTGCCCCCGGTGCTACATTTCGGCAGCTGTGTCGACAACGTGCGCATCCTGGTTTTGCTCGCGGTCCTGGCCGACGCCCTGGGCTGCGACATCAGCGACCTGCCCGTGGCCGGTTCGGCCCCCGAGTGGTATTCAGAGAAAGCCGCGGCCATCGGCTGCTATTTCGTGGCCTCGGGGGTCTACACCGTGCTGGGCCCGATGCCCCCCGTCACCGGCAGCATGAACATCGTCAAGCTCTTGACCGAGGGCCTCGAGGACGTGGTGGGCGCGAGCTTCGCGGTGGAACCCGATCCCGAGAAGGCCGCCCTGCTCATTCGCCGCCGGATCGAAGATAAGCGCCGAGCGCTGGGGCTGTCCGCCGCATCCGTTTAACACCGGGCCGCACGATCTGGATCGAGCGCCCGGTTCAACGGCCGCATAAAAAAACACAGGCGAAGCCTGATAGCTTCGCCTGTGTTGCATGAAGCGGTCTTCGGGATCCGAGGTCGGTCAACCGATCGGAGCCGGTTTGCAGAGATGCTCGCTTTCCATGGCCACCCGGCCGCATCCGTCGCACACGTACTTCATGGCGGTCAGTTTGCCTTTGCACATGTGGGCATGATCGACTTCGGGGCTGCCGCAGAAGGAGCAATTCTGCTTATCGCCGCAGGGGCTACATAGATGGCCGGGGGCGTTGGCCACCGCGCCGCAATTTTTGCATGTGTACGCCATGGTAGACTCCTTTCATCGATACCGCCCGATGGTAAGACTTAAATCTGCCGACCGGGCGGCTGTACATCAATACATCGCGCCATGCGTTTAAAAGGAATAATAATCAGGCGTTGATTGTCAAATGCACGCAAGGATTGATTAATCCGCGCCGTTCGTATAGGTTGCCCCCATCATGTTCCGGGGCTTCTCCAGCCATTTCGATTCGAAGCGCTGGGCGGACGATGGCCCCGGCCGTTCAGTCAGGAATTACGCAAGAGGCCTGCCCGAACCAGGCTGACCGGCAGGCACCAACCAGATCCGCCGCATGGAAATCGGGCCGCACGGAGAAAAAACGCAATGAAAATTGAGACCTTCGAGGAACAGGGTGTATTCTGCTTTAAAATTGAGGGACGTCTGGATGCCGTCACTTCGGAGACGGCCGAACAGCAGATCCTGGATCAGGTGCGTTCCGCCAAGGGGCCTTTTCTTTTCGATATCGCCGCGATGGAGTACATCAGCAGTGCGGGTTTGCGTGTGCTCCTGGCCACGGCCAAGGCAATCAAGCGCAACCAGGGCCGTTTCGCTCTTTGCGCCCCCAACCCCAATGTGCGCAATGTTTTCGAGATCAGCGGCTTCGCCTCCTTCTTTCCCATCACGGACACGTTCGAAGACGGCCTGAAACAGTTGTCCGGATGAAGCCGCGGGGCGGCTTATCCGGATAGACATCCACCCGACGCAGCTATCGCCGATTTACTCGGCGATCTTTTTCTGGCGGTTCTGAAAATAAATGTTGCGAATGGCCACATAGGGATCCAGGGCCATCCCTTTGAGTCTCTCGTACTCGCCAATCTGAAACGACGTGGCGTTAAATTTTTCGTAGGCGCGGATGGCGATTTTGGTGGGGGTGGTCCTGTGAGGTTTGCCGTCGATGTAGGACACCGGGTTCAGGTAACCGTCGGCGTAGAAGCCGATGCCATCCCGAAGCGACGACGGTCCGATAAACGGCAGCGTCAGGAAAAACCCGTCGTTCAAACCCCAGTAACCCAGCGTCTGCCCGAAATCCTCGTCCTTGGGCGGCCCGTAGTCCTCGAAGGCCGGGTCACCGAAACCCAGGACCCCCGCCGTGGTGTTGATCAGAAAACGGGCGCTCTCGTTGCCGGCGTCCGCCCATTTGCCCTGCAGCAGGCAGTTCACCAGCCGGATGGGCGTGGTCAGGTTCGAGAAGAAATTGCGCACGCCCTTGCGGGCGGCTTCAGGCACGACCTTACCGTAGCCCTTGGCCAGCGGCTCCCAGAGATAGAGGTAGAACTTGTCATTGAACTGGAAGAAAATCCAGTTCAGCCCCATCAGGGGGTCCGGGATTTCGTCGGCCACCCCCTCATCGTCCTCCCATTCGTCGGCCCATTCATCCTCGGCGGAATCGTTGGCATTCTGGGCCCATAGATCCCGGGCCCAGACCGGGGATTGTTCCCTCCGGTAACGTTCGCTGTCGGCGACACGATAGACATTGACCGGCCGTTCGACACCCCAGCTTTCGAATCGTTCATTGTCCGTTGCCCGATTCGATCGGGAGAACAGGTTTTCATGGCCGGATTGTCCGGCGGCGACCGGCGTGCCGGCAAGCCCGATGATCACACCGATAAAAATGAACAGACCGATCTTTCGCATTGGATCAACCCCTTTTTCCCGTCTATTCGCCGTGCGTTTCCCAGGCGGCGGATAGGCCCGCGCGGTAACGCCGCCGTGTGAAAGGCCGCTGGCCACAGGTTAATTGTCGACGTCGCCGAAAGCGTATTTGCTGATTAAATCGCCCAGATCGACGGGGGATTCGGTTTCGATGATGGTGTCGCCGTCGGCCAGCAGGTCGCCGCCGCCGCCCGGATCGATATTGACGTATTTGTCGCCGATCAGACCGGCGGTCTTGATGGAGGCGATGGCATCGTCAAAGACTTCGACTTTTTTGTCCACCTCAAGGGTCACAACGGCCTGGAGCCTTTCCTGATCCATCCGGAAAGCCGCCACCCTCCCAACCTCCAAGCCCAGCATTTCGACGGAGTTGCCCACCCGCAGACCGGAAACCGTGCTGAAAGGGGCGTAGTAGGTGTTGGTGTTGTCGCCCACCAGGGAGATGTTGCCGAGTTTCACGGCCATAAAGCTGATGGCCACCAGGCCCAGAACCACGAAAATGCCCACGATGGTTTCGTTGGAGTATTTTTTCATCACTTGACCTTTCTGAATACCGAGGCGCTTGACATGGGTTACAGTAAAAACGAGGTGACGATATAATCGGCCACCAGGATGGAGACGCAGGACAACACCACGGCCGAGGTGGTCGAGAGACTGACGCTGCGCGCGCCGTAGCTGTCCGTGCGCATGTGGGTGAAATACCCCTGGTAGCAGCAGATGGTGGAGACGATCACGGCGAAAACGAGGGCCTTGATGAAGCCGCCGTTGACGTCTTCCAGAGTCACGCTGCTGACAACGCGGTAGAAATACGATCCGGAATTGACCCCCATGATCACGCAACCGCTGACATAGCCGCCCAGAATGCCGATCAGGTCGAACAGGGCCGTTAGAATCGGGAAGCTGATGATCGAAGCCGCCACCTTGGGGCTGATCAGGTAGCCCACCGGATCGATGCGCATCGTATACAGGGCGTCGATCTGCTCGGAATTGCGCTGGATGCCGATTTCGGCCGTCATGGACGACCCGGCCCGGGCCGTGATCATGATGGCGGTCAGCACCGGCCCCAGTTCGCGGATGATCGAAAGGGCCACCGCCGAGCCCAACACCCCGACGGACCCGTATTGGACCAGCGTGTAGTAGAGTTGCAGCCCCATGACCATCCCGGTGAAAAAACCGACGAGGGCCACGATGTTGACGGTTTTCACGCCGATCATGTTGATCTGCTGAATGATGGCCGCCGGCTGCTTGCGCCCGAAAATGAGGACGAGGGCCTTGAGCAGAAAGATCATGGCGGCGCCCAGATTGTTGACCAAGACCATGACCCGCTGACCGAAGGGATCAAATAGCCGGCTGAGCGCTGGTGGGGGCGGTGGCCCCGGCAGGCCTTGTTCAGGTGTTATCGGGTGGGCCATAAATATTATCCTTTCGATCCAGGCGTTGCCTTATGCGAATCAGGCCGTATCCTGCTGGCGCTGGAACCAGATCCGCAGGATATTCTTGTCGGCCTTGCGCTGGTACTCCATCATATCGCGCATCTTACGGACCACGCTGATGCCCAGGCCCCCGACACCCCTCTCCATCAGCGGCTGGGCCGTGTCCTTCTTCTTGACGGCGAGCGGATTGAAGGGGGCCCCGCCGTCGATGAATTTCATGGCGATCATGGTGTCGTCGACTTCAACCTTGAACTCGATGGCGTGCGTCGTCTCTTCGTCGTAGGCGTAGGATATGATGTTGACCAGGATTTCCTCCAGGGTGAGTTCAAGGGCGTAGAGGGTGGCCGAAGGCATCTGGTAGGGGCGCAGGAAAACCTGCAGCATTTGGGTGAGCACACTCAGCTCTTCGAGCTTGTTTTCCAGCACGATGGCCATTTTACGGCTCATAGCGACCTCTGCGGTTGGAAGGGTTCGAGGATATTTGCCACCGGTGAGCTCCGATTCTATTTAACGCTGAATTCGAGGAAGGTGGCCTCACGTGACTTGGCACTGGCCAGGACCGCGTCGATGGCCGCATCCATGGCCGCCTCGGCGAAGCCGGCGCTGACATTCAGGGTGTCCACGTTATCGCCGATGCCGTTCAATATCTGATCGGCCTTGAGCTTTTGCGCCAGGTCGAGACAGAAGCGGCGCGTGTCGTCTTCGCCGGCATTGTGCAAGACGACCATCAGCTGGGCCAGGCCGTGGCGCGAACAGGAGTCGCCCTCGCGCAGGTGCGGTTTGACGGCGGCGGAAAAGTTTTTGAGAATGGTCTGCCCCTGGACGTGCCCCAGCTCGGCGTTGATCTCCGCCATGCCCTCCAGGGTCAGCACGACGATCGAAAAGGCGGCCTGGTCCGCCTTGAGTTTGGCCATGGCCTGACTGTAGTGCTGTTTCCCCTGGGTCACCGTGTCCATCCCGGTCAGCTCGTCCTGAG
>CAYMAR010000118.1:0-10048 GCA_964388465.1 uncultured Desulfobacteraceae bacterium
ACCTCGTCGGGCCGCATTTCAGACGAAGCGCCGAGATAGGTCAGCATGGTGCGCTGGGAGTCCGGTGTGATCAGGGAGAGCACGCGTCCCGTGGGGGTCTCGGAATCCACCAGATGCGTGTCGACGCCGTGCCGGACAAGTGCCGCCTCGAACTGTTCGCCGAAATCGTCGCGGCCGCGTTTGCCCAGAAAGCGCGTTTTTCCGCCCAACTGGGCCACCCCGGTAATGGTGTTGCAGGCCGCCCCGCCGGGCACGATCTGCGGGGCCGCCCCGGCGGCCTTGAGCACCTGGTCGATCACAGGCGGATCAAAGTAGATCATGCCGCCCTTGGGCACCCCGGTTTGGGCGACGAAGGCGTCGTCGGTAGGCACCAGGATGTCCACCAGGGCCGAGCCGATACCGACAATTCGTTTGCGGTCGCTATCCGGTTTAAACCAATCGATGGGCATCTTGCTGTTTCCAATCCCGATCGTCGGGCTCTCGGATGCGATGCGGTGCGTCTACCAAACCAGCTTCCGGTGAATCCAGCCCTTGTCGCCGTAAGCGCTCTGGATGCGGATCCAGTCGCCTTGGCGCTCCATGACCTTGAGCGGAACGCCTTTCTCGGCCCTGAAGCGGATGGTGGTATCCGTTCCGGGGCCGGAGCGGATGTTGACCATGTCCTTGCGGGTGATCACCGTGGGCGTCTTGTCCACCAGGCGCTTGTGAATCCAGCCCTCATCCCCTTCGAAGTCCTTGAAGAAAAGCCATTCATTCTGGGTGTGGATGACCTGGATCGGGTGATAACGCTCAATTTCCCAGAGCACCTCGTATTTCTTTGTTCCGGGCCCCGAACGGACATTGGCTTTATCGACGGCCAGGGCCATGCGTTCCGCCCACAGCGGCGTTGCCATCCCGACCGATAAAACCACGGCGGCCAGGCAAATCCCCAGGCTTTTCTTGCAAGCGTTCAAATAACGGGATTCGCCATGGCGAACAACCCTCGGGCCGGAATGTCTGTTCATATGGCTTGACCTTTTTCCTTTTCAAGGATGGCGCTGATTTATTCGAAGTGCCGCCGGACGTCAAGAGATTGCTGGCGGCGACGGGGTCTCCGGTCGGCAGACGCGCCCGGCGCGGGCTAATCCAGACGGCGCAGGCCGGCTTCCATCGCAGCCAGAACGGCGGTCTCGAATTCGGCCACCGTCAACCGACGGTTCAGTTCGGTGTAGCGCCGGGCCTCGCCGCAGGGTCGGTATTGGGGCATCAAATTGACGTAGGTGTCCGGCGAAAGGGTCGTGGCGATAAATTGCAGAATGGCCCGCGTTTCATCGATACGCCCGGGCATAACGAGGTGGCGCAGGATCACCCCGCGCCGGGCCACGCCGCGATCGTCCACGGTCAGGGTTCCCACCTGGCGGTGCATGGCGGCAAGGGCCTGGCGGGCCACCTCGGGATAATCGGATAGACCGCAATAGCTCAGGGCCGAGGCGGGCGCCCAGAATTTGAAATCGGGCATGTAGATATCGACGATGCCGTCGAGCAGTCCCAAGGTCGTGAGGGCATCGTAGCCCCCCGTGTTGTAAACCAGGGGTCGGTCGAGGCCTTCCTCGGCCGCCAGCGCCAGGGCCTCGAGAATCGGGACGACGACATGTGATGGGGAGACACAGTTGATGTTGTGGCAGCCACGGCGCTGCAGATCGAGCATCATGTCCGCCAATTGCCGGACCGTCACCGGGGCGCCTGCCGACCGATGGCTGATGTCGTAATTCTGGCAGAATACGCAACCAAGATTGCAGTGAGTGAAGAAGATCGTTCCCGATCCGTTGCGGCCCACGAGGGGGGCTTCCTCACCGAAATGGGGGGCGTAGCTGGCCACCCAGGCGCGGTCCGCCGTCTGGCAAAAACCAAGCTCCCCGGCAAGACGGTCGACGCCGCAGCGGCGCGGGCACAGGTCGCAGGAGCGCATTTTCGTACGAGCGGCCTCGATACGGGCGGCGAGGCGACCGTCGCGGTGAAGTGGAAGGTATGCGGGAAGATCTTGTGTCATCCGGTGCGCGTGGTCCGACGATTTCACAGACATGAACCGCAACCCCCTTTCCAACTGTGAGGGGCGCGCGTCTTGCGCCGGTCCCGCAAGCCCCGGGCGCATGCCATCGTTTTCGGGTGTCGCGATTTAGGGGCCGGAGATTTCGTAGGTCGTGCAGTTGCCGCCGGAGCAGGTGCGGGTTTGCTTGGAGGCGCTGCTTTCCCCTGTGCCGCCTCCCATGGCAAAGTTGGTGGAGCTCATCACGCGCTCGAAATCTTCGGCATCGCAATGGGGGCACCGGGTTTCCATGGTGTCGTCGCTTTTTACCGCCAGAAATTCGAAAAGTTCCTGACATTTCAAACAGCGAAATTCATATATAGGCATTGAAATTCCTCGCTTTCCATCTTTGCATCCTTAATTAGACGCGGGAACCGCGCTTGTCAAGCGAACGGCGCCGCCTGCGCTTCAACCGCTGCGCAGCAATTCACGCGCATGGGCTCGTGTTTTGGCGGTAATTTTCACCCCGCCGAGCATGCGTGCGATTTCCTCGAGACGCGCGGGCTCGTCCAGTGGGGCGATCTGTGTCGCGGTCCGGCCGCCGTGGACCTGTTTGGCAATCTTGAAATGGGCATCGCCGAAGCGTGCGATCTGGGGCAGGTGGGTAATGCAGATCACCTGGTGATGGCCGGCCAACGCCTTGAGCTTTTGGCCGACGACCTCGGCAACCCCGCCGCCGATGCCGGCATCGACTTCGTCGAAGATGAGGGTTTCGACGGCATCGGAATCCGCCAGAATGGCTTTGATGGCCAGGATGACCCGCGAGAGTTCCCCGCCGGAGGCGATGGTCGCCAGGGGTTTGAGCGCCTCGCCCACGTTGGGTGAAATGAAAAAAGCCGCCCGGTCGTATCCCCGCGCGTCGATGCGCACGCCTCTGTGGTTCATCCATGGCGAGGTGTTAGTGTCGGCTTCCACTTCGCTGAGGGTCACTTCGAACCGCGTTCCCTCCATTTCGAGGGCGTCCAGTTCCGCGACGGTGCGCGCGGCCAATCTTCGCGCCACATCGCGGCGGCGCGCCGACAGGCCATCGGCTGTCTCGGCCAGCCGGGCACGCTCTTTCTCGAGATAACGATCGGTTGCGCGTATGCGATCCTCGAGGTTTTCGAACGCCTCGAGGTTCTGGCGGATTTCAGCCGCCTGAGCCAAGACGTTCTCGAGCGTTCCCCCGTATTTCCGCTTGAGGCGGTTGATCAGGTCCAAACGGTCCTCGACTATTTCCAGGCGGTTTTCATCCCCCTCGACCTGCTGCAAATAGACACGCAGCGTCTCCGTGAGATCTTCCACCTGATAGCCCACCTCGGCAAGCTGGCGGCAGGGGGATGCGAGTTCGTCATCGATGGCGGCGGCTTTTTCCATTTCGGCGCGAACAGCGGCGAGCTGATCGACAACGGCCCCCTCGGCGGCGTAGAGGCCTTCGATACAGGCGCCGACTGTCTGCATGAGCATCTGGGTATTGCGCAGGCGTGACCGCTCCTGTTCCAGGGTGTGGTCCTCGTCGGGCTGAAGCGCGGCGGCCTCGATCTCCTGTAGCTGGAAACGCAACAGTTCGCGCTGTTCCCCCTGTTGCTGCTGCCGTGACATCAGCGCGTCCAACTGCTCGATGTGGGGCTGCATGGCGTCGTAACGTTCGGCCAGGGTCTTGCGCATCGGCATCAGGCCGCCATACTGGTCGAGAATATCCAGGTGCAGGTCTTCCTTTAAAAGACCCTGGTGGGCGTGCTGGCTCGAGATGCTGGCCAGATCGGCGGTCACTGCATTCAGAACCTGCATGGTCGCCAGGCGGCCATTGAGGTATACCCGGTGCCGGTCGCGGCGGGCGATGATCCGGCGGACCAGCAGTCCTTCCGCCGGATCATACCCGTTTGCATGCATGGCGCGGGCGGCACCGGATTCCGGCGAAATCTCGAAGAAAGCCTCCAGTTCGGCGTTGTCAGCACCCGTGCGGATCAGTCGGGAGGAGGCCCGGGAACCCAGCAGCAAGTTGACGGCGCTGATGATAATGGATTTGCCGGCGCCGGTCTCGCCGCTCATGACCGTCATGCCATCATCGAGATGAATCCGGAGATCGTCGATAATGGCGAAGTTTTTTATGGAGAGTTCCCGAAGCATGGCGTGGTGGTATGGTTGATCCGGCGTCCCGATGGCCGGCGCAGTATGGCATAGGGCCTCCGCATTGTAAAGCGATCGGCCTGTCGTTTCGAGCAGGCCGGGCCGTGCCGGGGAGGCGTGTAAGCAGGACTTCGGACCGGGCTGACGGCTGCCGTGGCCCCGGCCCGTTGACGGGGTGGCGGCGGGCTAACCGGTTGCCGCCTGATATCCAAGATCAAAGGCTTTGAGGTTGACTTCGGCGAAGGCCTGTTTGGTGCGGGTGCGGATGGCCTCGCGAACCGTTTCGGCCGCCAGGGGCAAAAGACCGGTCTGGCTCAGGGCCCCAAGCAATACGATGTTGAGGGACATGATGTTGCCTGCCGCGCGTGCCTGCGCGGCGGCGTCAAACGCGATCAACCGCCGGGTCTTGGCCTCGACCAGCGCGGTGACATGCGCAAGATCCGGGTAGGTGCCTTTGCCGATGGCCACGGTAAACGGCGGCAGGGGCGCCGTGTTGGTGATCACCGTGGTGCCGGCATTGCATTTGTTGAGGGCCCTCAACGTTTCGGCCGGCTCGAAACCCACCAGTACATCGGCTTCGCCGTCGGATATGATCGTGCTGTGCGCATCTCCAAATACGAGGGCCGATTCGACGACCCCCCCCCGCTGGGCCATGCCGTGAATCTCGCTCATGCGAACGGGGATGTCGGTCATCAGGGCCGCCTCGCCCAGAACCTTGGAGGCCAGCAGGTTGCCTTGGCCGCCGACGGCCACGATGATCAATCGCATGGGTTTCATATCTGCTCCTTAATCCACCGGCGGTCGGTCGCCGGTCATCGTGATCACGGGGTCGATTTCAGGGGGGCGATGGCATGCTCCGGGCAGACCTGGGCGCAGACGGCGCAACCGGTGCATATGTCCGGGTCAATGTGGACCTTGTCGCCCTCGAGGAAAAAGGCGGGACAGCCCAGATCGCTGATGCAGTCCCGGTGATTGGTGCAGCGGTCGGTGATCTGAAAGGCCTTGCCGTGCAGCTGTTTGAGGGCCTTGGCGTAGAGGGTGCATTTTTCCTTGGCGATCACCACCGACACCCCGTCGAACTGCACCGCTGCGCGGATGGCGGCGATGCTTTTTTTCAGATTGTAGGGTTTGACGGTGGTCACGTGGTTTACGCCCAACGCCCGGACCAGAGGTTCGATTTCGATCTGGCCGTAGCCCTCAAGGCGGAGTTCGTTCATGTCCACGCCTGGATTGGGCTGGTGGCCCGTCATGGCCGTGGTGCGGTTGTCCAGGATGATCAGGGTGATGTCGTGGTTGTTGAAGACCGCATTGATCAGGCCGGGGATGCCGGAATGAAAAAAGGTGGAGTCACCGATAAACGAGACCACCTTCTGGTCGGTGGCCTGCGCGAAACCGCCGGCGCTGCCCGTGGAGGCGCCCATGCAGATCACGAAATCCCCCATCGAAAGCGGCGGCAGAAAGCCCAGCGTGTAGCAGCCGATGTCGGAGGGGTGGATCACATCCAGGCCCTCGGTGGCCTTCTTGACCGCATAAAAGGTGGCCCGGTGGGAGCAGCCGGCACACAGCGTGGGCGGGCGCGGGGGAATTTCCGGAACGTCGGAAAGATCGGGCACCTTCGGTGGCGTGTGGTCGATACCGAAGAAATGGGCGATGACCCGGCGGACCATGGCGGGGTCGAATTCGTAGAGCCGTGAAAAAAGGTCGTCACCCTTGCCCCGGATGGGCAGCGTCAGGCCTTCCTCCTGGGCGATGGCCTTAACGGCCTCCTCCATGAAGGGCTCACCCTCTTCCACGACGAGAACCTTGTCGCAGGCGGCCAGAAAGGCTTTCACCCGCTTGCGGGGCAGGGGATGCGAAAAGCCGATCCGCAGTAGCCGCGTGCGGTCCTCGATATCCAGGTCCCGGAGCGCATCGGCGGCATAGGCATAACTGACACCGTTGCAGATGATGCCCCAGGCGCCTTGGCCCGCTTCGAAATTGAAAGGGCTGATTTCGGACTGCTCCTCCGCCCGGTCAATGATCGCCAGCAGCCGGACGTGCAGCTTGCGGGAGACCGCCGGCACGGTGACAAAGCTCAAGGGGTCTTTTTCAAAATGCCCCCGGGGCTCTGGTTTACCCAAGTTCCCCAGTTCCACCACGGCCGTGGAGTGATTGATGCGGGTGGTGGTGCGCAGTATCACGGGTTCGTTCAACTGCTCGGACAACGCGAAGGCGTAAGGGACCATCGCTTTGGCCTCGGCCACGGAAGACGGCTCAAGCAGCGGCAGTCCGGAGAGTTTGCCGTAATAGCGGTTGTCCTGCTCGTTCTGGCTCGAAAACATGTAGGGGTCGTCCGCCGAAACGAGCACCAGTCCGGCACGGGTGCCCACGTAAGCCAAGGTCATCAGGGCATCCGCCGCCACGTTCACCCCGACATGTTTCATCATGCACATGGCGCGCACCCCCGAATTGGCCGCTGCCGCGGCGACTTCCAGGGCCACTTTTTCGTTCGTGCTGTATTCGAAATAAAGCTCGGTTTCGTGTGCGATTTGAAACAGATTGAGTGAGATTTCCGAAGAGGGCGTTCCCGGGTAGGTCGAGGCAAACGCCACGCCGGCCTCCAGTGCGCCGCGGGCGATGGCTTCGTTGCCGAGCATCAGCATCCGCTCTCCCGGTTGGTCCGTCAGCAGTTTGTGCATGTTCCATCCCCTGCTTGGTGGATTGCGTCTTCAGGTCGGGCCTGGTAGACAACCGTTGCCCGGCCGGGGCCCGCCCACGTTCGACGGGCAGCCAGCGGCGTTTTCGAGCAAGCCTGCAAAAATTCAACGTTTACAACAGGCCCGAATGGACTGTAAAGTCATTTTTATCCCTCGGTGCCGGACGGCCGCTCAGGTCAACGAACCAAACGGGTTTACAAACCGGACGGCTTCGTTTAACAAATGTCGACTGGATTCGTGGACAAGGGCCCCGAGCCGCGGACAATCGATCTGGAAAACGGAAAGGCGCTCCATGGAACAACCGCTGGTGCTGGTGATGGCCACGCGCAACGCCGGCAAAACCGATGAAATCCGGGCGCTGCTCGAGGATTTTCCCATTGAAATTCGCAACCTGGATGACTTTGGCCCGATTCCTGATGTGGTCGAGGACGGCGACACCTTCGAGGAAAACGCCTACAAGAAGGCCAGCTTCACCGCTCGGGTGCTGGGTTTTCCGGCCCTGGCCGACGACTCCGGACTGGTGGTGCCGGCGCTGGACGGTGCGCCGGGAGTGCATTCGGCCCGCTGGGCCGGTGCGGAGGCCAGCGATGCCGACCGTTGCCGGAAACTGCTTCAGGCCATGGCCGGTATCGCTGATCGGCGGGCGTCCTTCGAATGCGTCATCTCGATTGCGGTGCCGGGAGGTCCCGCCCTGACCTACGAGGGCCGTTGCGATGGCGAAATCACACGTGTGCCGTCCGGGGACCACGGATTCGGCTACGATCCGGTCTTCTTTTATCCGCCGCTGGGCAAGACGTTTGCCGACCTGACCCGAGACGAAAAAAGCGCCGTCAGCCATCGGGGACGGGCCCTGCAGGAAATAAAGGATGAACGTGAAAAAATCCGGATTTGGATCCGGCAGCACATGCCGGTTTTCGAACGATCCGGATGTGCCTCCGGCCCGTGAGTCCTGCGGCGTCTTCATTCGAAGGGGGCAGAAATCTATTGACGAATAGGCGGGGGAAAACAAAGATAGGGGTGCTCCGCACCCGAATCGTCCATCCTCATGATGTCCGCGGCGGCGGTCCTTTCCGCTCGGCAACGCGAAACGGCCGCCGGCCAGATGATGTTGCGCCCCAGAAGCCCGCGTTTTCATCGATCGTCAACCGGCAGCAGGGAGACAGCCATGAGCCATGCAAGCACGACGTATGACATCGCCCAGGTTCTCGGGGGCATCGAAACGGTCGAGGCCGCCCAAGACCTCTTCCATGAGCGCATGGATGCCGAACACCGCGCCCGCATCGCCCGGATTCAAACCCCTGAGGTCCTGATCAAGATCGCGAATGCCGTTTCCTTGTGCGACCCGGCCGCCATTTTCGTCAATACCGGCACGGAAGCCGACCGGGAGTGGATTCGGCAGCATGCGCTGGACAAGGGAGAGGAGAAAGCCCTGCCCATGCCGCAGCATACGATCCATTTCGATCTCAAGGAGGAGCAGGGCCGCATTATCGACCGCACGTTTTACATCGTGGATGCCGACGAGAAAGTTTCTTCCCTGGCCCTCAAAAAATTGCGCAACGAGGCGCTGGAGGAAATCCGCAGCCGGATGGCGGGCATCATGCGCGCGAAGACGATGATGATCGGTTTCTATATGCGGGGGCCGGTCGGTGCGCCGGTATCCAACCCCGCCTTGGAAATCACGAGTTCGGCCTACGTCTCCCACAGCGCCGAGATCCTCTATCGCAATGCGTTCGAGGCTTTCGATCGCGAAGTGGTCCGCTGCGGCCATTTCTACGCCAATCTTCACAGCGAAGGCCTGAACCGGACCGAGGACCTGCCCCAGGCCCGCGTGTTCATGGACCGACGCTACCGGACGACCTACAGCTGCAACTGCACCTACGCCGGCAATACCCTGCTGCTCAAAAAGGGCAATCACCGCTTTTCGGTGGACAAGGCCATCTATGAAAACGCCGGCAGGGAACTTGCGGAGCACATGTTTATCACCGGAATCGAAGGACCGGGAGGACGGGTGACATGGTTCGCCGGCGCCGCCCCCAGTGGATGCGGCAAGACCACCACGGCCATGGCCGGCAACTGGTTTGTGGGTGACGATCTGGCGCAGATGTGGATTGCCGACGACGGTACGGTCCGCTCGATCAACCCGGAAGCCGGTATTTTCGGTATCGTGGAAGACGTCAACTGGGAAGGCGATCCCATGTTGATGGAACTCTTGCGCCAACCGGGCACCGAGGTGATCTGGTCCAACGTGCTCATCGACGAAAACGGCGTTCCCCACTGGGCCGGCAACGGCGAACCGCAGCCTGACAAGGGTTTCAACTTCCAGGGCCAATGGGAGAAGGGCATGACCGATGCCAATGGCAAGCCCGTTCCCATTTCACACCCCAACGCCCGATGCACCGTAACGGCCCGGGCGCTTCGCAACTATTCGGAACGCTGTGAAGATCCTCAGGGCGTTCAGACCCGGGTGATCACTTACAGCGGCCGCGACAGCGATACCATGCCCCCGGTCTGGGCCGCCAAGACGACCGACGAAGGGGTGCTCATCGGCGCCTGCATCGTCTCGGCCGCCACCGCCACCGAGGTGGGGGCTTCGGGTGTCAAGCGAGCGCCCTGGGCCAATGCGCCTTTTATCCCCGGCGCTTTGGGCGATTACATGGCCACCCAGTTCGCCTTTTTCGGCAGCGATTTGATCGCGGACGGCAAACGTCCAGTCATGGCCGGGTTGAATTATTTTCTGACGCATGGGGCCCGCGGCGGGCAAGGCAAGCAACTGCTGGGCGAGAAGCGCGACGTCAAGGTATGGCTGAGTTGGCTTGAACGGCTGGCGCACCGGGAGGCGGCCACCATCGATACGCCCATCGGTTATCTGCCCCGCTATGCCGACCTCAGGGGCCTGTTTGCCGCCATCATCGACAAGGATTACCCTGAAGATCTCTACACGAAGCAGTTTTCGCTTTACATCGATCATATCCTCGCCCGGATCGATCTTCAAATGGCCGCCTACGCCAAGGACGAAAACATTCCCGAGCGCTTGTTTGCGATTCTCGACCGCCAGCGCGGCGGGCTTGAAGCCCTCAAGGCCGCACATGGTCCGATCGTGCCGCCGCAAGCATTATAAACGCACGAACGCCTGCCGGTGCGGACGTTCGCGCTTTGCGCTCGAGGGCCGTTCGAGAAA
>CAYMAR010000119.1:0-2213 GCA_964388465.1 uncultured Desulfobacteraceae bacterium
TAGCCCGCGTTCCAAACGTTATGGGTCGATAGGATAACCCCATCTTCGTCGAGGAAATGGATTCGGAGGCGCAAATAGTCGAGCGTGGTGAATTGCGCGATCATCTTGCTGAGTTCGACCGCACCCTTGACCGCGAACGTGCTCGTCTGCCAGGTGTACTCGAAACCGACTGCAAGATCACGTGTTTGCCAATAGGCCTCGTGGGTTCCGCCGGACTGGATGGCGACGCGACTCTCGGGTTTGGTCTGACGACCGGCCAAGCGGTTTGCGCCCGTCCCGGCGCAGGCACTCAAGACAAAGGACAGTAATAAGAATGTGGTGAGCCTGGGGAACATGCGCTTGGCTCCGTGGCGTCCGTGATCTAACGTTTTCAATTTCACCTTTTCAGGATAGCAACGATAGACCATCGGTCAAGTCGGTCAGCGTATGTCGATCAAGGCGATCCAGAGCCCGGCGAGGGCCGTGGCCCGAAGCCAGCGGCCGGCGGCGGAGGGGGTGCCTTCGGCAGCGCACAGCATTCACGTTGAAATGCCAACTGGGTCTCAAGCGAATACTGCAACCGGTTGATCGCACTTTCCGGGGCTTCGAGCTGAAAGGCTTTTTCACGGCGGCTGCGCCGCTCGCGGCGTTTGAAATCGGCCCGGGCCAAATCGGGATCGAACGCCAGGCTCTCCCAAATATAGCGCCAGAAGTCGGCGCGCTTGAGGGCCACGTACATTCGCTGCTGGGTGGGGTTGAAATAGCGCCCCACCACGGGCAGCCAGGTGTTGGATTCAGGGGTTGCCACTCCTTGCTGGCGCTCCACGCGGGCGCGATAGTCTGCCAGCGATTCTTGGGGTTGCATTTCGACCCGCGCCAGAATGATCTCGGGATTCCGCAATTGGGCATCAGCGAATGCAATCTGCTCGCGGTCCCGGACAATCTGATTGCTCACGCGGGCGCAACGCCGGTCGCGCTCTTCAGGCGCCGTCGGACAATAGACCCGTGATTGACCATATGCAGGCAGGGCCGCGGCCAGCAGAAAAAGCGCGGTCAGTTTGGGCAGCAGGCAGGGCATGATCGTACTTTCGAACGTCAGACGAAGTGTTTTTGCCAATGTCCCTGCTTAGCACAAAAATAAAAATGCGCCAATAACCGCCGCGTGTTCACTGCGGTTGACAGGTTCAAGGCAGAGTGTAGTATGAGTGGTCGCTAACGGGCGCCGCCATCGGCGTTCGGGTAACCGAAAGGAGCTGGTGCCGGACATGCTCAACCAAAAAACCCTGTTCATCACCGGGAGCAGTCGGGGGATCGGCAAAGCCATCGCGCTGAGGGCGGCCCGCGACGGCGCCAACATCGTAATCGTGGCCAAAACCCGGGAGCCGCATCCCAAACTGCCGGGCACCATTTTCACGGCCGCCGAAGAAATCGAGCGTGCCGGTGGACAGGCCCTTCCGCTGGCGGTGGACATCCGCGACGACAAGGCCGTGAACACCGCCGTGGAAAAAGCCGCCGCCCGTTTCGGCGGCATCGACATCCTGGTCAACAACGCCAGTGCCATCAATTTAAGCGGTACGTTGGAAACCTCACTGAAGCGCTTCGATCTCATGCACCAGATCAACACGCGCGGCACTTTCGTGTGCGTCCAGGCCTGCCTGCCGCATCTGCGCTCAAGCGCCAACCCGCATGTTCTCATGCTCTCGCCGCCCCTCAATATGGAGGCCCGCTGGTTCGGTCCCCACGTGGCCTACACCATGGCCAAATACGGGATGAGCATGTGCGTTTTGGGTATGGCCGAGGAGTTTCGGCCGGAAGGTATCGCTTTCAATGCGCTCTGGCCGCGCACGGCGATCGCCACCGCGGCAGTGCGCAACCTCCTGGGCGGCGGTGAGGCGGTTAAGCACAGCCGTACACCGGAAATCGTGGCGGACGCGGCCTACGCGATTCTATGCCGTGAGAGCCGCGCGTGCACCGGCAACTTTTTCATCGACGAAGACGTCCTGCGCGCCGCGGGGCGAACCGATTTTCGCGGCTACCAGGTCGATCCCGAAATCGCGCCGGAAGCATTGCTGCCGGATTTCTTCCTTTGAGCCGGAGATACGCTTGATGCCGAGTTTCGACCTGTTCATGCCGACCCGGATCGTTTTCGGGCCGGGGCGACTGGACACGCTGGCAACCACGACCCATCTCCCGGAGGGGGCCCGCGCGATGATCGTCATCGGAGCCGGGGGGGC
>CAYMAR010000119.1:2313-10005 GCA_964388465.1 uncultured Desulfobacteraceae bacterium
ACGTCGACGGCGGCGGGACGACGCCTGCGCACCCCCCCTTGCCGACGGTCGCCATCCCCACCACCGCCGGCATCGGTGCGGAGGCCAACCCCTCTTGCGTGATCACCCGCAGCGGACACGCCGGGAGCACCGCCTGGCGTCACCCTTTAATGTTTCCTCGTCTCGCGGTCGTCGATGCGGACCTCACGCTGAGCGTGCCGCCGGAAACGACCGCGCTTGGCGGCATGGTGGCCTTCTTTCACGCCGTCGGAGCGTTGCTGTCCACCGAGCGTCAACCGGCCGCCGACCTGCTGGCGCTGGAGGCCGTTCAGATCGTCGCCGGCTATCTGCCCCGGGCGGTGACCGACGGCAGCGACGGGGAGGCCCGCCGCCTGCTGATGTGGGCCGGAACGGCGGCCGGCATCTGCGCATCGCTGGCCTCCGGCCTGTCCCTGCATTTTTTGGCCTGTGCCCTGGGCCGTTGCGTCCCGGAAATGCCTTACGCTGCGGCCCTGACGATGCTGGCCCCGGCCTATTTCGAATGGCTGGCGAAAGCATCCCCCGAGCGCTTCGACTTGATCGCCGCAGCCACGGGGACGGCCGTCAACGGCCGTCATTCCGCCGGAGCCGAAAGTTTCCACGACGCTTTGATCAACTTGATCCATGCGGCCGGGCTGGGCCGAGCAACGGTCTCGGCCGGGGGCCTTGGTGCGTGCCGGGCCGGGGAGGTCGCCCGCGCGGCACGCCAAATCCTGGGGCGGTCGATCGATACGACGCCGGTTGCTTTGCGCCCCGCCGATGTTGAAACGATTTTGACAACGGTCCTCGGCGATTAGCATCTCCCGGGGCGCGACGCCCCTGCCGGAACCGGGGCCCGATGCCGAAAGACCCCGCTGGAAACGCGTCGCCGCGGTTTCCAGCTTTCGAGGCGAACCATGAAGGAAAACCCCAACCGTCGTGCACGCTGGCACTACCTGGCCGCCCTCCTGCCGGCGGGATTGTTCCTGCTGCTGGCGGCCGGGCTGAGCGGCACGGCCACCGGGCAGGTGCGCCTGTGGGCGATCGACTGGGTGCCGGCCCTGGGGGTGAGACTGGCCTTGCGGCTCGACGGTCTGAGCATGCTCTTTGGCCTGGTGATCACCGCCGTGGGCACCCTGGTCACGATCTATTCGGGCGCTTACCTGGGCGGTCATCCCCACACCGGCCGCTACCAGGTCCTCCTCCAGTCCTTCATGCTGGCCATGCTGGGACTGGTGCTGGCCGACAACCTCATCCTGCTCTTCGTCTTCTGGGAAGTGACCACGTTCACCTCGTTTCTGCTGATCGGGTTCACGCACGAGGCGGCCGATGCCCGTGAAAGCGCCCGCCAGGCGCTCTTCGTGACCGGGGCCGGCGGTCTGGCGATGCTGGCCGGGTTCATTCTGATCGGCCAGTCGGCCGGGACCTATTCCCTCACCGAACTACTGGCCGGGGGCGATGTCCTGACCCGCTCGGCCCGCTACCCGATCATACTGGCCCTGGTGCTGGCCGGGGCTTTCACCAAATCGGCCCAATTCCCCTTCCATTTCTGGCTGCCCAACGCCATGACCGCACCGACCCCTATCAGCGCTTTTCTGCATTCGGCCACCATGGTCAAGGCCGGGATCTACCTGCTGGCCCGCCTGCATCCGGTCTTGGCCGGAGGACCGGCCTGGACGATTACCCTAACGCTGTTCGGTGCCGTCACTGCCCTGTTGGGGGCCGTACGGGCCTTCGGGCAGACCGATCTGAAGCGGGTCCTGGCGTACACGACGCTGATGGCCCTGGGCATGCTGACCCTCTTTTTGGGGGGCACGCACACGGCGGCCCTGGTGGCGGCCACGACCTTTTTGCTGGTGCATGCCCTCTACAAGTCGGCCCTTTTCCTGGTGGTGGGCATCCTCGATCACGAAACCGGCACCCGGCAGTTGGACGCCGCGCGCGGGCTTCTTCGCACCATGCCCTGGACCGCGGCCGCCGCACTCGCGGCCGCACTTTCCATGGCCGGCTTTCCGCTGTTTTTCGGTTTCGTCGGCAAGGAGATCATTTACGACGGGGCCCTCAGTATGGATTTTCTGCCCGGTCCGGTTACAGCCGTGGCCGTGGCCGCCAACACATTGATGACGGCGGTGGCCGGACTCCTTTTCGTGCGCCCGTTTCTGGGACCGGGGGCCGGTGAAAAGCGGGGGCATGAAGTCCCGGCGGTTATGTTCGGCGGGCCGCTCCTGCTGGGGGGCACCGGCATTCTTTTCGGCATCATCCCCTGGTGGGTCGCCCGCTGGCTCGTCCAGCCGGCCGTTCGGGCCATGGGACACGTTGACGCCCCGATGAGCTTGTCGCTCTTCCACGGCCTGAGCGTGCCGCTGCTATTGAGCATCGTGACGCTGAGCGTGGGCGTGGTTTGCTATCGATTACGGGATCGGATTGGACGCATGGTGTCGTGGGGTGAACGGCACTGGCCGATGCCAATGGATGCCGTCTACCAGGCCTGCCTCGGCAGCGTTCAATCGGTCGGGCGTCTGCAAACCCGCTGGTTGCAAAGCGGCTCGCTTCACCGCTACCTCTTCGTGGTCATGGCCACCTTCGTGGGCCTCATCGCCTGGGCGTTAGCGAGCGGCGGGCCACGACCCGCGTTGGGGCCGCTCCCGATGCCGGGCCTTCGCGACGGTTTGCTGGCCGGCCTCATCGCGGCCGCCGTAGCCGCCGTGGTCGCCACGCGCCGGCGGCTGGTGGCCATCCCGGCGCTGGGCGTCGTGGGTGCCGGTCTGGCTTTGATATTTTTGATTTACGGGGCGCCCGACGTGGCCCTGACCCAATTATTGGTTGAAACCCTGACCGTTATCATCGTGGCGGTCATCCTGCTGCGGTTGCCCGACCTGTATGCCCGGGAATGCGGCGACCGGCCTGTTCGCATCGCCGACGGCCTGCTGGCTTTGGCCGCAGGCACCGCCGTGGCCGTGGTGCTGATCAATGCGACCGCGACGCCGCTCGACCGAACGGTGACGGCCTTTTATGAACAGCAGAGCTTGGCGGCCGCTCACGGTCGCAACATCGTCAACGTGATTTTGGTCGATTTTCGGGCCCTGGATACCCTGGGTGAAATCACCGTGGTGGCGCTGGCCGGTCTGGCGGCCTACGCCTTGATCCGGCGGGGCCGCCGGCAGCGGGGAGACGCATGGGAACCCTGATACTCAAAACGGCCACGCGGCTTTTGACGGGACTGATTCTCGTTTTTTCGGTCTACCTGCTTTTCAGGGGACATCATTCCCCCGGGGGCGGTTTTGCCGGCGCCCTGGTGGCCGGGACGGGCTTCGCCCTGTTTGCGATTTCCGAAGGGGCGCCGGCTTTACGCCGGGCGCTGCGGATCGATCCCCGACGCCTGACCGCCGTCGGGCTGCTTACGGCCCTAATCGCCGGAATGGCAGCGCTGCTACAAAGCTGGCCATTTTTGACAGGGCTCTGGTGGGGGACGGGCCAGGGGGCCGACGCCCATGTCATTATCGGAACACCGTTGATCTTCGATGTCGGCGTCTACCTGACCGTGCTGGGAACGATTCTGACCCTCGTTCTGGCGCTGGAAGAGGAGGGCTGAACGATGGAACCGGTGATGGCCGTTTTGGTGGGGGTCATGGTGGCCGGAAGCGTTTACCTGATCCTGGGCCGCAACTTGATCCGCTTCATTTTCGGCCTGGTGCTGGCCAGCAATGCCGTCAACCTGCTGCTCTTCACCGGCGGGCGGCTGGGCCAATCGTCACCACCGCTGATCCCTGAAGGCGCCCTGACGCCGGCGGGCCCGGTGGCCAACGCCCTGCCCCAGGCCTTGATGCTGACGGCCATCGTGATCGGTTTTGCGCTGCTCGTGTTTGTCTTCGTGCTCTTTTACCGGGCCTACCAGGAGATCGGCACCGTCGACACCGAATTCATGCGCCTGGCCGAACCTGTCGACGACGTGACGCCGGCCCCCGCCTGCCCGATCGAGACGAAAGAGGTCTGATGTCGCTTTTGGTGCTGCCGATTCTGATTCCCCTGCTGGCTGCGGTGGTTGCTTTCCTCTGCGGCCGGCGACGGCGGTGGCAGACCCATGTGTCCATCGGCGCAAGTCTGCTGCAACTCGGATTCAGCGGGATGCTGCTCGCCAGGGTGCGGCAGGGCGGGGTGCTGGCCGAACAGATGGGCGCCTGGCCGGCGCCTTTCGGCATCACGCTGGTGGCCGATCATCTCAGCGCCGTCATGCTGGTGGTCGCCGCCGTCATCGGGCTGGCGGCCAACATCTATGCCCTGGCCGACATCGACCGACGCTACCAAGCCCTGGGGTTCCACCCCTTTTTCCAGACCCTGATGGCCGCCATCAGCGGCGCTTTTCTGACCGGCGATCTGTTCAACCTCTACGTCTGGTTCGAGGTCATGCTGATGGCCTCATTCGGGCTTCTGGTCATGGGCGGCGAGCCGCGCCAACTGGACGGGGGCGTGAAATACGTCACCCTGAACCTGATCGCCACCCTGATGTTCATTACCGGCCTCGGGCTGCTCTACGCCCTGACCGGGACGCTCAACCTGGCCGACTTGCACGCGAAGGTGCCGTTATCCGCGGCGCCCGGTTTGATGACCGCCGTGGCCATGCTTTTTGTCATGGCATTCGGCCTCAAGGCCGGGGCTTTTCCGCTGTTTTTCTGGCTGCCGGCGTCCTATCATACCCCGCCGACGGCCATTGCGGCGGTTTTCTCCGGCCTGCTGACCAAGGTGGGCGTCTATGCGCTTCTGCGGGTCTTCAGCCTCGTTTTCATTCATGACGTGGATACCACGCATGCGCTGATCCTGCTGATGGCCTGTTTGACGATGGTGACCGGGGTGCTGGGCGCCGCCGCGCAAAGTGCCATCCGCCGCATCCTGGCTTTTCACATCGTCAGCCAGGTCGGCTACATGATTTTGGGCCTGGGTCTTTTCACCCCCCTGGCGTTGGCCGGCACGGTCTTCTATCTCGTGCACCACATCATCGTCAAAGCCAACCTCTTTCTGATCAGCGGGCTGGTGAAAAGAATCGACGGCCATGATGATCTCCAAAAGCTGGGTGGACTCTATCAGCGCTCGGGGCTTGTGGCGGTCCTTTTCCTGATACCGGCTTTTTCGCTGGCGGGGTTTCCACCGTTGTCAGGCTTCTGGGCCAAGTTCGTCCTGATCCAGGCCAGCCTGGAGATCGGGGCCTACGGTGCGGCCGCCGTGGCGCTGGTTGTCGGCTTGCTGACCCTCTATTCGATGACCAAAATATGGGTGGCGGCTTTCTGGAGGCCGCTGCCGGCCGGTACCGCGGCGACGGCGGATCAAACCGATGGCGCGCTACCGCTGCCCATGCTGGCGCCGGTGGCGGTGCTGGCCGCCGTAACCCTGGCCCTCGGTCTGGGAGCCCAGCCCCTGCTGGATACCGCCCTGGCGGCGGCGGAGGAGCTCCTGGACCCGCGGTTTTACGTCCAAGCCGTTCTCGGGGGGGGACCGTGAACCTTTTCATGCTCAATCTTTTTCTGGCGCTGGGGTTCAGCGCGGTGCGCGGGCAGTTCACGCTGACCGGCCTGCTGACAGGTTTCCTCGTGGGGTATCTGGCCCTGTGGGTCTCCAAACCGCTTTACCCGGACGCGGCCTATTTCGTGCGAGCGCCCCGGGTGCTGCATCTTGCGGCCTATTTTCTCTATCAGTTGATCGTTTCCAACTTCCGGGTGCTGTGGGAGGTGATCACGCCCCGGCCGAAGAGCCGTCCCGGGATTATCGGAATCGAATTGGCGGCCCGCACCGACATGGAGATCATGCTGGTGGCCAACATGATTTCACTCACACCAGGCACGCTCAGCCTGGACATTTCCGACGACCGTCGGATGCTCTACGTGCATTTCATGTTCTTGGACGATCCGGCCGCCGCCCGGCGCGAAATCAAGGACGGTCTGGAGCGCCGGGTGCTGGAGGCCCTGCGATGAGCGCGACGGCGACTTTCCTGGATCAATGCGTGGCCATGACGACAGTGCTCCTTCTGGCCGGGATGGTCCTGGCCTTTGTCCGGCTCGTCAAGGGGCCGGATGCCGCCGACCGCATCGTGGCCCTCGATCTCATATCGGTGCTGATCGTCGCCCTGCTGGCCGTCATTGCCATCCACGCCGATGAGACGTCGTTTCTGGACGTGTCCATTGCCTACGCGCTGGTGGCCTTTCTGGGAACCGTGGCCCTGGCCCGCTTCCGCATGCGGGCGGGCGAACGACAGTCACGCGAAGACAAGAACGCCGGGAGGCCCCCGTGACGAACTATCTGACGGCAGCACTGGTACTGGCCGGCGGCCTTTTCGGGTTCATTGCCGCCCTGGGGATGCTGCGTCTGCCGGACATGATCACCCGCATGCATGCCTCCACCAAGGCCGGCACCCTGGGGGCCGGTCTGATCATGGTGGCCGTGGCCATTCATTTCATGGAAGTCGGCATCACCCTGCGGGCGGCGGCGGCCATCCTGTTCCTTCTGCTGACCGCCCCGGTGGCCGCCCACGTTATCGGGCGCGCGGCCTACCGTAGCGGCATCGCGCTCTGGGAGCGGACCTGGGTGGACGAACTGGCGTCCGCCCGCCATACCGGCGGCGATACAGACGAAGTCGCCGGGTCGGAAAAACCGGCACCAAAGAGCAAGCATGAGCCTCCGGAAGCTTAAAGCATGGTTCCGGCGTCATCGCCATGGCGGCAAGGGGCGCGCCGCCACCCACCGGCCAGGCTCGGCACCCGCACAACCCCATATGCCGCAAGATGGTTCCGGACCGGCGGCCGATGCGGCCGGGCATCCGGCGGTGGGCAAAGTCCCCAATGAACCAGACATCATGCCGGAGTCCGGAAAGAAGCAAACGGACGCGGCACCGGCGAAGGAAAGGGGCGGCACACGTCCGCTTTCGCGGCAGGGGATTCCAATTTTGAAACCGGAGGAGGACCTCGCCGCCCATTTCAGCGCGGCCGCGTCCGAAGATACCGCGCCTCACCCGGCATCCGGGACGGCCGGAAATCGCGTCGAGGGGAAAGCCGGACGGCCGCCGCGTCCGGCGCCCCCCAAAGCGATGCCTCGCAACCGTGTGGGCATCCGCCGCCTGGACGACGATGCCGACCTGCACGCGGTCTTCATGCCGGAAGGCGACGCGCCGCCCGGGGCGCAAGCGTCCGGCGCGCCGGAAAACCCGGCCCCGAAGCCGGGCGATCTTCCCCGCCGGGTCGATATCCCCACCAACCGGCACGGCATCCCGCGACTGGACAATCAGGCCGACCTGCAGCGCCTCTTCGATGCGACCGTGGAGGACACCGGTGACGACCAGGCCCTGGGCGAGCATCTACGACAATCCCTGGCACACGACGCCCGTGGTCTGATGAAAAAAAAGACCGGCGGCTTCTTCCCGCTCCGCCGGATGTCCCTCAAGGAAAAGCTGCGCCGCTATCCCCAACCCCAGGCCCAGCTGGACCTGCACGGCGCCACCGCCGCCAGAGCCCGTGAGCGGGCCGCGTCCTTCATCCACACGGCCCGGTCCGACGGCCTCTACACCCTGCGCATCATCGTGGGCAAGGGACGGCACTCCGAAGGCGGCCCGGTCCTGCCCGACGTGATCGAGGATCTCCTGCTGGAGCTGAAACGCGATGATATGGTTCTGAGCTACCGCTGGGAGAAGCGGACCAAACGCAAGAGCGGCGC
>CAYMAR010000120.1:0-1477 GCA_964388465.1 uncultured Desulfobacteraceae bacterium
AGCGCGGCCGGATCGATATTCTGCTGGCGGGCCAGATCCGTCATCCCCACATTGTCGAACAGCCACAGGTCGACCCGACCGTTAATCAGCTTCTTGAGATTGTTGGCCGGGGACTTGGAACTGTCCAGGTTTGTAAACCCCATGCGGATCAGGAGCTGTTCCTTGACATCGTCCTTGTAGGTCGCGATCGCCCCGACCTGTTTGGCGTCTTCGAGCGAATCCAGCTGCAGGCCGCTGTCTCTTCGGGCGTAAAAGCCGAAGTGCACCTTGAACAGAGGGCCGATCCAGTGAAACTGGTCTTCCCGTTCCGGTGTGCGGGTGGTTGAAAAAAGAGCGACATGGGGACGTGTCTGGAGCAACTTGTAACCGCGGGCCCACGGCAGCACCTGGATGTTGTCCGGTTCCTGGTGCCGTCTGAGAATTTCGCGAACGATTTCCGTTGACGACCCGGTAATTCGATCGTCCTGGATGTAGTTGTACGGCGGCGACACTTCGGTCAGCACGCGCATTTCCTGGGCCGGGGCGGTTCCGCTCAGGAGGGCCAGCAGCACCAAGAAGGGCCATAATGTCCTGGTTGTCTTCATGGCTTCCTTTCGGAACGGCTTCGGTTTAGGGTCGATGCACCCTATGGGCGTCCGGCCGTTTACAGGCTGGCCACATCCAGGCCGGACGGTGAAAACATAGGGATAATATCAGAAAACCCTCTGATTTAACAGCCAAACGCTTTGGGCACCCCCGGCTGAATCGCCTGTACGGAAAGTTTACGACGGCCGATGCGACGGCTCTGCGCCCAGGCCAGATGAATTGAAAGGAAGACCACATAAAATTGATTATAATGGTATTTTAGATGGTTAGACTTATAATTGGAATTATGTTAGCGTAATTTCATGAATCGCCAACAGCGCCGTCAAACCCTCGGGAGGCCGAGCCCATGGAAAATCTCGACCAGATGGAACAGGAAGTCGATCGACTCGTCGGCGCCGACGACAAACCCGCTGCCGTCAAGCTGCTGGTCGAATTGATCGAGGCGCAGGCCCGGGCGCGTCATTTTGCCGAGGCCGAAGCCCTGCGGGAGCGGCTGATGGCCGTGGATGACATGGCCCTGATGGAAATTATCAAGGCGGCCGAGATCATCGAGGCGGCCAAGAGCAGCGCCCTGGACGACCGGCATGTCGAGCTTTTCTCCGCGCTGTACGACAACCTCGATGCGGAGGAAACCAACGCCCTTTACTTCGGGATGCAGGCCCGGCAGGGCGAAACCGGCGAAATCCTCTATAGCGAGGGCGAAGCCAGCGGGCGTCTTTTCTTTTTGAATCAGGGCCAACTTAATCTCTTTTTTACCCGCGGCGACAAGCAAAGCCTGATCAGCACCCTGGAGCCGGGCGCCATCGCCGGTCAGGACAGCTTTTTTGTGACTTCCGTTGCCACCACATCACTCGCGGTGCAGCTCGAGGCGCACCTGATGGTTCTTGATTTC
>CAYMAR010000120.1:1577-9916 GCA_964388465.1 uncultured Desulfobacteraceae bacterium
CTGCGGCCGCATTCGCGCCCGTGCCGGCCTTTCAGGCGCAAGGCGGTGCGGTCGAATAGATGCGCATGCAAGGGACAACAGGCATACATCAGATGACCAGGGCCTTGCCCTTAAAAGGCCTTTCCAAACCGCGGTACCGATAATTTCCATATACAAATCAGCTTATTGACTCAATCCACCGGACTGGCACCCGTCTTGCTAAGTTAGTTGGGTCTGTTTCGCGGCGACCTCGCCGATACGGTGCCGCAACCTCATCTGATACCCGCACGTCCGATCCGGAACAGACTTCAGCAAATAATGGCAGCCAAGTCCCATCCAGTAGCTTGGTCCGGGCGGATGAAACCTGTTGGACGGTTGCCAAATTCCAGAAATGGAGCAAACGCCATGATTACCAGACTCGTCAGTTCTCGCCTGCCTGTGCTGGCTTACCACCCCCCCAAAGTATGCGACACCGCCTACATGCAGGCGCTGGATCGTGCCGGCGCCCTGCCGGTGCTGGACAGCGAGTTTTCGACCAATACCGAAATCATCCAGACCCTTGACCGCCTGTCCGGCATGCCATTGCTCTTTGGTCTGCGGCTGTCCGTCGCCAACCGGGCGCTGGTGGATTATCTGGACCGCAACCCGGTCAACAATCTGGAACTCATCGTCTTCACCTACCGCACGAAAGATGAACTCGAGCGCTTCCAGTTCGACAACCGCGACTACAAATTCGTCCTCGAAATCGTCGATATCAAACTCGACCGGGCGATTGAACGTATCGCTCCCCACGGCCTGATCGTCAAAGGCATGGAAGCACCGGGCCGGGTGTCGCGCAACTCGGCCTTTATCATTCTGCAATGGTATCTCGAAAACCTGGATCTTCCGGTCTTCGTGCACGGCGGCGTCGGGCGGCATACGGCGGCCGGCCTTTTTGCCATGGGCGCGCATGGCGTCGTCCTCGACAACCAGCTCTATCTGGCCGAGGAGGCGCCCCTGGACGCCAGCTACAAGGATCTGCTGCGGGGTCTGGAGGAAAAAGACTCCACCATCGTCGGTCATTCGCTGAATGCGGGCTATCGCTTTTTCGCCAAACTGGGCACCCGCGTCGTCAAGACGCTGCGGGACCAGGAAATCCAGCTGGCGGAGGTGGACGACGCCGACGAAATGCTCTACCGCGAAATCGAGAAAGGTTTCACCCGCCTGGACGAATCCAGTGAAGCGCCGGTGCAGAGCCTGTTTTACCTCGGCCAGGATGCGGTCTTTGCCCGCCATTTCGCCGCCATGGGCAGCGACGTGGCCACGATGATCCGGGAACTTTTTCGTCACATCGGCCGACAGCTGGCGGCCGTGGACGAACACGACCCCCTGCAGGCCGACGCCGCCCTGGCCCGGGAGCACGGCACACGCTATCCCATCATGCAGGGGCCCATGGCCAACGTCAGCGACAACGCCGACTTCGGCGCGGCCGTGTTCGCCAACGGCGGCCTGCCCTTTTTTGCCCTGGGCAACCTCCCGGCCGACCTGGCCGACAACATCCTCAAAAACGGCAAGGCCAAGGTCGCGCGTTTCGGGGCCGGCATGATCGGCATCGAGGCCTTCAACCAGACCATCGCCCACCACCTGGCCTCGGTGAAAAAATACGAGGTGCCCTTTGCCCTGTTCGCCGGCGGCATTCCCTCCCAGGTCAAGGAGCTGGAAGCCAGCGGCACCAAGAGCTACCTGCACACCCCCAGCCTGAGCATGCTGGAAAACGCCATCGACAAGGGCTGCACGCGCTTCATTTTCGAGGGTTCCGAAGCCGGGGGGCACGTGGGCGAGCTTTCCAGCCTGGTGCTCTGGGAGCAGGCCATGGAGAAGGTGAGTCGCCTGCCGGAGGACCAGCGCCGGGACAAGACCCTGATCTTTGCCGGCGGCATCGGCACGCGCCGGGCCTCCCAGTTCGTCAGCGGGATGACCGCCCGGCTGGCATCTAAAGGCGTCAAGGTCGGCATCCAGGTGGGAACCTCCTACCTCTTCTCCCAGGAAATCGTCGATACCGGCGCGATCAAGAAGCTCTACCAGGACGTGGTCTGCGAACGGGACGAAACCATCCTCATGGGCCAGACCGTGGGCCTGGCCTCGCGCACGGTGGCGACCCCCTTCTCCCAGCGCATGATCGAAAGCGAGCACCGCCGCATGCGGGAGGGCCAGCCGCTCAACGATCGCAAGAAATCCTTCGAGAAGGACAACATCGGCTCACTGTTGATCGGTGCCAAGGCCTTCTGCCCGGATTTCGACAGCGCTTCGGGCGAGGTCTGCCTGATTGACTATGAAGAGAAGGAGCAGTTCGAGTGCGGCAACTTCATGGTGGGCGACTGTCTGACCTTCAACCCCTGCACCACCACCATCGCCTCGATTCACGAGGCCTTTTTCGCGGGCAAGGATGAATTGGCCGCCCGGCTGAATGCGCTGGAGGTCTTTTCCAGCCCGGTAAAGGAAATCGAGGACGAGATCGCCGTGATTGGTATGGGCTGCATCTACCCGGACGCGGACGATCCCGCCAAACTCTGGGAGCGGGTTGTCGCCAAGCACTATGCCATCGACGAAATGCCCGCCGACCGACTGGACCCGTCGCTCTATTACGACGAAGACCGCAAGGCCCAGGACAAGAGCTACACCAAGATTGCCGGTCATGTGAAAGATTTCACGTTCGACCACGAGCGCTACGGCTACAACGACGAAAAAGCGGCCCGCCTCTCCCGCAGCCAGCAGATGGTGCTGGAGACCGCCTACCGGGCGGTGGCCGACGCCGGCTACCTGCAAGACGACCTCAAACTGGATCCGCGTCTGGCGACGTCCACGGCCGTTGTCGTGGCCACCTGTCTGGGCAACGAACTGGGCAACGATTTACATCTCAAGTACTGGTATCCCGAGCTCAGGCACCACCTCAACCAGATTGACGCCTTCAACACCCTGGACGAAGGCGCACGCACCCGCCTGCTGGAAGCCTTGCGCGTCGGCATGGCCAACGGGCAGGACTACGAACCGGTGCACGGCCAGCTGCTCAATATCGAAGCTTCCCGCATCGCTCACCACATGGGCATCGAGGGCATCAACTACGTGGTGGACGCCGCCTGCGCCACCTCCTTTGCCGCCCTGGACTGCAGCATCAAGGAGCTGTTGAGCGGCGCGTACGACATGGTCATCACCGGCGGGGTCAACACCAACCTGGCGCCGGAATCCTTCGTGGGCTTTTCCAAGATGGGGGCTCTCTCCGCCACGGGCTCCTTTCCCTTTGATGCGCGCGCCGACGGCTTCGTGCTCGGCGAGGGCGCCGGGGTGCTGGTGCTCAAACGCATGAAAGACGCCCTGCGCGACGGCGACCGCATCCACGCCGTGATCAAGGGCGTGGGATCGAGCTCGGACGGCAAGGGCAAGGCCATCGCCGCCCCCAACACACGGGGACAGGCCCTGGCCCTGAACCGCTGCTACGAAAAAATCCGTGACGATGTCCGCGTGGCCGACATCGACTATATCGAGGCCCATGGCACCTCCACGATCGCCGGCGACGGGGCCGAAATCGAAACCCTCAAGCAGGTCTACGGCGGCGACCACGCCATCGGCGTCAGCTCGATCAAATCGCAGATCGGGCACCTGTTGGGCGGCGCCGGTTACGCCGGGCTGATCAAGGCCATTCTGGCCATCCAGAACAAGACCCTCCCGCCCAACGGTCGATTCGAAAAGGCGGCCGAAGCCCATGGTTTCGCAGACACCCCCCTCTACGTCATCGACACGGCACGCCCCTGGGAAAAGGCCGACGGACGCCCCCGCATGGCAGCGGTCAGCTCCTACGGTTTCGGCGGCATCAACTACCACTGCGTGGTGGCCGAGCACACGCCCGGCTACACGCCCCTGGCGCGCAAGATATTTGCCGACCCGGATTACGACTTCAACCAGGACCGGATCGTCTTCGCCGGGCTGGGTGTCGTCCTGCCCGAATCCCCGGACGTGGAAACCTTCTGGCGCAACCTCGAGGAGGGCCGCACGGTCTTCTCCGCTATCCCGGAAGAGCGCTTTCACAACGCGAGCTACGCCGAGGAGCCCGAAGATTCCAAC
The DNA here is from genome assembly GCA_964388465.1 of uncultured Desulfobacteraceae bacterium. Classification (GTDB taxonomy): domain Bacteria; phylum Desulfobacterota; class Desulfobacteria; order Desulfobacterales; family UBA5852; genus JABZFP01. Next base: position 5,655 of record CAYMAR010000120.1, read on the forward strand.
TACCGGATTCCGATGGTCAAGGCCGGCGTGGTCAAGGATTACCATTTCAACAACGTCCGCTTCCGGATTCCGCCGGCCACGGCCCGCTCGCTGGACCGGGCGCAGCTCTTTGCGCTGGATGCGGCCAACCAGGCCATCGAGGCCGCCGGGCTCGCACCGCTGTTGACCCACGGCAACCGTACGGCGGTCATTCTGGGAACATTGCCGGGCGAACGCCAGGTGAAAAATATCCTGCGGGTGCGCCTGGGGAGGATCGCGCGCATTCTGACCACCATCGAGGGACTGGAGCCGGCGGTGAGCGAGGCCATCGCCACGCGCCTGCTGGACCGGCTCCGCGACCGCCTGCCCGAGAACAACGAGGACACCATCCCGGGCCTATTGTCCAACATCGTCTCCGGGCGTGTGGCCAACACCTTCGGCTGCAACGGGGCCAACTACGTGGTGGATGCCTCCTGCGCCTCGTCGACGGTGGCCACCCGGCTGGCCGTGCGCGGTCTTCAGTCCGGCGACTACGACACCGTGCTCACCGGCGGGGTGGACGCCAATTTCTACCCTACGGTCATGCTGGCCTTCAAGCGCCTGAGCCTGCTCTCGGACGGCGACTGCCGCTTTTTCGACAAGAACGCCAGCGGCTACGTGATGAGCGAGGGGGCCGCCATCCAGGTGGTCACCACCTACCGTTACGCCCAAAAACACAAGCTCCCGATCCTGGGCGAGTTCGGCCACACGGCTTTTAAATCCTCCGTGCCCGAGCACCTGCTGGCACCGTCCGAGAAGACCTACGGCGAGGCCGTGGACGCGTGCTACCGCCGCCTGCCGGTCACCAAACGGCAGATCGCCCATCTGGACGTCTTCGGAGTTTCCAATTTCTTCCTGGATCTGATGGAGAAGCAGGCGCTGGAAGCGCGTATGCCGGCGGGCACCCTCTTCGGGAACATCAAGTCCGAATTCGGCTATTTTAAATCGGCCAACCCGGCCGTGGTGCTGACCAAGCTGCTGCTGATGAACCGTAAGAGAACCATCCTGCCCAACTACAGCTATTCGGCCGATTCCTCCATCGTGGGCCGCGACGCCCACCTCAAGGCCAACCCGAGGCTGTTGCGGCTGGAAAACCGCCGTAGCCTGTATTTTGCCGCCAATGTCAACGGCGTCGGCGGCAACCACGGGCATACCGTCATCGGCGCGCTGCCGGCCTGGCTGGAAATCGCGGCCCAGCCGGTCCAGGCGGCGGCCACCCGGACCGCGGCGGCAACCACCCAACCCGCCCGCCGCAGACTGCCCGCCCGCGACGGCGGCATGGTAGCCCTGATCTCCGGACAGGGCGCCCAGTACAGCGGCATGATGAAACCGCTCTACAACGCAGTGCCCGAAATCCAGGGCGTACTGGACGGGGGCGAGCGTATTTTCCGGGAGATGCGCGGCTACAGCCTGCTGGACATCATGTTCGGTGAAAGTCGCCAACTCAACCTGACCGAAAACACCCAGCCGGCCGTGTTTCTGAGTTCGGCCGCCCTGTTCGGCTATCTCGAAGCCCGCGGACTGGCGCCCGACGTCTTCATCGGCCACAGCGTGGGCGAATACGGCGCACTGTTCTGCGCCGGCCTGCTCGACTTCGAGACGGCCATGCGCCTGATCGTCAAACGCGCCGACTTCATGAAAGCCGCCACCGAAGAGCGGCCCGGGCGCATCATGGTGGTGTTCAAGGACGCCGAAGCCGTGCACCAGCTGATCCGCGCCTCCAAGGTAGGCAACATCTATGTGGCCAACAAGAACAGCGTGAAACAGACCGGCGTCTCCGGGGCCGCTGCGGATATCGACCGTTTCTGCGACTACCTCAAAAACGCCAAGGTGATGTTCAAGAAGTTGGCCCTATCGGGCGCCTTTCACACCCCGCTCTTCAACCGGGCGGCCGAGCAGATGGAGGCCTATCTCGAGGCGGTCGCCTTCAAACCGGCCAACTTCGGTCGGGTGATCTCCAACGTGACCGCCGAACCTTACCCGGAAGACGCCGCGGCCGTCAAAAAGCTCCTGGTGCGCCAGATCGTCTCCCCGGTGGAGTTCATCGCCTCGGTGACGCACGCGCGCCAGGCCGGCTTTGACCGTTTTTATGAAATCGGCCCCGGACGCATCCTGGTCAACCTGCTGAAGAACATCCCCATCAAGGGTTTCACGGCCCAGCCGACCATCGATGCCAAGCAGGGCGAGGTCGAATCTTTGGAGAAAATGGTGGCCCGGCTGCAGGCCGACGACCTCATCGAGGCACCCGCCGCGGACAGCGCCCCGGCGAGACCCCGTTCGGCCGCCCCCAGACCCGTGCCGGTGCCGGCGCCTGCGGATGAACCCTTGGCCGCTGGAGCGGACTTCGAGGATTTCATGGCCCGCAACGAAAAAGCCCTGCGGGACATGGCCTTCCGCGAGTTTCAAAAGCAGAAGCGCGAACAGGCGCTGCGCGACGTGGAGCGTTTCAATTTCTACACCGGCAAGGCCGTGGTGGCCGGCGTCTCGATTGGTCTGCCGGGCTCTGGCAACAAGGTCTTCAACGCCAACAACTTCGAGAAGTTGCTGAACGGCAACAACTTTATCGAGCCGCTCTCCCCGGATGAAAAAAAGAAGATCGTCGACATGAATATCACCCGGGTGTTCAAGCAGCCCGACGGCAACGCCCGCTTCCTGGACATCACCGATACCCGTGACGTGATCCAGCTGGCCGGCAAACTGGGTTATTTCAACCTGAAGAACGAGTACGGGGTCGACTACGACTATGACGTGACCATCGCCCTGGCCATCGCCGCCGGCATTGAGGCCCTGAAGGATGCGCATATCCCGATGGTGCTCCAGCACAAGGAAACCTCCACCGGCAACCGCATCCCGAACGGCTATGCCCTGCCCGCCGAGATGCAGGAAACCACCGGCGTCATCATGACCTCGCTCTTCCCGGGCTTCGAGACCCTGATCGAACAGCTCAACAAGTACTATTACAACAAGTTCTACGTGCGGCCATATAAGGAATTAGAGAACATCTACTACCACCTGATGGAATCCGTGCGTGACCCCGAGATCAAGGAGCAGATCACGGACTGGTTCTTCAAGATCAAGGAACGGCGCAAGAAGTACGGGTCCTATAAGTTCGAACGCAACCTGCTCTTCGACGTGGTGCCGCTGGGGTCGGCCCACTTCGCCCAGCTGATCAAGGCCAAAGGCCCCAACATGATGATGAGCGGGGCCTGCGCCTCCACCACCCAGGCGGTGGGCGTGGCCGAGGACTGGATCCGCACCGGCCGGTGCGATCGGGTGATCATCGTGGGTGGTGAGGCCTCCACCTCCGAGACCCAGAGTCCCTGGATCGCTTCGGGCTTCCTGGCCCTGGGGGCCGCCAGCATCAAAGAGGTGGTCACCGACGCGGCCAAGCCTTTTGACGAAGAACGCAACGGCACCATCCTGGGCGCCGGGGCCGTGTCCCTGATCATCGAGCGCGAGGACCGCACGCGGGAACGGGGGCTGAACGGACAGGCCGAGATCCTCGGCACGTACATCGGCAACAGCGCTTTCCATGCCACCCAGATCGACCAGAAGCACCTGACGGCAGAGATGGCCCGCTTCGTGCGGCGCGTGGAATCCCACCACGCGATCGACCCGGCCGAGTACACGCGCGCGATGGTTTTCATGTCCCACGAGACCTTTACCCCCGCCCGCGGCGGCAGTGCCTCGGCCGAAGTGGGCTCGCTCAAGCAGACTTACCCGGAGCATTACCGCAACATCACCATCACCAACACCAAGGGCTTTACCGGCCACACCCTGGGGGCGGCCATCGAGGACGCCGTCATGATCAAGGCCCTGCAGGAGGGCCGGGTGCCGCCCATCGCCAACCTCGCGCGGGTGCCCGAAGAATTCGGGGACCTCAATTTCAGCTGCGGTGAAAACGGATGCGGCTACGAGTACGGCCTACACTACGCCGCCGGCTTCGGCTCGCACTTCGCCTTTCTGATGGTCAGGCGCATCGCCGAAAACCGGGCCGAGGACAACCCCGTCTATCAGAACTGGCTGCGGCGCATATCCGGGCTCAAGCGGCCCCAGCTCAAGATCATCGACAACACCCTGTGCATCGACCCCCACGTGATCTCCGAGGTGGATGCCCCACCGGCCGCAGCGCCCCAAGCGCCGGCCGCCACTCCGACGGCCGCGCCCCCGGCCGCGAGGGCGGCGTCCGCCGCAAAAGCCTCTGTCCCGGCGGCGGCGGACACGGCCGATCGCCTGGCCGCGGT
>CAYMAR010000121.1:0-9868 GCA_964388465.1 uncultured Desulfobacteraceae bacterium
TGCCGGATACGATGATGTCGGCCGCCCGCCCCCGACGCTGGAAAATACGACCGTCGGCAAACTCGGTGAGGGCGATGGCGGGCACGACCGCCGCCGTCGGCGCGGGCGGGGGGCCGGCATCAACCGTGGCATCAGATCCAGCATGGCTTGCGGGCGAATCGTCGGCCGGCGTCACAGCTGGCTTGGAAACGTGTGAATCGCTAGCCGGCGGCGGCGCAGCGGCGATCACCGGGGAGGGCGCCGGGGGTTCGGCCGCAGGGGCGGCGATCACCGCTTCCGTCCCCGGATCGGCGGCGCGGCCGGTCTTCGCCGCTGACTCCCGATCGGCCGGCGCCGGCCCGCGGGAGGTTGGCGCCCGGGCCTGCGACCGGACGTCCGGTGCGGGGGCCTCGCCGGACGTTGTTGGTTGGGATGCATCCCGAGAAGCCTGGTCGCCGGCGTGCGCAGCCTCCGGTCGGGTATCGCCAGTCGTCGTGATCGGGGCCGGGGGCCGCGGGGGGCGACCGCAGCCGTCCGCGGCTTCCGAAACGAAGCCCAGAATCTCGGCCCCGTGGAGCCTCAGGAGCCCGGCCCGTCCCCCGGGCTGAAAACGCAGTGTCACCCTGGATTTGACCGGCAGGGGCAGATACATGTCGAAACGGCCGGCCGGTAGGGACCGCTTGGTAAACATGGGCGGATTCGTACGGTATTCGATCGTCATCCGCTCCGGCTGAAGCGCCGCCAGCTCGAGCCGCAGGACTCGGAAGCAACGCCGATAGGAGCCGGGCAAGTCGATCAGGGCAAAGGACGAACGCGCCCCCACCGTCTTGATCTCCAGGCCTCCGGCGACCGGGTGTATCGCCGTGTGCGCCATCGCGCGCACGGCCGTTGGGTTGACCGACTTGCGTGCAACCGGCTCGGCCTCCGCGATAAGTTGATCGAAGATCCGGTCGATATCGAGGCGCAGATGGCCGACCCCCGCCTCCGTCGTTTGGAGCAGGATACTGTCGAAAGCCCGCCAGTCCTCGGCCATTTGACGGGACGGAATCGTTTCGGCCGCAACGATATCCACGCGCCGGGCCATCCGGGCCAGATGCGGGAGCAGATGATCGCTGCCGCCGTCGCCGTAGAGCAATAACCGCCCCAGGCCATCCGTTCGCTCACCCTTCAGGTGGCGAACCGCATTTTGGGCCGGGGTTGCCGCACGGCCCAAAAGCAGGTCTTCGAGGTCGTCCGGCCGTCTCGCCATCGTTATCACCGGCGCCAGGGTGCTGGTGCCAAAAAGGCTCAGGTGCAGAGCCTCGGCCGCAACGGCCGCCCCGCGCTCGTTCCAGTAGCGGCCGGTGGGATCGTAAAGCAAGTAGGAGCCGAATTTCCCGGCCATGACGGCGGCCTCCAGCGGCACCCAGGCTTTGAGGGGGTAGGCGGTATCCGCTTCGCGCATGCGGTCGAAAGCGCTGCAGCGCCCCCCCGCCGGCAGGGGCACCCAACCGACATACTCCGGATAGACCGAGGCCTTGCTCGGCACCACGATAAACCGGAAATACCGACCGGTGGCGCTGACCACCTTTTCGACCGCGTGAAGTTCGAGCAGCCGGCGTCGCGCGTCGCCCGGGTCCGCACACTGATCCTGGACGTGATTTTCGATGTCGGTGCGGCGGAAGAGCCAGCCCCGGCGCCCCACGTGGATATCGTCGCGGTCGCTGCGCCCCCAGATCCGATAATCGATCCAGTTTTTGATCCGCCGCAGTCGACCGTTGAATCCGGCCTGCGCATTGATGTAGCGGTCCAGTGCCCGGTAGTAGTCCGTCTTGAGCAGCGCGCCGTCGTAGGGCCTGGGAATATCCAACTCCGGACCGGAAACGCCCCGGCCGGATGCCCCTCCCCACAATAGCCAGGCCGGAATCGGCGCCAGCACGACGAAAAGAAAAAAGAGGATGAGGATTTTCTTCAGCATGGCGCTCAGAACCGAAAATAAATAAAAGGGGCGGCCGGGCTGCTCACGATCAGCAGGCCGCAAAGCGGAAAGATAACCACCACCAGCAAGACGGCGGCGAACGAGGGCCGCGGTCGCGAGCTGGCGATCAAGCCGCGGTAGCCCGAGTATTCCGCCGGCAGCGCGAAGACGACCGCCGCCAGGGCCAGAACACCCAGGTCCCATGGATTGAAATGCAGACTCAACGCGTAGGTCAGCGGTAGGTCCGTCCAGGTGAACATGGCGCGCACCAGCTGGGCCGCCTGTTCGAAATCCGCGGCGCGAAAAAGAACCCAGCCGACCGTGACCACCAGCAGGGTGACGACGCGGCGCGTAATGACCCACCGATGGGCCGGCAGGCGGCGCAGCCCGGTGAGGCGTTCAACGATCAGAAACAGCCCGTGATAGACGCCCCAGGCCAGGAAGGTCCAGTTGGCCCCGTGCCACAAGCCGCAGAGCACGAAAACCACCGCCATGTTAAAACAGGCCCGCGCCGTTCCCTGCCGATTGCCGCCCAGGGGAATGTAGAGATAGTCGCGAAACCAGCGACTCAGCGAGATGTGCCAGCGCCGCCAAAAGTCCGTGATGCTGACGGCGGAATAGGGCCGGCGAAAATTCTCCGGCAGATCGAATCCAAAAAGCCGCCCCAAACCGATGGCCATGTCGGAATAGCCCGAAAAATCAAAGTAGATCTGCAGGGTATAGGTTGCAGCCCCCAGCCAGGCCGTTTTGGTATCCACCGCTCCGGGCGGCAGGGCGAAAACGGCATCGGCCAAACGGCCCAGACTTTCGGCAATGATGACCTTTTTGGCCAGTCCCCAGCAGACCCGCGTGAGGCCTTCGAAAAAACGGTCGAGGCCCTCGCGGCGGGTTCGCAGCTGCGCCCGTATTTCACGAAACCGGACGATGGGGCCGGCGATCAGTTGGGGGAACATAGCGACATAAAGGGCGAAATCCAGCGGGTCGCGCAGCGGACGGGCCTCCCCGCGGAAAACATCGATGACATAGCTCAGCTTCTGAAACGTGAAGAAAGATATGCCGATGGGCAGCATGACCTCGGTCCAGGCAAGGGCCGGTAGCCCCGCCCGGGACCGCAGCAGGTCGATTTCGTGGACCATGAAGTTGGCGTATTTGAAGTAGACCAGCAGGCCGAGATTGATCGTCAGCGAAAACACGAGCCACAGGCGTTTGCGGCGCGGGTCGCCGGCCATGAGATGGGCGAGTCCGTAGTCGGCCAGGGTGGACGCCAACAGGATGGGCAGGAATTCGGCGGCACCGTAAAGGTAATATATGTAGCTGCCCAGGAGAAGGACCAGGTTGCGGCCGCGTTTAGCGGCCTGATTCGGCATGCCGTAATAAATCAGAATGACGGCCGGCAGAAAAATAAATAGAAATACGGTGCTGGCAAAAAGCATGCGATTAGCGGGTCCGGGTAACTGGGCCGCTCGGCGGTCTTCCGATCCGGGCCGGGATCGTGACGGCCATGGGGAAAGGTTCCGCGGGACCGACCGACATCGCCGCGATGGCGTTTAGACGATACGATCGGCGTTGCCACCTTCCGTCAGTCGATCCCGCATGAAAGCGGCCAGATCATCGGCATCATAGGTCATCTGCTGCTCGCGGCGAAGCGCCGTCAGATCGGCATGAACATCGGCGGCATGTTGATAGCGCTTGTCCCGGTCCTTCTCCAGACAACGCATGACGATGCGGTTCAAGGCATCCGGAATTTGCTTCATAATGGCTGTCAGTGGTTCGATGTCCCGCTCGGGAATCGCTCGAATCGCCTCGATTTCGTTTGTGAAGCGGAAGACGCGCAAACCGGTCAGGGTCTCGTGGAACAGCAGGCCCAGGGCGAAGATGTCCGCCCGGCGGTCCAACGGCTGGCCCAGGGCCTGTTCCGGCGACATGTAGGCCAGTTTGCCCTTGATGATGCCCGCCTGCGTGAGATTGGGCTCGGATTGCGCCTTGGATATGCCGAAATCGCTGATTTTGACCTCGCCCTTGCAGGAAATCAGCATGTTCTGGGGGCTGACGTCGCGATGGACGATGCCGAGCGGGGTGCCGGTTTCGTCGTCCTTCCGGTTGTGCGAATAGTCCAGTCCCTTGCAAATTTCGCTGACGATGTGGACCGCCTGGGCCACCGGGAGTCCGATCTTCATGGTCGCCAGGATGTCACCCAGGTTCTTTCCGTCGATGTACTCCATGGCGATGAAATAGGCGCTGTCGATCTTGCCGTAGTCGAAAATCTGAACGATGTTGGGATGCTGCAGGAGTGCGGCCAGGCGGGCCTCTCGGGTGAACATCTTGATGAAATCCGGGTTTTCCGCCAGATGCGGCCGAATTCGCTTAATGGCCACCTTGCGCCGGAAACCGTCCTCGCGCAAATAATCGGCCTCAAAAAGCTCGGCCATACCACCCATGGCGATCTTGGATTTCAACACATAAGGACCGATGCGATCCGTGTGCTCCATCGCTTGTTGGGTCTGACGTGCTTTTCGCTGTTTGCCCCGGTCCAACCAAAAAAGGATACCCATCCCTCCGGCCAGGACCAGGGTGATTAGAGCCGCATAGGCGCCCCGCATGAGTCCGATTTGAGCCTTGAGATGATTCGTATTGAAGACGACCAGGGCTTGGCCGATGGCGACGTCGGCAAAACGAATCGTTTGGAAAAACCCCACGACGGCCTGCTCGTTCTCGGATAAACCGGCGATGGCGCGAGCGCCGGCATTGGTTTCGATTTCGGCGGCCTGACCCAGCGGCCGGAACGGACGATTGATCTTGTCCGGATCGGTATGGGCGACGATCACGTTCAAATGATCGACAACCGCGGCAAACGCAAGGGGTTCCAACGCGCGGACGTCGCGGATCACTGCATTCAGCGAGAGGGCATCCTGATCCAGAACGAAGGGACGGCTTTTGGCGGCCAGACTGCGGGCGGCATCGAAGCCGGATCGGTAGAATTCCTGATAAACGCCGGCCGCGGTTGAACGGTATACCAGGAAACCACCGAGAACGACAGCCAACGATACGACCAGATACAGAAGCACACCTCTGCGGTTGCGGGCCACGAGGGGGGCCTCCGTCACCCGGGCGAAAACACTGTTCACGATTTTGGTCGTCATTGCCCTCGCTTTCGCTATCGTCGTCAAGGCAATATCGTTGACCAACATTTGGGCCTCCCGGGCGTTGCACCGCTTCTTGAGGATACCCTGGAAATAATCTTCAGAACCATGTCGCCGGCAAACGCATCGGCCGGATACGATGACCAGCGGGCATCCGGCGCCATTAAATAGATAGGGCCAAATGCGGTCGACAGCAAGATCAAAATAGCGATCGGCGGCGTCGGTTGACGCGAGGCGAACACCGCCGCGGCGATCAAAAGACCCCATAGAATCGGATCGCGCTTGAAACGAAGTGCCAACGGACGCGGAAGCCGCAGGCATTGGCCTGACAATACGCACGTTTCGTGCGGAAGACGGTATTGCCGCCGTCGCGCCGCAGGCAGGGATTTCGGGTGACGCGCGCTATTTTGAGAGCCTCTTGACAATCTCCAGGCAACGCCGGATGACCTGCCGCTTCAAGCCGGAAAGATCCTTGCGATGGGCAAGGGCCAGCAGGTCGATGCCTTCGCCATCCGCGAGGATATTGAGCCCGGTGGTATCCTTGGAGGACCCGCCGTTGACCAGTTTTTCGAATTTGGTGCGACGGAAGACATCCGGCGCAAACGGTTTGTGGGCACCGCACAGCGGACAGATCACCGTGGTGATGCCACGCGCTTCGGAGGAATCCGCGGCCGCGGCCGCCTGCAGTGTGGTCTCCATCCGGCTCACCCGCTCGGCCCGCGTGACGAATTGCGCCGCCGCGAACAACAGGACGATTGCCAAAACGCCCAGGAGGGCTGCGATTTGAAACCCGCCGCTGATGCGGTCGGTGTCCAGGGCCGACAGGGCCATGACCACCTCGCCGATGCGCGTGCCCGAAAAGAAGACGTCGGCGGTGAATCGAAAGACCTTCTGATGGCTCTTGAGCAGGCCCTCGAGATAGGCCACGTCGTCCGAGGGTGTCGAAGCCTGCCCGCCGTCGTTGCGCGGCACGAAATTCTCCGCACCGGTATAGGCGATAATCTGTCCGCCGTGATCGGACACCGACGCATAGATGGCATCGGTTTCTTTGTGGGCTTTCCGCAGGAGGGCCTGGACGCCGGGGATGTCTTTTTCCAGGAGCGGCAGTCGGATCTGATCGGAGAGTTCCTGGGTCACGGCGATACCGCGCTGGCGCGTGTCGTCGTTGCGCCGGTTGAGCTGAAACGTCATGATCAAATAGGACGCCAGCAGTACCAGGAGCCAGATCGTCAGCCCGGCCGCGAAGTGTCGCAACTTCAACCGGGTCATGAATTGTTGGCGGGGGGCCATGTCATCTAGTCTCCGGACGGGCCGTCTGCACACCGCCCCGTCGTCGTTATAGATAATCCACTACAACTTATCGGATTTAAAACAAATAATTAGTATGACCCTTTTTTTTTGTCAAGCTTATTCACTGGCGGAACGCCGCTTACCCGCCGGACCGAACCGGGGAGGGCCGGTCATTGCCGCCATTCAAGCGGGTGGCACCGACGTTCGTCGCGACCCGTCGCAGGCAGCGCTATTTTTCATTTGGACTGTCTGCCTATGCGTGTTAAATTGGAAGCTGTTCCAAATGCTTGATGTCATAGACGCTACCGGAGCAAGCGATGATCCCTGGCCCATCAGAACGCGAGCGACCTCTGCGGCCCCATCCCCGTCGGCGAATTCTTCTAATCGCCGTTGTCATCATCGGCGGCCTATTCATATGCGGTGCCTGTGCCGGCCGTCAGCCGGTGGCGCCGGCACCTGGCCAGACCACCGTCTACCGGTCCAAAAACTACGTCGTCTATACTTCCGCCATCACGCCGTCCGCAGAAGCATTGGCCTCTGAATTCCTTGGCGATTCCGGCAAGTCCTGGATCATCGAAGAGGCCAATCAGCCGGGCGGCCTTCAGTCCGAACGGGCCATCGTCATTCCGCTCGCCGTAAAAAACAAAGGCGGCCTGAAACGTGAGGGGTTTCAGACGGTCCCCGTGCTGACTTATCATCGTTTCGGCGACAACTGCGACTCCCCGCTGTGTATGCCGGTCGATGTTTTCGATCGACAGATGCGCTATCTAAAAGACAACGGGTTCCACACCGTCACCCCCGAAGAACTGCTCGCGTTTTTGCACTACCGGCAACCCCTGCCTCAAAAATCCATTTGGATTACCATGGACGACGGCTACCGCTCGACCTTCAATGTGGCCTACCCCATCCTGAAAAAATACGGTTTCACCGCCACCATGTTCGTCTATACGGAATTCGTGGGTGCGTCGCGGCTGGCCGTGACCTGGGACCAGTTGCGGGAAATGAAGGCCAACGGCTTTTCCATCGGTTCGCACAGCGTCACCCACAGCGATCTCACCAAGGCGCGCCCCGGTGAATCGCCGGACGCCTTCATCGCACGGATCCGCCGGGAGTTGGACCAATCCAAACAAATCATCGACAAGAAGCTGAGGCAGAACACCATCGTCCTGGCCTACCCTTTCGGCTACTACGACCGCCGGGCCGTCAATCTGGCGCATGAAGCCGGCTATAAACTGGCCGCCTCCGTGCGCCGCGGCGGCAACCCCTTTTTTGCCAACCCGCTGGCCTTAAGGCGGGATCAGGTCCTCAAGAGGGACATGGGCACCTTTAAAAAACGACTGCAAACTTTTTACCCCTTGGCGCTGGAGTAGAGCTATCATGAAACATGCATCGCAAATGACCGTTGTGGTCTGCCTGCTGGCGATGTTGGCGGCATGTGCAACGGGTCCCTCATCGCGCAAACTCGGCGCGGACTACATGACCCGAGCACAGGCGTTCGAACAAAGCGGCGATCTCGTGGCCGCCTATGAACATTACCAACTGGTATTGACCGTGCAGCCCGACAATGAAACCGCCCAGGCCAAAGTTGCGGAAATCGGACCGCAGTTGGAAACCCTGGCCGAAGACCATTACCAGACCGGTCTGCAATTCTATAAAATGGGGCAATACCCGCAGGCCCGGCAGGCCTTTCTGACGGCCCTGCGCTACAACCCGGAACATGAGGGCGCCAAGGGCAAGTTGGCCGAATTCGACCGTGGCGTTTCCTCGGCCAACAAATATATTCTGCACACCATCAAATCCGGGGAGACCATCTCCTCACTGGCGGACAAATATTACGGCGACTACCGCAAATTTCACATCATCGCCAAATACAACGAAATCGAAGACGCCACCCGGCTCGCGGTGGGGCAGTCGATCAAGGTGCCGGTCATCAAAGGAATGCCGATTGTCGCCGGCACCCATGACATCCGCACCGAGGGCGGCCAACCCGCCAGCCTGGCGGGGGAAGACGTGGTGGTGGTCCAACGCTACGTGCGCCACGTGGTCAAACCGGGCGATAGTCTGTCCAAACTCGCCGGCATTTATTACGGCGACTTCAAGCGTTACGACGTCATCGCCGATTTCAACGGACTGGCCAGCGCGACGGCCATCAGTGTCGGTCAGGAATTGAAGATACCGGAAACCGCCGATACCCCCCTGATTGCCGGCGAGCCCGTCGAGGTCGTCTCGCGACAGGATGGCATGGAAACGCCGACCGATGGTGGGATGACCGCCAATTACCGCAACCTCGGCAAAGAGCTCTACGCCAACAAAGACTACGACGGCGCCATCACCGAATTCGGCAAGGTGTTGAACACCGCGCCCGAAGATGCCGAAGCCAAGTCCTTTATGGCCAGGGCCTACCACGCCAAGGGCAAGCAGGCGTATCAGAAGGCCGCCTACCCCCAGGCCATTGCAGCGCTGCAAAACGCCCTAAAGTACGACAAGGACTGCCGGGACTGCCGCCAAATGATCGAAGACAGCCGCAAGAAGTCGGCGGCGGCCGACAAGCGCGGCAGCGCCCTGGCCCTCTACCGTACCCAACAATACGACCAGGCCATCGCCAAGCTGACCGTTCTGGCCAAAGCCAACCCGAAAGATGCCGAAGTCCGCAGCTATTTGGCCAAATCCCATTACCAGCATGGTCTAGAACTCCTCGAGCAGGAAAAGTTTCTCCAGGCCCGCGACAATTTCGAGGCCACCCTCAAATACGACCCCAATTGCGAAAAATGCGAACAGAACATGGCCAAGTCCGAGAGCATGTACAAGGACCGCCACTATCGCCAGGGGCTGGCTGAATTTCAGCGGGAAAAACTGAACGAGGCCATCCAGCAATGGGAGATGGTCTACAAACTCGACCCGAAATATCGCGACGTCCAACGCAATCTGGAGAAGGCCCGGACGCTGCTCAAACGCCTGGAGAGCATCAAGCGCAGTCAGCCCGCAGCCAACTAGTGTTGTGTCTGCGTTCTAGCCCCGCTGGCGATCCACTCCCAGTTTCAGGCGGCCCCTCGGCTGAATCGTCCACTCAAACGGCCCCGTTACGGGGCCGTTTCCTATTGCGGGCCAGCTGGGGCGGGCGTTTGGAAGGGAAGGGGATGATCTTGGCCTGCTTGACGCCTAAACCGGCGGCCCATGCACAGAGCTCACCATCAGCGGCGGGATGGTGAGCCGGAGAGACCGAACGGGAAGCGGTGGATGCGCAGGTTTGCATGTAAAGATCGCAAACCTGCTCGAAAAGCGGATCCTCGCGCTGAATCCGCGCGAGAATTTCACGGCAGTGGCAGCGTGCGCCGTCGCGGTCGCCGTAGAAATGCCACAGCATGCTGGCTTTGGCCAGCCGCGCTTTAGATGAATGGGGGTGCCGGTTAAGAAACTGGTCGACGAGGTGCCCCATCCGCGCCTGACGTTTTTGAATCGCATCGTATCGCGGGGTGCTTGCCGAAGCCGGGACATGGGCCTG
>CAYMAR010000122.1:0-6260 GCA_964388465.1 uncultured Desulfobacteraceae bacterium
TTAGATTCATTTTGAGATCGGTTCTAATCGTCGAGTTTGAAAAGCTTGCGCGTGGTGGCCAGCAGGGTGGCCTTGTTGTCGTGGCCTTCGGCTTTTTTGAGGATGGTGGTGGGTTCGTGCAGGATTTTGTTGACCAGGGCCTGGGCCATTTTTTCAAATGCTTCGGCGTCTTCGCTCGAAAGCTTGGGCGCCAGCTTCTGGCGGGTGCGCTCGGCTTCCGCACGGATCTTGTCCTCCAGCTGCCGGCGCAGGGCTACGATGGTGGGGACCACATCCAGGCTTTCGTACCACTGCCGAAACCGGATGACCGCCTCGTCCACGAGGCGCTCGCCCCGCAAGGCCGCCTGTTGGCGATCCTCGATATTCTCATCGATTACACCTTTGAGGTCGTCGATATCGTAGACATAGGTGTTGTTGAAACGGTTGATTTCGGGGTCGATGTCCCGCGGGACGGCGATGTCGATAAAGAAAAGCGGCCGGCTGCGTCGGCCGCGCAGCACTTTCTTGACCTGCCCCCGCGCAACCACGTAGTCCGGTGATCCCGTGGAGCTGATGATGATGTCCACGTCCTTGAGGGCCTCTGGAATCTCCTCGAACTTGATGGCGCGTCCACCGAAGCCGGTGGCCAGCTCGACCCCCCGTTCGAAGGTGCGGTTGGCCACGAAAATGTCCCCGGCGCGTTGCCGGATCAGATGCTCCACCGCCAGCTCGGCCATCTCCCCGGCCCCGATAAGCAGCACCCGGCGACCCTCGAGTTCGCCGAAGATTTTGCGTGCCAACTCGATAGCAGCGTAACTGATGGACACGGCATGGTCGCCAATACCGGTTTCGGTCCGAATCCGCTTGGCCACGAAAAAAGTCTTGTGCAGCAGCCGATTGAGAATGACGCCCGAGGTTTTTTTGAGCGTGGCTTGGTGATAGGCGCTCTTGATCTGACCGAGAATCTGGGGTTCGCCCACCACCATGGAGTCCAGGCTGGCGGCCACCCGGAAGATGTGCCGCACGGCGTCCTCACCGGTGTGGACGTAGAGTTTGTCCCGGAAATCCTCCACCGGAAGGCGGTTGTCTGCGGCCAGAAATGCGATGACGGCCTCGACGGCCGCCTCGGGGGCCGTACTGGTCAGCAGCACCTCCACCCGGTTGCAGGTGGACACCAGCAGGACTTCGCGCACGGCCCCCAGGTCATTCAGCCTTTCAAGCGCCGCGTCCTGATCGTCGCCGCTGAATCCCAGGCATTCGCGGATTTCGACCGAAGCCGTCTTGTGGTTGAGCCCGATTAGAATGATGTCGAGTTTCGCAGTCATATCCTCACGGTGGCGATCGACCGATCGCGACGTTCCATGCGATTGCCTCATCGGTGCTGCCATCAGCCGCTAAAAGCGCCGTGGTGGCCGCTCATGAAGAGGTTGACGCCCAGAAAAGTGAACAGGACGGTGGCAAAACCGACAATGGCCATGATGGCCGCCCGTCGGCCGCGCCATCCCAGGGCGAGGCGTTCGTGTATCAGGACGGCGTAGAGCAGCCAGGTAATGCCCGACCAGACCTCCTTGGGATCCCAGCTCCAGAAACGCCCCCAGACAGCCTTGGCGTAGACCAGCCCGGTGGCCAGCCCCAACGTCATCAGCACGAAGCCGGCCAGAATGCAAGTTTGACCGGCCGAGTCCATCTGGTCCAGCGACGGCAGTCGCCGAAAGAAAAATCCAGGCTTGCGGGATTTGATGGCCTGTTCCTGGACGAGGTAAAGGATGCCCAGGCCGCAGGCCAGCGCCAGACTGGCCTCCCCCATGAAGATGAAGGTGACGTGGGCCACCAGCCAGATGCTTTTCAGAATCGGCTGGGCCGGTGCCGACGACGCGGGCATCAGGGCCACGATGACCATGGTGGCGGTCGCCAGCGGGGCCGCGAACACGCCCAGGACCTTGAGCCGGTAACGGTACTGAAACAGCAGGAAAACACCGGCCACGCACATGGCCCCGAAGGAGAGGGTGTCGCGCATGGTGTTCACCGGCAGATGGCCGGCATGGAACGTCTCGGTCAGCACCAGGACCAGGTGAAGGCCGAACCCGGCCGACAGCAAAGCCACGCCGGCGCGATAGGCGGACTTTTGCTGGCGCACCAAAAAGGCGGTGTAGGCGGCCGTACTACCGCCGTAGAACGCGATGGTCAGTAAGATCACAATTTCCATAGGCCGTTGCCGGATATTCCATTCAATGCTTTGGGCGGTTTGCTGTCCTCGTTGCGCCGGGGATGGCGGCGTCGATCTTACCGCGCTGCCGGCCGTACGTCGAATCCTATTCCTTCGCCTCGGTCAAATCCGTCCAATTCGCCCCGGCGCCGAAATGGGTCGCGAGAAGCCGGTCGATCCGTTCGACATCGCCGTTGCGGATCCAGTCGAGCAGGTCGCTGTCGAGCAGGGCGTCGAATTTCTGCTTGTGGCCGCGGGGATCGTGCCCACCGGCCAGCATCCGCCGCCGCAATGCCCCCAGAAGGTCGATCAGCAGAGCATATTCTTCGCCAAAGTCATTTTCAAGCCGGAGACGAATGCGGCGCGCCAGGGCCGGACTTTTACCGGATGTGGAAATACCGATCAAGAGGTCGCCGCGCGCGACCACCGACGGGAGCACGAACTGACCCCGGTCGGGCTGATCAGCGATATTGCACAGAATACCCCGCCGTCGAGCATCCGCGCTGATCTCGTAATTGAGATCGTGGTTATCGGTCGTGCCGAAAACCAGAAAGGCCTCCGCTAAGTCGGCGGCGGTGTAGGCCCGGCGGTAAAGCCGGATACGGCCATCCGCCGCCAGCGTCTCCAGGTCCGCGCTCGCCTCGGGACTGACCACGGTCACCCGGGCGCCGGCGCGCAGGAGGGCCCGCGTCTTGCGGGTGCCCACGGCGCCCCCGCCCACCACCAGACAGGTGCGCTCGCGGACATCGAGGTTAACGGGGAAGTAGCGCATGTCATCGGCTCACTTCGAGGTGCATCAGGTCCCGGGCCAGAATGACCGGACCTTCGTAAGTGCGGCGACACTGGGCGGCCAGGTCCGCATCTTCGCAGTCAGGGTAGAAATGGGTGAGCATCAGCCGCCGGGCCCCGGCTTCGGCGGCCATCCGACCGGCCATGGACGGTGTCAGGTGTCCGGCCACCGGATGTTCGTCCGGCCGGGCCGCCTCGCAGATCAGCAGATCGGCGTCCCGGGCCAGAGTCACGAGGTTTTCGGAATAATCGGTGTCCCCCGAATAGACCACCGAAGCACCGTCGCCGGCGGTCAGGCGGTAGGCCACGCTTTCGGGATTATGGCGCACAGGCAGGGTTTCCAGGTGCCAGTCGTCGGCGCTGTAGCGCCATCGCCCCTCGGCCGCGGCTTCGACCAATGCGAGCGTGCCGCCATCGAGTCTGATCCAGTGGCCGTAAACGCCTTCCAGGCGTGCCATGAAATCGATGAATCCGGGTCCGCCCATGATGGTCAGCGGCTCCCGGCGGAGGCCGGCGTCCGGGTATTTGTTGGCAAAAAGAAGGGGGGCCAGCTCTCCGGTGTGATCGGGATGAAAATGCGTGACGCACAGATGGGATATTTCCTGAACACGCACACCGGCTTCGAGCAGCCGTCGCATGCTTCCCGGGCCCACATCGAACATCAGCTTCGATGCGCCCACAGACATGAGCAGGGCGCAGGCGCTGCGCGTCAGCGACGGAACGCAGGTGCCCGAGCCCAGCACCGTCACGCCGATGGTCGCGGTCCGCGCGGCGGTCATGGCGCCTCTGCCCTTTTCTGTACCCGCTGGATCAACCAGTTCGTAAACTTGCGCCGTTCCCGAAGGTTCACGGTTTCCGGCAGCGCCGCCAGCGGCACCTCGCCGCGGGCCATGGTCCGGTGGCCGCCGGCCGATCCGAACGCACCGAAACTCTCATGGGCCACTTGGCCGGCATTGCGCCGCAGGCCGTCGTTGCGGAAGACGACGGTGAGGCGTTTGTCGCAGACGCCGGAAACGATGCTCCATTGGACCGAGTCGATACGCATGAAAAACTCAGCCACCAGGACGCACACATCCGGATTGTGAACCGCCCCCAGGTGGACGAACATCTTGCCTTTGCGCAGGCGGCGCTCATCGATCGCCCGTCGAAAATACTTCAGGAAATTCATCTGCAGATCGGCCTGCTCGATGTGGCGCGCCAGGGGGATGTTCGCATAGCGGAAAAGATACTGAAACGCGACCACATCTTCGATTTGGGTTTGCCGCTCGAAGTTGCGCGTATCCGTTTTGATGCCATGAAAGAGGGCGGTGGCCAGCTTTTTGGACGGTTTGATCCGCGCCGCCCGGAGGTATTCGGTCATCAGGGTGGCGGTGGCGCCGTAACGCGGCCGGATGTCTTTGAAGACGGCCGACGGGGCCGTGTCGGGATGGTGGTCGATGATGGCGTCAAACGTCAGTCCCTCAAAAAATTCATGGTGGCAGGGCTGGGAGTCCACCAGCACGAAACGGCTGTAGTCGCCGATGCGGATGTCATCCACATGACGCAGGTCGATGCCCAAGAGCCGGATCATGGCCAGGTTGTCCGGCCGCCGAATCACATTGGTGTGGGCCAGCACGATGCTGGACACCTTGCGCCACAGCAGTCGCTTGGCCGCCATGGCGCTGGCCATCGCGTCCGGATCCGCCGTCATCAGGATGAGGACGTGGTCGCCGCCGACGAACCGGTCGTAAAACAGCTGCAATCTTTCGCGGTTGCGCATTTTCATAGACGCTTGCAGTATATGCGCAGACCGGGACGAATTCAACCTCCAGGCCTTGGTGGCACGCGGGGGGCCCCGGATGCCGTCTCTATACGGCCTGCGGGGTATCATCGTCCGAATGGCGTTAGGGCCCTCGGGCCGGGACTTGGCTCGCGCGTTTGAGGAGACGCCAAGCGCTGCGATGGCCCATCAGCCCGCGGCCGCCCCCATGCCCTGCATCGTCGCTTCGCTGTGTTTGATCCACGCCTCCACCTCGCAGGCCCGGAACAGTTCGCGGGCTTCCTTCAGGCATTGGCGGGCCCGGTCCCGATTTCCACGGCGCTTGTAGTAGGCGGCCAGCAGTACGTGGTCCTGCCCCAGTTCGAACTGCACCCCGTTGCGACGGTTGGCCTCGATAGCCCCCCGGATCCATTTCTCGGCCTTGGCCAACTGGCGGCGGCCGCTTTGGATCAGTAGGATGTGGCCGATCTTGCGCTGGGCCTGCCCTGCAAAGAGTTTCAACCGGTTGTGGGTGGCATGGCGGCAAAGCGGTTTGAGGTGGATCTCCCGCGACCGGTGGTGCAGCTGGGTATGGGCCAGGGCGATGCGATTGAAATTCAGAAAGGAGGGAAACCAGATGTTGTTCTGCAGAAACCAGATGGCGCTTTCGAAAAAGGACTGGGCCCGGCCGTACTGGCCCATGGCGAAGTGCGACTCGCCCAGGTAGTATTGAGAAACCGCGTTCCAGGCGAAGTAGTTCATGCGCTCGCCCAAAGCGGCCCCCTCGTTCAGGTTGAAGATGGCCTCCGGAAAGCGGCCCATGTAATAGCAGGAAAATCCGTGCAGGGTGTAGGCCATGGCTTTGGAGAAGATGTCCCCGCTTTCCTCGGCCAGACGGACGGCCTCCTCGCTGTGGTGGAAACCGGTGCGGATCTGCCCGCTGTAGTTGTAGGGCAGGCTCAAATGGCTCTGCATCACCGACATGCCCCAGAGATTCTTGACGGCCGAGTTGATATGCAGGGCGTTCTTGATGTGCTCGATCGCCCGTTCGAATTGGCAGTCAAAAGTGTAGGCCACGCCCAGGTAGTAATTGGCCAGCACCGTCACAATGATTTCGTTGGTTTCCTCGGCCAGGCGCAGGGCCTTTCGGAGATCCCCGAACGCCGGCTCGAAGGCCTCCTCGAACATGTAGTGGTGCGTTCCGAGAATGGTGTAGATTTGGGCCAGGCGCTTGTTGTCCCCGGTACGCACCGCCCGCTCGATGACGGGGGCGATGGCTTCGCGGGCCTCCCCCAGGCGGCCGGTCTGGGAGGTGTAGAGTCCCAGCGAAGTGCGTGCGTCGATGATCAGGTTTTCGTCGGCCGCATCGGAGGCCAGGGCCTCCAGGGCCTCCACCCGCTGGCGGGCGTAGGCGATGGCATCGTTGAGCGATGCGCTCTCCTCGGCGCGCTTGCTGGCCAGGCGGAGGTACTCCGCCCCCTTGGCAAGTTGGCCGCTTTTGACGAAATGGTTGGCGAGCACGCTGGCGTACTCGTTGAGCTCCTGGGG
>CAYMAR010000122.1:6360-7973 GCA_964388465.1 uncultured Desulfobacteraceae bacterium
ATCACCGAACCGATCTGCAGGATTTCCTTGGTCGGGGGCGGCAGGGCGTCGATTCGCGCCATGATGATGTCCTGGATGGTCGAGGGGATGGCCACCTCGTCGATGCGCGGCGTGAGGTGATAAGCCACGCTATTTCTTTCAATGATATTTAAGTTCTTGAGTGACAGGATAAACTCTTCGATGAAGAAAGGCACGCCTTCGGTCTTGTCGATGATGAGCTTTTCCAGCTGAAGGTCGAAGCCGGCATTGTCCAGAAGATGTTTCATCATCGCGACCACATGGCGGTTGGCCAGGCGGTTGAGGGTCAGTTGACTGTGGTAGGAGCAGGTCCCCCAGGTGGGCATGAATTCGGGGCGGTAGGTGAAGATCAACATGATGCGGTAGCCGGGAATGCTGCGCAGGATATACTCAAAGACCTCCTCCGAGTTCCGGTCGACCCAGTGCAGGTCTTCGATGGCGATCACCAGCGGGCGCCGGTGGGACCCCTTGAGGAGAATCATCCGCAGGGCCTCGGTGATCCGTTCCTTTTTGGCATCGGGGCTCATTTGGGCTTGGTCGAGCCCGCTGTCGCGCACGGATAGCAGGTCCAGAATATAGGGCCGGGTCGCCTCGAGATCGACGTTGATCGGTGCCAGGCCGGCCTCGACCTTGCGTTTGCGTTCGCTGTCCGGGTCGTCGTCGGTGATGCGGAAGATGGATTTGAGGATGTCGATCACCGGGTGAAAAACGATGCCCTTGCTGTAGGAAAGGCACTTGCCTTCGAGAAGATGAACGTCTTCGTTGGCGATGGCCTTGCGGAATTCGTACAGCAGTCGGGACTTGCCGAGACCGGCCTCCGAGATGATCGAGAAGGCCTGGCCACGCCCCGCCTTGATGCGCTCAAAGCTGTCGAGCATCAGTTCGAGTTCGCTGCGCCGGCCGACAAAGGGCGTCAGCCCGCGCTCGGCGCTGACGTCGAAGCGCGTACGGCGCGAACTGGGGGCGATCACCCGGTATGTCTGCACCGGGCCGGTCATGCCCTTGATGCGGCAAGGCGCCAGGGCCTCGAAGCGGAAGAAACCCTCGGTGAGCGCATAGGTGGCAGCGGTGACGACGGTGGTACCCGGCTGGGCCAGGCCTTCCACCCGTGAGGCCATGTTGACCGTATCGCCCACGGCCTTGAACTCCACCCGCAGATCGTTTCCCAGGGTACCCACCACCACCGGGCCGGTATGGATGCCGATGCGCATCCGGATGGGGGGCACGTCGCGAAGGTCGCGCTGCATGCGCTCGCTGAACCCGACAATCTCACGATGGATGCCCAGGGAGGCACGAATCGCCCGTTGGGGAGCGTCCTCGTAGGCAATCGGGGCACCAAACAGGGCCATGATCCCGTCGCCGGTCATCTCGTTCACTGTGCCCTCGAGTTCGTGGACCTTGTTGATCAGGATCTCGTAGACCTGGTCCATGACGGTATACACATTCTCAGGACCGATCCTCTCGGAGATGGGGGTAAACCCGGCCATGTCGCAGAACATCACCGTGACCAGTTTACGCTCGCCCTCGATTTTGCCCTTCTGGGCCAGAATCTTCTCCGACAGGCCATCGGGAAGATAGCGCTTGATCTTGCGCAG
>CAYMAR010000122.1:8073-9856 GCA_964388465.1 uncultured Desulfobacteraceae bacterium
GTCGGCAGGATCATGCAATGCAAGTCCCCGGCCGTGAGGACCGGGCCCCGCTTCGGACGGTGCGCCGTCAATCGAAAACAGCGATGGGCAGGGCCGATATGAAGCAGGGCAAGCTACCAGATTAATTGTGAATAGCGAAAAACCCCAGGTGTGTCAATCAGGGCTGTCGTCCGTCCGTCGCCGCCCTCCGGGTCAACCTGAGGATACCACCGCCGGGCCGGACGCATGCGGGCGGCGGCCGCGGCGCCAGGCCAGGCCGAAGGCCCGCAGGAAATTGACGCTGTGACCGGCCCCCTGGTTCAAGAGGATCTTCGCCAGACCGCTGTGCCGGGCCTTGTTGGCAATGCGCAGGATCTGGCGCCGGGAGTAGAACCGCTGGTAGAGCTGGCGGCGCAGGGCCTTGAGCTCCGGCAGCGGACAGTGATCGGAGTAAATCTTGCCGTTGGGGGCGATGTGATAGCCTGGGTTTTGGGCCACGAGATCGGTGAGTCCCGAGAAGGGGCTGTGGCGCAAGGCCGAGAGCATGATGGTGTCCAGGCCGAGCTCGTGGGCGAAGGGCACGATCTGTTCCATCTCAGATCGGCTTTCGCCGATATTGCCCAGGATGAAATAGCCGTTGAGGAACATGGCGTGCCGGCGCAGCACGGCGAGGTATTTGCGGATGCGGGCCGTATCGAAGCCCTTGCCCATGGCCTTCAGGGTCTTGTCGTGGGCCGACTCGATGCCCAGGAGAAGCATCGCAAAGCCGGCCCGCTCCATTTTTTGCAAGAGCGCCGGGTGCCGGGCAATCTCGATCCTGGCGTTGATCACGTACCGCTTGCGTATCCCGCGCGCGAGGATCAGATCGCAAATCCGTTCAACCCGCTTTAGATCGTGGGTGAAAATGTCGTCGGTAAATCCCAGGAAGGGTGCCTGGATGCCGGCCAGCTCGTCCACGATGGATTCGGGCGAGCGCCCCGACCAGGCGCGTTTCTCGCCCCAGGGGTTGCGGCTGAAAGAGCAGAAGGCACAGCGGAAAGGACAGCCGCGCGATCCGGATACGGCGTCGAATTCGATCCCCGTGGGAAAGTTCAGGAGCGTGATTTCATAGGGTCGGCGCCGGCGGCGGCGGTTGGGGTGGTAGTCGTCGCGCACGGCCTTGCTGCGGCGGTTGCGGTTGTGGACGATCCGTCCGTCGCAGCGGTAGCTCAAGCCCGCAATTTGATCCCGGGGCACCCCCCGGCAGAGTTCCTCCATGGTCTCCTCGCCGTCACCGCGCACCACCGCATCCAGGTGGGGATTGGCCGCCAGCCAGCCGGCGGGGTCCTCGGTGGCGTGCCGGCCGCCAATCACGGTGAACACATGCGGGGGTACGGCGGCGATCTGTTGGCGGATGAAGGCCGGCCGGCGCTTCCAGTTCACCGAGAAGCAGACCATATCGGTTGCCGGGCGCAGGTGGTCGCGCGTCTGTCCCGGGTCGGTGCGCAAGTCCACAATATCCAGCGCGCGGGTGAACGGCTCGATGATCCGCCCGATGATCTCCAGGCCCAAGGGCGGCACGAACATGAATTTCTTGAGATCCTGACGGTAGGGATAAATGCAGAGGACGTGCTGGAACATGGAATCTCCTGTCGGGCGGATCTGTCCGTCCGTGTTCCCCGGAGCCGTCTAACCCGGTGTGGCAATGATCAGTCTTCGATGGTCTTGAACTGCTCCGGGGGCGCACCGCAGACCGGACATTTTTTGGGGATTTTCTTGTCGGTCACATAACCGCAAACCTGGCAGACATGATAGGCTTTGACCA
>CAYMAR010000123.1:0-2286 GCA_964388465.1 uncultured Desulfobacteraceae bacterium
TTTTGCTTGGCCTCGATTTCCAGAACGACCACCGAGGGCGGCGTCATGTCCAGCGATTTGTCGCCATGCTCCACGACGATGCGTCCCTCCCGAAAACTTTTTGCCAAAGCCTCCAGATACGCGACGGCCTCGTGGATGTCGACCATGCGTTTGAAGCTCACCGTTTTTTCGCCCATTAGCTTGTCTCCTTATGATTAAAATGAATTCGGCGGGGAAATAGCCGCCCGGGGGCCGTGGTTCCCGAAAGGCATGTCGTCCTGATGCTTCTGGGTGATCCGATGTCAGGAAAGGGAAAGCAGGATCGGCACCAGCATCTTCTCGTCGATGTAAGGACGGCTGCGCATGCTCACCAGGCGGCAGCCAATCGTCTGGATACCGCGCCGCGCAAGCGCATCTTTGTCCAGCGCCCCGGGATAGTTGCCGTTACGCTCGTCCAGCAGGATGTAGTTGAGCACGTCGCTGTCTTTGATATCCGGGGGGGCATCCTTTTTCAGGGCCTCCAGCAGAACCTCGACCTGATCGCTCAAACTGTGCCCGAAAAGTTCAGGATCATTGCCCGTGCTGGGGATGAATACCTTGGGGCGCGGATTGCGCCGGATGGCGCCCGGCACGCCCCGCATGAGAAGGTTCGACAGCAGGCTGGAATAGAAGCTGCCCATGGGATAGCAGATCAAGTCGGCTGATCCGATCAGGTTTTTCATCTTTTCCCTGATGCCCAGCGTGGTCGGCAGGGGGGTTTGACGCGACTCGCTCAGGTAGACCGTCTTGACCCGGCTGCCGATCGGGGGCACCTCTTTGCCGGTAAGCAGGTGCTGGCCGACAATGGTTTCGCCGTCTTCCGTCTCCGCCACGAGATGCAGATCCGCATTGGCGACCGGGCGCACCGTGCCGCGCACGTTGACCAGTTTGGCGAAAATAAAAATGGCCGGGTCGAAATGCCGCCGGTTCATTAGATAGGTGGCCGTCAGGATAAGGTTGCCGATGCTCGCCCCCCGCAGGTCGAACCCCTTGAGCCGCTCGTCGCTGCCGATCAGGTCGACGAAGGACTGCAGGTAGTTGCGCACGATCTTGCGCATGGGGTCAGGAACACGTTGGACCAAAAGGTGCTTCCCCTGGGCCATTTCCAGCAACTCGTCGGCCAGCGCCTCCGGGCCCGCCCCCTGGGGGAGCCGGTAGGCGAACAGCCGAAAAATCTCGGGATTGCCCCGCAGGCCGCGATCGGCCAGGGCCATCAACCGGTTGCGGATATCCCCGATGGCCGGCATTTGGAACGCGTCCCGCAAGACGGCCGAACTGCCGCCCGAATCCACCGGTGTAATGATGTGGATGGAGTTATGGGTGAAATAGACCAGCTCTTCACTCGTCTTGCGCAGGGCGCTGCCGCCGCTGAAGAACAGGATCCGCGGTCCCAGGTCCGGGTTGCGGCGCAGCAGCTCCATCCGGCGGGGGTCGGGAAGGTCGATGGTATGGGTGATCTCGATCTGCATGCGGGTTCCCGGTTCAGGCCACCGAGGGTTCGGTGCGGACCAACCGCAGGCAGGCCTGGGCCGCGGCCGCGAAGTTGGTCCCGCCGCTGACCTCGAAAACACGGCAGCGCGAAAGAAAGTCGATATAGGCGTCCTCCAGGGGTGCGGGCATGGCACATCCTTCAGCGGGGACAAAAAAGAGGCCGACGCTTTTCATGAACGCCGGCAGCAAGTCCCGGCGCTCCGCCAGGTCAACCAAAGCGACCGCCGTCGGCCCGCCATTGCGCCGCCAGTTCAAAAGGACGAGCGCTTGCATCGGCGCCCGCAGGACAAAGCGGTCCGGGCCATAGCAATCATCGATCAGGGCGTCGTACTTGTGCTCCAGTTCCCAGAGTTCCTTCTCGGGCAGGGACGCAAAACGCGCCTGCTCTTCCGTGCTCATGATCTTGCGCAGGTTTGGGTTGTTGAGCGCCGTTCCCGGATTGATGCGCGGCATTTTAGCGACGCCATGCATCACCAGCCCGTTTTTGCTCTTTTCGATCATCAATCGGTCGTTGGAGATAAAGGTGGCCCCCGCGTTCATGAGGTGCAGGGCCAGGGTGGATTTGCCGGCGCCGGAGAACCCCGCCAACGCCAGGCCCTGGCCGTTGAGAACCACACCGGCGGCATGCCCCAGAAGGCAGCCCTGGCAGAGGATCCACTCGATGTAGCGGTTGTTGATGAAGTTGACGACCTGGTTGAGATTCGCGAGACAGGGGCCCACAGCGACATTCTCGCCGCCGCCGAGAACGAACAGCATCCCGGTCAGGCGTTTGCGGAC
>CAYMAR010000123.1:2386-9743 GCA_964388465.1 uncultured Desulfobacteraceae bacterium
TCCTCCGGCGGCTCAAATGCTTCGTAATGCCCCCCGGAGCGGGTGGTGGTGTTCCAGGCGCCTTCGCCTTTCACCCGCGCGTAGGTCGTTAAATACTTGCCGCCCAGAAAGGCGATACCCAGATCCTTGCCGCGCAGGTCCATCTTGCGCTGGATGTACATGATCGGGTTTTCGTTGTGGTAGGCCTCGATCGTCTTGCGGACACCGGGCCCGTCGGGCAAAAGCAGCATGCCCTTGGCCTTGGTGGAGTAGAGCGGCTTGAAGACCGCCTCGCCGTAATGGGCCACCGCCACTGCCGCCGCATCCACGTCTTCGGTCACCGTTGTCGGCGGCATGGGGATGCCGGATAGTTGGAGGGTGACGGTGCAACTCAGGCGATCCAGCACACGCATGATGTTGTAGGGCGAAGAAAATATGGGCAGTCCGCGTGCGTGCAGAAAACGCAGCATCTCGAGACGGTCCAGAAGATCGGGCGAATACCAGGCCCCGATCTTCTTGATGATCAGACCGTCCAGGGCACTGACATCGGTGCCCTCGAACCAGGCCCGCCCCTCGGCAAGGTCCAGCGAGAGGCGAGACATGTCGATCAACAGTCGATATCCGGTCATCGCGGCCACCGTATCGGCCAGTTTCTCCGACGACCAGCCGCCGGGGGTGCCGACGACGCCAAGTTTGATGTTCATTGAATACCCTTCCTTGCGGAATCCGTTTGGGTTTGAGCAGACCGCCGACAGGCGCACGCCCATCGGGGCCGTGACGGCGTTTTCAATAATAGAGCACTTCGCGTTCCAGCCGGAAGGCCGATGCGGCCCCCGAATGCTCCAGCACTTTTTCCATCAGGTAGTGCGCGCGCGTGAACATATCATGCGCAAAGTCCTGATTCAGTTCGAAACGGGTGGACGTGTAAAACGACCGGGCCAGCGCCAGCGCCATGCGCAATTCAAAATCGGCATCGCCGTGGTCGCGGGCAAATCCGGCGCTGAACGCGAAAAAGCGCCGTATCACGGCGTTGAGCCGTTGGCGCAGGTATGAATCGAAAATCGGCATTCTGAAATTGGAGACCAGAAAAACGGAGACATCCTGGATGTAGTCGGCGGGACGTGAGCGGTGAAAGTCGATGTAGTTGATTCGTCCGCTGTCCGGATTGAAAATCACATTGTTGGCGTTGAAGTCACCATGAATCTGGATGCGGAAGGGGGCGGGATGCGCCTGCTCGATGGCCGCACAACGATCGATGAGGTCTTCGGAGGATCGAATCTCCAGCTGGTCGATGGCCTTCCAGGAACGCATGAACCCCGGATGCACCCGTCGGACCGTATCCAGGCGAGCCTTGAGCTGGCCCATGTAGTCCGTCGGGGTCGTCTGCTCGCGGCGGGTGCGCTGCCAGACTTCCTCCAGCGTTTTCTCCAGCGCCGTCATCGCCGCCTGCAGCGTACCGTCGTCGTTGCCCAGGATGATCGCGTCCAGTGTGCGGCCCTCGAAGAATTCGACCAAAAGTGTAGCCTTGTCGGAGTTTTCCCGGTAGGCCAGGATGCGGGGTGCCAGCCCCGGCACAATCTGTTCCCAGAGTTCGATATTTTCTTTTTCCTTGCGGATCTTGCCCCTGACCCCTTCCTTGTAGAGCCCCTGCGCCGACGTCGGGGCCCCCTCCGCCATGTCCACCCGCCCGATCCGGCAGCCCGAGCGTGAACCCCAGATGGATTTGAACTCCGCCCCGGTGAGGGTTTCCTCCAGGCCGGGACGGGCCAGCACCTCTTTCAGGGCATCGAACTGCTCGATCTTGATGCGCTCTCCGGTGGCGGCAAAAATCAACGCTTCGCCAATATTCAGAAGGGAATCGCCGATGCGCTCCAGGTAGCGGAAGATAAAGAGCGTCGTGATCAGGTCTTCGACGAAATGCCCGGTGCGCAGACGGGCCATGATCCAGTCGAAATTCTCCTTGTAAAGGTCGTCCAGCTGCCGCTCCGACCGGCAGATCCTCAGGGCCTGCGGCAGATTCTGCTTTTTCAGGGCCGGCAGGACCTGTTCGATGCTGGACTGGATCAGGGTGAACATCTCCTGGAAATTGGATTGGTGCAATTGATTGAAGTCGATCAGATATTCGGTCTGGCGCGCAATATTGACACAGTAGTCGGCAATGCGCTCCAGATTGACCGCGATGGCGTGGGACGCCCGGATGGTTCGGATGTCGTCCGACCCTTCCCCGGCAGCGCCATGCAGGCGGGAGAAGCATTCGTTTTCGATGATCGTCTTGAGGTTGTCGACGTAGTCGTCTTTGGCGGAGACTTTCTCCAGCAGGTCAGGGTCGGCGTCGTTGAGCAGCCGGAAGGTCAGCGTCACCTGGTTTTCGACTTCCAGCACCAGGAACTTGAGATTCTCCTCGAGGGACTCAAACGTGATCATCGCTCAGGGTCCAATTTCCAATGGCAGCTTGACGGCTTTGATCTTGCCCTGCTTCCATGAAATCTTGATGCTCAATTTGGTCTTGTCTTCTTTCTTCTTGGCGCTCACCGAAAATTTGAGCAGGTTTTTGGGCTGAAGTTCAATGGTATCGTCCCCCGAGCTGAGGACGATCTGCTCCTTGGCAAACCCTTGGGTGAGTGATTTCAGGAACTTCTGGATGGTCTCCAGGTCCTGGTAGGATTCGTATTCAAAACTGCCGTATTCCGCCATTGGTCGTTATTCCCCGGGCGCGCCGACGGCCCCTAATCGTTCTTGGTATTCCTCAATCACGCGGCGCCGGCTGGCGCCGGCCCGAATGAGGGCCTTGCGAATGCTGAAATCGTCCCAAGCCGGCTGATAGCCAATTTCCCGACGCGCCTTTTCACCGTCCTGAACCTCGGGGTCGCGTGTTTTCTCGGCCATATGGGTATCGTCGCCCATGAAGATCAGAAGCTTGCGTTTGGAAAGCCCGCTGCAGCGGTTTTTCTGGTTGATGACCGAAATCAAAAACTCCGTGTACTTGCGCGACTGCGGATTCCAGACTTCGATCCCGTCGACATCGTAGTCCGCCAGGAGGATCGGCCAGAATTGTTCGGGGTGCGGTATGACGATGCCGGCACCCAGCGCGCGCGCCTCCTCGATCACTTCCGAGGTCCGGTAGAAATAATGCAGGGGAAACTCGGCCTTGACCCGTATTTTGACCGCTTTTAGAAATGTCTGGACGCGATCGATCAGGGCGTCACCGTGCGGCTCCCGCAACCCGTCGAAAAAATTGCGCAGAATTTTGTTTTTGATCATCTCGGGCGGCACGCCCCCCCCCTTGGCTTCCAGCAAGCGGCTGATCTTCTGGACGTAAACCCGGGTGAAATCGATCAGGGCCTTGTTGGCCCCGGTTTCCCGGGCCGCGGCGGCGATGCGTGCTTCCACCGGTTTGGTCAGGGTGTGCATGAATTCAAACAACTGGGAGGAGCGGTATTTGAAGGTATGGGCCAGGATCGATTTGAGCATGTCCGCATTTTCGATGCGTGAGCGGACGAAATGCAGCAGGAGTTGAACCTTCTGGTTGAATCCGCGGGAGTAGCAGTCGACTTCGACACCCGCATAATCACCGCAGCTGGTAAGCACGTTGTGCTGGGTCGGAATGATCAGGTCGCAGCATTTGTCGGGATACATGGCCTCGATCCGGCGGGTGATCAGCGGCATGGGAACAAACTCAGGGTGCCAGTGAATGGCCAGGACGCTTTCCTGCCGATGGACGACACGCTCCGGGACCGCCACACGCTGCTGCTGTTCTTCGGAGAGCCGGGTGGCGGTGATGGCATCGAAAAGGGCTTCGTCCGCCGCGGTGACGGCCTCCGTAATCTTGTCCGGAGTGACCGAAAACCATTCGGTCCTTTTCTGGGGTTGGCTTGATTTCATCTTTCGATTTTCCAGGTTGATGCGCACCGCGGCGACAAGCGTACCGGCAATGGCCGCCTGTTTTAAAGCGTAGACTTTCGCCTTGCGATGTTAGTTTCGTGTTAGTTGCGATTTATTTATTGGTTCGCGCCATCCTTGCCAAATCGGCGTAAAGGACTAGCATACTAAGTGGTGCTTTTATTTGGGCGGGCTGAAGGCGCCGCCTTCCTCACACACGGCCGGCCCGTGCAGCGCCTCATCATGATCTAACCAATGGCCGGCAGATTGCCTTCAGCCTGCAGCGGGCACCCAGGTTATCACGAAACGGCCGTGCAAGAAAGGACGTCACCATGAAGGGCTCGGAACGCAAATTCAAACAGGATATGCCGTTTGAAGAAATACCCGCCTGCCTGCGCCGGCTAGCGGATGCCTTGGAGAAGAAAGACAACCATCTGCCGCCGGAATGGTCGAATCTGCCCGAACCGATCGGCAAGCTGGAATTGAAAGGCAAGGCCGGCGACAGCGGGTGGACACTCAAAATAAAAATCAAGGCCGATCCCCCCGCCGAAATCATCGCGCCTGAAACCGGCACCGATCAAGCGCCGTCGGCATCGGCATCCGCCAAGCCGCAGATCAAATACAAACATTTGAAGAAACAAATGAAATCGTCCTTCAAGCAAATCAGGGAATCGCTGGATGCGCAGAAGCTTCCGGATCCGGAGGTTTTGAACGGTTTCCTGACCGACTCCGAACGGATGATGGCCTTTGCGGGCCAAAAATACGGCGAACCCGACTACCCGGCTTACCGGCAGGCCTGCCGGCAATTGGCCGAAGCTTACCAGGCGCAAGACTGGACCGCCTTTAAAAACGGCTATGCCCGGCTGGACCAACTGAAGGCCGACTGTCACAAAGCCTACAAATAAGCTCGAGCGGCATCCGTCCATGCGGACGGCACTGTTGCGGTATGGACCAGGCCGATTGGTGCATACGAATCAACGCAGCGGCGGCAGCTGATCGCCATGACCTTAGATACGCACAATATTCTTGCCAAAACGATTCGGCGCCTGCTGCGCAGGCGTTCGTATTCCCATCTGCGCAAGCTCGTCAACCGCGCCCACCCGGTCGATCTGGCGCGGTCCTTCACGGCCCTCGGCCTGAAAGAACAGCTGAAACTCTATGACCTCATCGATGACCCCGCCGGCCGCGGCGTCCTCCTGGCCAAACTGGACGTAAGCGTTCTGCACCCGTTCGCGGCCGCCATCCCGCTGCAGGAACTCATCGCCGCCAGCGAACACCTCGCCGCCGACGACCTGGCGGATCTCGTGGAAAATCTGCCGCCCGACATCGGCCGCCAGTTTCTTGAAGGGTTGCAGCGGGAATGTTCCGAGGGGGTCGGGGATCTTTTGCAATACGACCGCAAAACAGCCGGCGGCATCATGGCTACGGAATTTATCGCCCTGCCGGAAACCACCACGGTTCGCGCGGCCATCGCCCTGATTCAAGAAAAGCACCGGAACGTCGAAACGGCTTTCTATCTCTATGTCGTTGGACCGGACCGGCGGCTCCGTGGGGTGTGTTCCCTGCGGGCCCTGGTCACCGCCAAGCCGGATACGGCCTTGAGCGCATTGATGACGCAGGAGACGTTTTGGGTATCGACCGACACCGACCAGGAAGAAGTCGCCCGCGTCGTCAGCCGCTACAACCTGCTGGCCGTGCCGGTGGTGGATGCCGACCAGCGGATGGTCGGCATCGTTACGGTGGATGATGTCATCGACATCATCCGCGACGAAGCCACCGAGGACATTCTCAAGATGGCCGGGGCCGGCGAGGACTTCATCGAAACCAAATCGGTGTTGTCCAGCATCCGCATCCGCCTGCCCTGGCTCCTGGCCACCTGTGGCGGCGGCATCGCCGCCACGCTGATCATCGGGCACTTCGAATCGACGCTGGAGAAAATGGTCTACCTGGCCGCATTTATCCCGGTCATTATGGGTATGGGCGGC
The DNA here is from genome assembly GCA_964388465.1 of uncultured Desulfobacteraceae bacterium. Classification (GTDB taxonomy): domain Bacteria; phylum Desulfobacterota; class Desulfobacteria; order Desulfobacterales; family UBA5852; genus JABZFP01. The sequence goes on from CAYMAR010000123.1 coordinate 8,230, forward strand.
AACATCGGCACCCAGTCAGCCACCATCGTGGTTCGTGGCCTGGCCACCGAAAATATCCAGATCCACCGCCTGGGAAGCGTCGTTTTGAAGGAGACCGCCGTGGGGTTCATGCTCGGCTTCGTCTACGGCGTGCTGCTGGGGGTGCTGGCCCAGTTCGGCTATCAGATCTGGCAACTCGCGCTGCTCGTGGCCCTGGCGGTGGTGTTCACCATGACCATGGCCGCCGTGGTGGGGGCCCTGCTGCCCATGACCTTTGCCCGCTTTAAAATCGACCCGGCCGTGGCCACCGGCCCGTTCGTGACCACCTCGATCGATATCCTCAGCATTTCGTTTTATTTCTACCTGGCCCGCTGGCTGTTCCGGCTGTGATCGTCGTGCCGGGCCCCTTTCCGTTCCGGTCGATCAAGCCTACTGTGTCCAGCCCGAAATGGTATGTACGGTCTACAAAATCAGTTTGGCGATAATCTCGTTCATGATCTCGGTGGTGCCGCCGCCGATGGACAGCAGCCGGCTGTCGCGGTAGAGGCGCTCCACCAGGTAACCACGCATGAAGCCGTAGCCGCCGAAGATCTGCACGGCGTCGTGGGTCACCTGCTGGCTGACGCGGCAGGCGAAATTCTTGGCCATCGCGACTTCCTTGAGCTGATCCCGGCCGGCGTCCATTCGCGCCGCGACCCGGTAGGTGAACTCCCGGCTGATCTCCACCTGGCTGGCCATTTCCACCAGTTTGTGACGTGTCACCTGAAACCCGCTAAGGGGTTTTCCGAAAGCCCGGCGCTCCCGGGCGTAGGCCAGCGCTTCCTCCAGCGCCAGCTGGGCGGTCATGTTGGCCATCACGGCCAGGGCCAGACGCTCTTTCTGGAAATTTTCCATGATCAGATAGAATCCCTGATTCTCCGCCCCGATCCGGTTGGCCACGGGCACGCGGCAGTCGTCGAAAAAAAGCTCGGCCGTGTCCGACGCCCACCAGCCCATTTTCTTCAAGGGTCTTGAAACGGCGAACCCGGGCAAATCCTTCGCGATCACCAGGAAACTGACCCCATGGGCGCCATCCGGCCCGGTGCGCACCGCGCAGGTCACGAAATCCGCCCGGCAGCCGCTGGTGATGAAGGTTTTGCCGCCGTTGACCACATAGACGTCGCCCTGCCGCTCGGCCGTGGTTTGGATGGCGGCCACGTCCGAGCCGCCGCCGGGCTCGGTGACCGCCAGGGCGGCAATCTTCTCCCCGGCCAGCACCGGCCGGACGAAACGGGCCTGCTGGTCGGCCGTGCCGTGACGCACGATGGGGGGAATGGCGATGTCCAGCGACCCCAGCCCCGCCACCAGTCCGCCCGACCCGCAGCGCATCAGTTCTTCACCGGCCGCGATCTTGAAGAAGATGTCCCCGGGCGTGCCGCCCATTTCCTCGGGGTAGCCGATGCCCAGGATGCCCACCTCCCCGGCCTGGCGGTAGAGTGCCTTCGGAAACGCTCCGGCCTCCTCCCAGTCGTCGACATGGGGGCGTATGGCCCGGT
>CAYMAR010000124.1:0-9711 GCA_964388465.1 uncultured Desulfobacteraceae bacterium
GATCAGCCAGGGAGCAGAGAGCTTTCCCATGCGTGTGAAGATTACCCTTAAGGACGCGTTGAAAACTTCGACATACGACCAGGACAAGATCATCAGTCCGCAAGAAACGGTCCGGCGCTTCCGCAGCAAACTGGCGGCGCTCAAACTCGACATCCTGGACCACACCGCGCGCATCGACAACGGGCGTCTGGACATTCCGGTCTATTTCAGTGTCTGCGGCCAAGATGCCCGCGACATTATCGGCAACAAGAAACAGATGGGCAAGGGTGCCAGCCCGGAACAGGCCGAAGCCAGTGCCGTCATGGAACTGGCCGAACGCTTCAGTTTCTTTAGTTTTTGCAGAGATCCGGGCAATTTCAAGCTCGGCACGCATGCCGACTTCGGGAGCGAGGCCCTGCCGTTTGCGGCCGTTGCGCTCTCCGTTCATGATGACTCCGAGGATCTGGAGGCCGCCCGGCGGGTGTTTGAAACCATTCCCATGCGCTGGACCTGGGCCTGGAATCTGGCGGCCGAACGGGAGGTGCTGGTCCCCTTCGACTGGTTTTTCGCCATCAACGAATTCAATGGCCCTTCGGCCGGCAACTGTGTGGAGGAAGCGCTCAGTCAGGGTCTGTGCGAAATCGTGGAGCGGCATGTTTCCTCACTGGTAAGCCGCAGGCGTCTGCGGGTACCGGCGATCAACCCCGCATCGGCCAGCGACCCCATGGTACGGGAAATGCTTTCAAAATATGCAAGCTGCGGCATCCATCTCCATCTGCAGGACTTTACCCTGGACATGGGCATCCCGACGGTGGGGGCGCTGGCGTACGATCCGTCGACGTTCCCGGATACCAGCGAAATCGTCTGGACGGCCGGCACGACCCCCTGCCCGGAAAAAGCGCTGAGCCGGGCCCTTACCGAGGTGGCCCAGCTGGCCGGCGATTTCAATTCCGGATCCAATTACGTGGCCAGCGGCCTGCCCAAATACACGCGGCTGGATCAGGCCGACTATATCCTTCAGCCCGCCCGGAGCGTTGATCTACAGTCGTTGCCGGATCTCTCGCATGCCAACATCCGCGTGGAGGTCGAAAGACTGGTCGCGGCGCTGAGCGATCGCGGATTCGAGCCGCTGGTCATCGACACCATGCATACGGACCTGGGGATTCCCGCCTTTTACACCATCGTTCCCGGCACCCATTTCCGGGAGCGGGCTGAAGGCACCAGCGTGGGCATGTTCGCCGCCAAACTGGTCGTGGAGAAATACCCGCCGCTCGCCGCCCTCAAGGAATTGCAGCATTTCGCCCGCCTGCTGCCCGACCGCTACTATCTCGAGTTCTATACCGGGATGTGCCACCTCAACATCGGCCGCCCGGACGACGCGCTGCCCCACCTTTTGCGGGCGCTCGAACTCGAGCCCACGCAGGAGGACCGGGTCAGTATCTACGCCTATATCGGTGTGGGGCTCAAGGAAATGGAGAACTTCCAGGAGGCGCTGCAGATGCTGGAAAAAGGGCGCGCCATCGATGACGAACGCACCGACATCCACAACCTGATGGGCTTCTGCCACTTCAAGCTCAAAGAGCATGAAGCCGCCATCAACAGCTTCAAGCGCGTCATCGCACTCGACCCCTCTTCGGGCATCGACTACGCCAACATCGCCTCGAACTACCGGGACCTGGGGCAGCGCGACGCGGCCGTGCGCTACTATCGCATGGCACTCGAAATCGATCCCTCCATCGACTTTGCCCGCGACAACCTGGCCCTTCTAACGGGGGATTCGTCCTCCTGACGCCGAAAGCCGGCAGCGCGTCGACATCGGCGCTAGCCGTCCAACTCCCGGGCCAAGGTGATGTAGTCCTTGGCACCATAACTTCCCGGCCGATAAAAAACGACCGGTTTGCCCACGTCGGCGCTTTCCGCCACGGTGGTGTTGGCCCGAATCACGGCTTCGCACAGCAGGGGCCCATATTGCGCGTCATTTTTGAGCTTGTCCAGCGTGCGGTTGCTGACGCGCGTGCGCTGGTCATAGAAGGTGGCCACCACCCCCGCCGTTTGGAGTTGGGGATTGATGCCGTTCCTGATGGCCCCGATGGTGTCGAACAACTCGCTTAGGGCTCCGAAGGCGTAGGGATGCGTCTGGCAAGGAATCAATACTTCGCTGGCATAGGCGAAGACATTGACGGTCAGCAGCGAAAGGCTGGGCGGTGTGTCCAGAAGAATGAAATCGTAGGTGCCGTCCAGATCAACCAGTCCCTCGCGGAGGCGGTTCTCCCGGCCGGTGACTTCGACCAGCTCGACCTCGGCCCCGGACAAATCGGGCACCGATGGGATCAGGTCGAGTCCTTCCCAGCGCGTCGGCATGACGGCTTCCCTGGCCGCCTGACCTCCCGGATCCTGGATCAGGTCATAAACGGAAAGGACCACCTCATCGGGTTTGACGCCCAACCCCAGCGTGGCGTTGAATTGGGGATCCATGTCGATGATGAGCACTTTGCGTCCGGCAAGACTCAAGGCGGCCCCGAGATTGATAACGGTCGCCGTCTTGCCGACACCGCCTTTTTCATTGGCCACGGCGATTTTCCGCGGTTTCCTGGGCACCATGCACGCACCTCCCTGGCGATTGTGGCTGATCGTCTCCCCTGCTCCCTGCCGAGGCCGGCAACCGCCTGGATTGGCGGCCGCCAGACGCCGCTGATCTTCAGGCGGCGCGCATCCGGTCTCTCAAACGCTGGCCGTGTTCATAGAGCAGGTCGGCGCCGGCGGCGATTTCCCGGAATGCGACCTCCTGCTCGGCTTTGACCGATTGGCTCGCATCGATCAAATCAACCATTTGGGCCAGGTCGTTCTCGTAGGTTTCGAATCTTGCCAGCAGCCCATCGGTGATCTGCACGGAAGCCGACTCAACCATTTTAAAGATATATCCGAATTTGATATTTTCGCGGTAGTCTTTGAAATGAAAAAGCAGCGAGCGCTCCGTCTCCCGTTTCATGCGCTCAACACCATTCTCCAGCGCGCGAATCTCATCGCCCGGACCCGCAGCCACCGGCTTGCGCAGCAGCCGGCGAACACCGCGCAGAAACTTATAGATCCCCAGGCGCATTATCGCTTCCGTCTTCACTATGGCGGAGTAGCGCATGGCCGCGCTGGCCGGCGGGAGTTGCAGACGCGAGGTTTGTCGAATCACCTCGAGCCCGGGAAGCAGCGATCGGGTGGCGATGGCCTCCGGCATTGAATCGATCCCCAACCCTTCGGCTGTATTTTTAAATTCGGCCACGGCCTCTTCCACCATGGCGCTGTAGGGCTCGGCCACGGTGTGAAGATATTCCACCAAGCGGCGCTCCCGGTCGCGGATGAATCGAAAAATTTCAGGATTGATCGATTCCGCGATAAAACCGTCCAGCGCCTGTTTGAACTCCTGGTACACCTGGTAGAGCGTATTGGCGAAACCGGACGTGGCTAAATTTTCAAGATGCTCCTGCCAGGACGGAACGCTGTAGCTGCGAATAAAGTCCGTCATGCGTCGCATGATATCGGTCGAATGCGGATCGAAAAAGCGGTCGACATCCGCACGCATTTCCTTGCGCAGCTTGTGTATGCCGCCGTCCAGGGTGTTTTGGATCACCGAGCGGATCTGCGCCATGCGCTGACGATTGGCGCCGATGCGCCTGACAATTTCCGCCGCCCGATCTTCGTCGGCCCGCAGAATTTCTTGCTTCATCTTGATCAGGCTGCTCAGGTCCGCGCCCATAATCAGGAGACGCTCAACATGGTTTCGCAGCTGCAGCAGGGCCGATTCGTTCATCAATTTGTCCTGCAGATCTTCTTGGAAACGCCGGCTTTCCTCATCCGAGTGCGCCACCAGGGCCTCGTCCGCTTGCCATTGCTCAAGCCGCAAACGATCCTTGTCCGGCAGTTGATCGGTGCTCTGACGAAAAAGATCGAAAAGCGCCGAAAAACTGTAGATGGCGGGATCGGGCCGCAGGATGGCCAGCTCTTCCGCCACTTTGCACTTCAGATCCAGGAGATCTTCCAGATTTTCATGCTCGCTGAAATCGACATTGAAAACGAAAAGAATATTATCCAGAATGCCCATCTTCTTGATAATGGAGAGAAATTTGATATCGGCACGACGCAGGCCGGTACGGCTGCTGATGACGTAAACAATGAAATGCGTTTGGAGAAGATAATCCTGGATCATGGCCATGTGCAGCGGATTGGGCGAATCACTGCCCTGGCAGTCCGCCAGTTCGACATGGCGGTCCAGATGCGGACTGCCGATTTCGAGTTGGATATCCTTGAGGTAAACGGCCAAGTCATCGTTGCCGGCGAAATCGCGGTGCTCGGCGAACCGCGATTCGTCAAAGCGGATAGTAGCTGGTGATTCGTCGATCAGCGGTTGAACACGCGCGTAACCATTCAGATAGGACGCCAGGACGATGCTGTTGGCATTGCGGGCATCCCGGGAGACGAGTTGATCGGGTGAAAGCGCCCGCAAGGCTTGGGCCAGGGCCTCCCGTTCGGCCGCGTTGCGGATATCGAACTTCTCCTTTTCCGTGTGCCCGTCCAGATTCGGGAAAAGCACCAGCGCCTGTTCGATATCGTTGTTGATTTCCGCCCAGGTCTTGAAAATCAACCGGGCACGCAACGCCGTCCCCCATCTTACCCGGGTCACGAAAGAGGTGACCACGCCGGCGCCGCGTTTCAGATAATCGCCGCCGAGGATCGAATTGACAAAGGAGCTCTTGCCCGATTTGATCGGTCCGACGGCCGCGATGCGAAGCGTATCCTCGTTCAATTGGCGGCTAATGGCTTCGCAGGCCGCCTGATTCTTCCTGACAACGGCTTCCACCAATCCGGTCTGGTTGCGTGCCGCGTTCAAGAGCGACTGTAAATCCCCCATCAGCTTCAGCAGTTCATTCTTTATACCAGCGTAGTCGTTTTTCATTGCCTCGATCAGCAGTCGCTCTGGAATGGCGCGCGCACCGACATCTTCCCGTGGAAAAGCCCAAGGGGTCGCACGGCTCACCTTCGCCGCCCGATAGTGGGGCTAATGCTTACAATTTCTCAAATTGATTGTCAAAATGATTTACGCACGCATGGGGGATCGGCCCGCTGTGCTGGCGGCAAACCGCGCAGCAAAACAGAAGACCTTTAAAAATCAATAATTTTATGTTATTGTTGGCCTTGAAATATCGAATTAAGCCGAAGTCTCGGGGGAATGGTCTCTATGTCTGAAAAGCATCCGGAATGCCCTCTGTACAACCCGTTGAATTGTAAGGAATACTACAATCCCAAACTGTGCGCCTTTGTCCGCAAGGACAAAACCTGCCTCAAGAAAAGGAAGCCCAAGAGCAAGCCTGCCGCCGTCAAACATAAAAAATAAGCCTATCAGGGACCACCCGCCCCCTTATCCGATGTTCACTTCATGCATGCCCGGCAGCATCCATTAACAGCGCCGGATCGATTCCCAGCCTCCCCAGCGCCGCCTCCCAGCGTTTGTCGACAGGCGTGTCGAAGAGCAGCGCCGCGTCGATATCGCTTGTCAACCAGGCATTCTGGCGGATTTCTTCCTCCAGCTGCCCCGGTCCCCACCCGGCACAGCCCAGCGCAATCAAAAAGGACGACGGGCCCTTGCCCCAGGCGATTCGCTGGAGCACGTCACGGGTAGTGCTCATGGCCAGGGTCGGTGTGATCAGCAGACTGACGTCCGCATCAATCGGGGGCCCGTGGAGGATGAATAGTTCACTCACATGGACCGGCCCTCCCAGATGGATGGGGACACGGCCGGGGGACGCCTGGTGCGGCATGTTGAGTTCGTCGAAAATGGCGGTGGCCGTCAGGGCGGCATGCACGCGGTTGATCACGATGCCGACCGCACCATCGCGGGTATGCTCGGATATACAGACCACGGTTTGATGAAAGTTCGGATCCAGCAGCGCGGGCATGGCCATCAGCAGCTGCCCTTTCAAGGATTCGGGGTAATCAGAGGCCATGACGTCTTTCGGAACCTTTGGCCAAGGCCACCAGTTTACCGCCGGGGGATGGCTGTGGTTTGGCTTCGCCGAAGAGTTCGTAGAGTTTTAATTCCCCCAGGGTGGCATCGATTGCCGTCATTTTAAACGACGAGCGGCAGGCCCGACGCGTGGTTTCACCCAGCAGGATCCCGTTCGGGTAGAATTTCGTCAGGTCTTGCAATCGGAAGACGGCATTAACGGCGTCGCCGATGACGGTATAGTCCATTTTCTTGTCAAACCCGATATTGCCGACCACGACTTCGCCCGTCAGAATACTGATGCCGATCTTGATCTGGTAGCCCATGTCGCGCTTGAATTGGTGGTTGATCTTCTCAAGGGCCTCACGCATCGCGAGAGCGGCATTGAGGGCGTTGTCGGCGTCCATGGTACTGGCCACCGGTGCGCCGAAAATCGCCAGAAAACCGTCGCCCAGGTATTTATCCACAATCCCCTGATGCTTGAAGACGATACCGCCCATGACGGAAAAAAAACGGTTAAGCAGGGAGACCGTCTTCTGGGGGCCGACATCTTTGGACAGTGTCGAGAATCCACGGATATCGAGATTCAGCAGCGTCATGGTGCGCAGTTCCTCGATCACGGTCTTTTCGGATTCGGATCCGAAGAGAATGCGGTCCAGCACCGCTTTGGGTACAAACTTTTGAAACATTCGGCGAATACTGCGTTCGTGCTCGGCCATGGAGACCGTTTCGCGATAGAGACGGGCATTTTCGATGGCGATACTCACCGAAGAGGAAATGCTTTGTAACAAATCCTCGTCCCCGGCCGTGAAATCCCCATTGATCTTGTTCAAAACCTCGATGACACCGATGACGCGCCCCTTGGATATCATCGGCACGCAGAGGGCGGAACGGGTGCGGAAACCGGTCGTCTTATCCATGCCGGAGAAGAAGTGGGGGGAACGCGTCGTATCGTTGACGATGATCGATCGCCCCTTGGCGGCCACGTACCCGGCAATTCCCTGCCCGAGCCGGATCGTTTGCCCCATGCGGGTCTTGACGCGCGTGTTGAAGGCCACGGCGAACTTGAGTTCTTCTCCACGGAGAAAAAGCAGCGAGCCCGCCTCGACGTTCATGATCACCCGGATCATATCCATCGTGTATTTGAGCACCTGCTTCATGTCGAATGTGGACGAAGCCAGGGCGTTGCCAATCTGTTTGATGCTCCCCAGTTCACGGTCGCGCTTGTGGACCGCAGCCGAAAGACTGTTGCGCTCGATGGCAAAGGCAAGCGTGTTGGCCATCCAGTCGATCAATTCTTTGCGCTCGTTGAAACTAGCGACGCTGCCGCCGGTGAGGGTCAGAACACCTTTGACCGTGCCCTCCATGCGCAGGGGCGACAGGATCCCGCACTGTCTGGGTTCGGGGCAGATGATCTTGCGCTCCAGTTGGCGGCTCAGTTGTTCGACACCGTCGATGACAATCTGGTTGTCCTGGCGAATGACGCGCTCAAAAACCGTGTCAGTCATGGCGAACGAATGCCCCCGGGCGATGGAAGCGGTTTTGGCCGCCATCAGGTCAAAAACGACCAGATTGCCGGGTCGGTTGGGGTCCATCGTTATGACGGTGGCCAGTTCGAAGGGCATGACCGCCTGCATCTCCCCCAAAATGGCGTGCAGCAGTTCCGTGTCCTTGAAACTCGAATTGATGATCCGGAAAATTTTGTCGACGGCCTTGAGTTGCAGGGTGCTGTTCTCGTTTTCACGCAGCAGGCGAAGGTTTTCATAAGTAAAGGCGGCATTGCTGAGAAGCGGTGTCAAAGCCTCAACATCATCGTGGGTGTAGGTTCGCGCACCGTCGCGCCGGGAAATGGTCAGCACGCCTACGATATCCTTGCTGGTTTTAATCGGCATGCAGACGAAGGATTTGGTCCCGTAATGGGCCAGATTGGCGCGGCCGAAGCGGCTGTCGCGTTCCACATCTGCCACCACCAGCGGCGATTTGTTGATCACGGCATATTTGGCGATGCTGGATTCGAAGGCGATGCGATCACCGATTTTGACATGCTCGCCTAGGCCGATGCTGGCTTTGACGGTGAAGCTCTTATCGTCGGCATTCTCGAGCACCAGGACCGAGCCGATATCAGACTTGGTCAGCACCAGCGCCCGTTCAAGCGTGACGTAGAGAATCTCTTCGGGATCGAAGGTGACGTAACAGAGTTCGGAAAGCTCTTTGAGGATTGAAATCTCAGAGGCTTTTTTCTCCAGTTGAAATAACGTTTTACTGAACTGGCTCTCGATGGCGTCGACCGAATGCACGATCGTGCTCAATTCGTTGGAACTGGTCGCCAGCTGATCCACGTGAAAACCCGTAATGACCTTATTGGTGACATCGTGGGCCACCCGATGAATCTGGTCGTAGATTCGGCGCAGCAAAAAAAAGCCCAGGAGAGAAAAGAGCAGAAATCCCAGCAGATAGTAGAGCGTCAGGCGATCGGTGAGGAAATCGTACCTGTGGGCCAGATAGAACAGACCGGCCAAAGGTGTCAGAAAAAAAATCGCAAACACAAGAGTCAGGCGGTAATAGAGGTTGCGGGCCTCCAACGTAATTTTTTTGGGCCAGCCACGCAGGCGCATTGGATATCACTCCCTGAAACCGGTATCGATGTTAGGAACCTCGGCGGGGTTGCTGCGGCGTGGCCGCCAGCGTGAGCAGCGCCGGCCGGCTTTCCGTCGGGCCGAGCTGAACCGACAATCCCCCTTCCACCCCGGCCGCAGGCGAACACCTGATTGCCGCCGCGACGGCGAAACAGCCGATGGCGCTATTCCTTCAAGCGGCCAAGGACCCTGGATGCCGCCGCAATGGTGCGATCGATCGCCTCTTCCGAGTGGGCCAGGGATACGAATCCGGCTTCGAACTGCGAGGGGGCCAAATAAATGCCCTCTGCCAGCATGCCCTGGTAATAGCAGGCGAATTGATCCAGATCACAGGTCTTGGCATCATCGAAATCGTTTACCGGACGATCGGTGAAAAACATCCCCAGCATGGAGCCGACCCGATTGAAGACGGCCGAGATACCCGCCTGCTCGGCCGCTGCGGCCAGGCCCTCGGCCAGCCGGCTTGAGCGGCTCTCGAGCGTATCATAAACCCCCGGGCGTTGGAGGGCCTTCAACGCCGCGATCCCTGCAGCCATGGCTAAGGGATTGCCGGATAGCGTCCCGGCCTGGTACACTTGGCCTTCCGGTGCGACGTGCGCCATGAGCTCATTCCGGCCGCCGTATGCGCCCACCGGCAGGCCGGCGCCGATGATCTTCCCGAAACAGGTGATATCCGGGCGGATACCGTAGCGCTCCTGAGCCCCGCCGTAGGCCACCCGAAAACCGCTCATGACTTCGTCAAAAATCAACACACTGCCGTGATGCGCGGTGTGCGCGCGCAGCGCCTCGAGAAAACCCTCCCGGGGAGGCACCATGCCCATGTTGCCGGCCACCGGCTCGACGATGACACAGGCCACCTCCTCACCTTTCTGTTTAAATATGCGCTCAATCGCCTCGATGTCATTGTAGGGAAGCGAAAGGGTGTGCTGGACGACCGCATCGGGTATGCCCGGGCTGCCGGGGATATTCAGGGTGGCCACTCCGGAGCCGGCGTCCACCAAAAGGGTATCGGCGTGTCCGTGGTAGCATCCGTCGAATTTAATGATGATGTCGCGACCGGTGTAACCCCGGGCCAGACGGATGGCGCTCATGGTGGCCTCGGTG
>CAYMAR010000125.1:0-9709 GCA_964388465.1 uncultured Desulfobacteraceae bacterium
CCTTATCCGCCGGTCTCGCTTGGGGCCACGGATTGTTTCGGCCCGGTGGGCCCACCGGGGCCGCTTCACCGGAAACACTGAGAATCATGAGTAATTTGAAGCCTTTTTCCTTGACACTTCCGAGGTCATTTTTTACTCTGAATACAAAACAGCGTGGAAACGGCTTATCCGGGATGCCGCTTTGGCCGAAATGCAATATAGAAGTGTCCCGGCGGGGTTGCAAGCTTGTTTCCAGGCGGCCGCAGGATGCCACCGCCGCCGCTGCCGCGGGCAAAAAGGCATCGCCGCTGCACGTGATTTCTTTGGCGGTGTTCAAAATCTTGTTGAATAGGAGATCCCAAATGCCGAAACGTATGTGCAAGTTCATTGTCGGACTGCTGGTCGCGGCCCTTTGCCTTTCACCGGTATCCGCCCTGGCGGTGGACGACACGGAAATCTACGTCTTCAAACGCGAGCCCCAGGGAAACACCATGGCGGGTGATATCGTCATCATCCGGCCGATCGCCATGGGTTGCCTCGTTCTGAGCACCGCCACCTGGGTGGTCGCTTATCCTTTTGCCGCCCTGGGGGGCAATGCCGATGAAGCCACCGAAAAATTGGTGAAGGAACCCTTCAATTTTACCTTTCGGCGGCCGTTGGGCGATTTTTAAAACGATCGGGCGCCGCCGCGATGCCATCCGCCCGCGGCGCCCTTTGCGCACGCAGGTCCCATGAGATCGAGATAATCCTGCGGGCAGCCCAGGGGCCGCCCGTGGGGTGAGGTGTATCCGGAGGTGTTGAATCAGGCCAAGGGGAGCGTTCTGCTTCTGTTGGCTTTTTTGCGGATTCGGCCGATCCACGCGGACGGTCGCGCTGCGCGCGGGCCTGCCCATGGGCCGTTGCCAACCATAGCAAGGAGGAGAAAAGTGCCGGTACACGTTGTCGATCATCCGCTGATCAAGCACAAGCTTGGCCTCATGCGGGAGAATGATGTCACGGTCAAGGATTTTCGCGATATCGCTTCCGAATTGGCCAGTCTGCTGACGTTTGAAGCCACCCAGGATCTGGAGACCGAAACCCGCACGATCCGGGGCTGGGCCGGGGACGTGACCGTCGAGCGGATCAAGGGCAAGAAAATAACGGTGGTGCCTATTTTGCGGGCCGGACTGGGAATGATGGACGGCGTGCTCAGCCTGATACCCTCCGCCAAGGTGAGCGTCGTGGGCCTCTATCGCAACGAGGAAACCCTCGAGCCGGTGCGCTATTACGTTAAAATGACGAGCAAGATCGAGGAGCGTATCGCCCTGATTCTCGACCCCATGCTGGCCACCGGCGGCACGTTGATCGCCACCATCGACATGCTTAAGGAAGCGGGGTGTAAAAGCATTCGCGGCATTTTCCTGGTGGCCGCGCCCGAAGGCCTGGAAAAAGTCGAAGGCCGTCACCCGGACGTGGACATCTACGTCGCGGCCATCGATCAGCGCTTGAACGACATCGGTTATATTCTGCCGGGTCTCGGGGACGCCGGCGACAAAATTTTCGGCACCAAATAGCGCCCGCCATCGATCAGTTGGATATGAACAAGGAGGATGCATGCCCCGGAATCATGCCGCTACGGACTACGTTTTTTCAATCAAGGACAGCCTCGTCGGTGCCCAAATGCTATTTGTGGCGTTCGGTGCGCTCGTTCTGGTCCCCCTGCTTACCGGGCTGGACCCGAATGTGGCCCTTTTTACCGCCGGCGCCGGAACGCTCGTTTTTCAACTCGTCACGCGGGGCAAGGTGCCGGTATTCCTGGCCTCCTCTTTTGCCTTCATTGCGCCCATCATCTACGGGGTCCAGACCTGGGGCATTCCAGCGACGCTCTCGGGCCTCGCGGCGGCCGGCATTCTTTACATCGTTCTGAGCTTCATCATCCGCTGGGGCGGCACCCAGATTCTGCACCGGATTCTGCCGCCGGTGGTCACGGGGCCGGTGATCATGGTCATCGGACTCATTCTCGCGCCGGTGGCCGTCAACATGGCGCTCGGCAAGACCGGTGACGGCGCCGCCTGGCTGGTGCCGGAGAAATCCGCCATGATCTTGGCCGCGATCGCACTCGTCACCACCATCATAACCTCCCTGCTGGGCCGGGGCTGGTTCAAGCTGGTCCCCATTCTGATCGGCATCGCCGTCGGCTACGCCGCGGCATTCGTCATGGACCTGGCCGGTATATCCGCCGCCATCCAGGCCGGCTTCGAACCCGGGCAGCTGAAGAACTGGACCGGCCCCCAACTCGTCAGCTTCAAGGCCGTGGCCGAGGCCCCCTGGTTTGCCGTCCCGAATTTCGTCCTGCCGCAGTGGAACTGGGAAGCCGTCATCTTTATCGTGCCGGTGGCCATCGCGCCCGCGATCGAGCATTTCGGAGACGTGCTGGCCATCTCCGGGATTACGGGCAAGAACTACGTCGATGATCCGGGCATCAAGAACACCATGCTGGGCGACGGGCTGGCAACCTCGCTGGCGTCCTTTCTGGGCGGACCGCCCAATACGACGTACTCGGAAGTTTCCGGGGCCGTCGCCCTGACCAAAGTCTTCAACCCCGGGATCATGACCTGGGCGGCCATCACCGCGATCGTCCTGGCCTTCGTTGGCAAGTTGGGGGCGCTGCTTCAGACCATACCCGTGCCGGTCATGGGCGGCATCATGATTCTGCTTTTCGGCGCCATCATGGTGGTGGGCATGAACACCCTGGTGCGTGCCGGTGATGATCTGATGGAGCCGCGCAACCTGGCGCTGGTGGCGATCATCGTTATTTTCGGGGTCGGCGGCATGTCGCTCCCGCTGGGGGGCGAGGCCCGTCTGGGCGGCATCGGACTGGCGGGTATCACGGGCGTGATCCTCAACCTGATTTTGCCCCGCTCCAAATAAAGCCAACGGTTGCGATGCGTGGCGGGCGCACGTCGCTGTCCCCGGTCGTGACGCCGGCGGGCCGGGCCGCTCCCGGCCGCCCGTTTGGCGACCTTTCAAGCGATGGTTCCCATGACGTCCTACTGCCAGTATCATCCCGGCCAGAAGGCGCACTGGTTCTGCGAACGGTGTCAGATCCACCTCTGTCAGGGCTGCGCCATCGAGCGTGATCGCGGCGGCCTGCACGCCGGCGAGAAAATTCATCTGTGTGCCAAGTGCAACCTCCCGGTGGCGTGGCTGGGCGTCGGCAGCCTGGTGGAGCCGTTCTGGCGGCGCCTGCACCACATCTTTCTGTATCCTTTTGGTTTCTACCCCCTGATCCTGATGATGGCCCTGGCGCTTGCCAATATTGTCTGCATGCATCTGGGTCTGCTCGGTCTGCTCGGCGCCATCCTGGTCTGGGGGGTGCGGGTCAAATACTCCTATGAGGCCTTGAAATACTCCGCCCGCGGTGATCTGCGGCCGCCACCGATCAACGCCCAGACCATCTATTCCGACTTCAATCAGGTTTTCAAGCAGTTTGCCGTCTTTGTCTTCATCGGGCTGGCCTTCTTTTTTATCGGTGCCAAATTGGGCGCGGTGTTCGGGATTCTGTTTCTGGTTTTTATCCTCGCGTTCCTTCCGGCCATCATCATTCTTCTGGTGACCACCAACCGTGTGACTTCAGCCCTCAACCCCCTGCTGTTCGTTTCGCTGGCCATCCGCATCGGGTGGGGCTATGTGCTGATGTATTTTTTCCTGATTTTGCTCTACATTGCTCCGGGCACGTTCAATTACTACATCTTGCAGTACATGCCGCCCGCCCTGCATGCTTTTCTGGTCAGCGTGGGGCTGACCTACTACTCCGTGGTTTTCTATCATTTGATGGGTTATGTTCTCCTGCAATACAGCGATGCCATCGGCTATGAGGTGAGCTTCGCCGATTTTCACGAACATCGCGCGAGCGGACCGGCGGCACCGCAGCGTCCGGTCGACCAGTTGATGGCCCAGATCGATCCAATGGTCAAAGAGGGCCGGCTCGAGGAAGCCGTGCAGACCGTCCGGGAAGCGATCAACGCGGGGCGCGTCAACGGCGAAGAAATGCGTGCGCACCACTACAAGCTATTGAAAGCCGCCGGCCGCACGCCGGAAATGATCACCGAAGGCCAGATGCTGCTGGAGCAGTACGTCAAGACGGCCCAAAAAGCGGAGGCCTGCCAGGTCTATCTGGACTGCACGACCGCGGCCGGCGATCTCCCGGTCGCACCGGCGCTCCTGATGAAGCTGGCCAGTTGGCTCAACGAGAGCGGCAAGCATCCGGAAGCCGTCGGCGCCTACAACCGTCTGATAAAGGCCGACCCCACCAGCCCGCTGGTGCCCAAGGCCTATTTTCAGGCCGCCCAGGTCTTGCATCGCGGGCTCCGGCAGACCCCCAAGGCGCGGAAAATCATCCAGGCGCTGATCAAAAAATACCCGGATCACGATATCGTGCCTTATGCCCAGGACGCCCTGCGCCAGATGCAACAACCGGCTGGCTGAAGTAAAATTCTTCCCGCGAGCAGAAAACAAACATCTTCGCAGGCCATAGCCCGCGTGCCGCCTCCCTATGCGGCCAACCCGAATGATTCATTGCTTGTGGGGCGCCACCGGAGGAATCCATCGATATCGCGATGCTTTGAAGCGAGCGCCCAACACAGATATGGGATCAGAGGGCGTTTATAAGGAAACTTATCGTCAAGCCCCTCACGGGGATGGCCTGATGCCCCTCCGCCCGACAGGCGGCGGTTCAGCTGCCGGCGGGTTCACGTGTTGGCAGATTTGGCGCTGCGGGCTTCGGGGGATTCGGGGTAGCGTTTTTGCAGCAGCCGGCGGCACTGGTCGGCCTGGCGCGTCTGCCCTTTTTGGCGCAAGGCGGCACTCAATTTGTAGAGGGCGGCGGGCAGACCGTCCGTGAGGGGTTGTTTTTTGATCATGGCACTGATGATGCGGCCGGCCGCCTCCGGGTGGCCCTTGTCGGCCAGCACGCCCGCGAGGGGCGGGTAGAGCGCCAACGGCAGGCGCGGGGCCCCGGCCAACTTACGGTATTCGTTGTAGAGCCCGGGCACCCGATCCCAGGCCGCGGGGCGGTGCACGAGGTAATCCAGATAGCGCGCCGCCGCTTCCTGGAAGTGCGGGGAGGCCGGCTGCTGCTTGGCGATATGGTAAAGCTGCTCGATGGCGGTCTGGTGCGCGGGGTCCTTGGTCAGGACTTCCTCGAACAGGGCGCGCGCCTGATCGAATTCCAACGCCCCCATCTGCTGCATGGCGCGATCGATCAGGGGGGTGACTTCATCCGGCGGCGTCTCCTGGAAGGCGGCGGCATCGCCCAGCCCGTTAAAACGCCTGAAGCACCAAGCCAGGAGCGCACCGGCGATAATGCCGCCGGCGTGGGCCATGAAGGCCACGGAACTGGCGTCGCCCCGTGTGAACTCGGACCAGATTTCCTTGCCCAGCCAAAAGGGCAGGAGCGCCAGGGCCGGAATCCGCACCACATTGAAATAGAATCCAAAATAGCAGAAAAAGCTGACCCGGCGCCGGCCGTAAAGAACGGGCAGCGCGCCCATGAGGCCGGCAATGGCCCCGGAAGCCCCGACCAGCGGGACCTGCGACTGCAGGTTGAAGAGGGCAAAGAGGAGGCTGCCGCAGACGCCGCTGGCCAGATAGAGGCCTAAAAACCGCAGGCGCCCCAACCCGGGCTCGAGCATGCAGCCGAAAAGCCAGAGAAAAAGCATATTGCCCAGCAGGTGGCCGATTCCGCCGTGCAGAAACATGGCGGTCAAAAGCGTTGCCGGCCGCCAGGCAGCGACTCTGAATCCCCAGGCCCAGGTGCTGCGGCGATTCAGCTTGGCCTGATATTCCCGGCGCAGCCGCCGCCACTCGGCATAATCGGGATCGCCCGGCCGGATGACGTCCGCTCCCTCGATCCGGCGCTGAAAATCAGCGTCGCGCAGCATGCGTTCCAGATAGGCATTGAGGGCCTCGTCGTCCCCTTCTTCCTCGGCCGCCCGGATGAGATCCGGGTCATCGCCCTGATCCCGCAGGTAGTGCTGCAGTTCGATGCGGACCAGGCCGGAGGCGATATAATACTGCCAGGCCTCCTGCAGATAGGTGCGGTCTTGGGACTGAAAGCCGAAAAAGACGGCCGTGTTGATCAGGATCAGCGCGATCGTGACGACCGGTGGGTGGCGCCAGCTCAACTGCCCGGTAATCGGAACGATCATTATCTACGGACGCTCTTCGATGGGGATATAATCGGTCTGGCGGGGGCCGGTATAAATCTGTCGCGGCCGGCACAGACGCCAGTTGGGGTCGTCCATGCTTTCCTTCCACTGGGCGATCCAGCCCGGCAGCCGACCGATGGCGAACATCACCGTAAACATGTTGGTGGGGATCCCCATGGCCCGCAGGATGATGCCGCTGTAAAAGTCCACGTTGGGATAGAGGTTGTGGTCGATGAAATAGGCGTCTTCGAGGGCCACGGCTTCCAACTCCTTGGCCAGATCCAGAAGGGGATCCGATATCTTGAGCTTGGTCAGGACGCGGTCGCACATGGCTTTGATGATCTTGGCGCGCGGATCGTAGGCTTTGTAGACCCGGTGGCCGAAACCCATCAGCCGGAAGGGGTCGTTGCGGTCCTTGGCCCGGTCGACATAGTGCTTGAATCCGCGTCCGCTGGCGTTGATTTCCTGGAGCATTTCAACCACGGCCTGATTGGCGCCGCCATGCAGGGGACCCCAGAGGGCGGCGATGCCGGCGGATATGGCCGCGTAGAGATTGACACGGCCGGAGCCCACCATGCGCACCGCCGAGGTGGAGCAATTCTGCTCGTGATCGGCGTGCAGAATCCAGAAGATATTCAGGGCTTCGGCCAGAACCTCGTCGACTTCATAAGGGCGCACGGGGGAGTCGAACATCATGTTGAGAAAATTGGCGCAATAGGACAGGTCCGGCCGGGGGTAGACCACGGTGTGCCCGCGGGACATCTTGTAGGACATGGCGGCCATGGTGCGGACCTTGCTGAGCAGGCGGGTGACGGTCATGTCGATTTCTTCCTCGAGCGTCTGCAGTTCAGGATAGAAGCTGCGCAGGGCGTTGACCATCGAGGACAGAATGCCCATGGGATGCGACAGGCGCGGGAAGTTGGAGTAGAAAATTTTCAAGTCTTCGTGGACCAGGGAGGCGTCGTTGAGCAGGATCGAGAAGCGGTTGAGCTCCTTCTGGTTGGGGAGATGACCGTGGACCAGAAGATAAGCGGTCTCAACGAAACTGGAGTGTGCGGCCAGTTGTTCGACCGGGATGCCGCGATAGCGCAGAATCCCTTCCTCGCCGTCCATGAAGGTGATGGTGCTGGTGCAACTGCCCGTGTTGGCGTAGCCAATGTCGAGGGTGATCAATCCCGTTTCCGCGCGCAGGCGCGAAATGTCGATGGCGCGCTCGCCCTCGCTGCCTTGGATGATGGGGAGCTCATAGGTTCGTCCGGCGTAAGTCAGTTTGGCTGTTTCCGACATGGCAATAGAATTCCCTTTCCGCGCGCGATTGCAGGACGCGGCGCCGGCGCGCGGGGCGGGCCAGGCGCAATGTTGCGATAAATAGCGGTTTGACGCCGAGAGGAGCGGGCGATAACAGGCGGGGCGGTCGCCGAAGTTAAACGGATAATGCAATTATATTGGCCAAAAGCCTGTGGCAGGTCAATCTTTTTTTTGGCGGGGCCGATCGCCGGCGCACCACGAAGGTCCGTTTACAGTCCCGCGCGGCCTGTGCTAAGACAACGGATCATGGGCCCCGATGCATCGCGCGGGTTCCGGGACAGCGCGTGCGTGGCCGCGCTTCGGTTCAGCAATGGAGACGATCATATGGGATTCAAGGAAAACCTCCTTAAGAAAATGGAAATCGACCGGGTGGCGGCCCAAATTACCGCTTCGCTGGGGACGCCGGACAGCGGTCGGCGCATCGACAAGACCCAGGCCCGCAAATTTATGGCCGAAGCCGGCTACGAGAAGGTGATTGCGCGCGATTTGGAGCTCTACCGTCTGCCGCCCCGAAACGAGAAGGCGCGCATTCTCGTGCTGGACAACGATCTGCCGATCTATGCCACCACACCGGAAGACGTCACCCTGCGCAAGAGCCCGATTGTCAAGGAGATGCTCAATATCCGCAACGTTTTCAAGATCCTGAACGACAGCGACGTGCTGCTGTCCAAAAAGGGCGATTCGGTTCAGACCGTACGGGAAGAGATCATCGCCGGGCTGGATCTGACATTCGAGCCGGCCGACATCGAAGCGATCTACAACGACGGGCGCGCGTCGATCGAAAGCCAATACGCCGAAGGGCTCGAGGAGACCCTGCAGATATTTGCCGAACTATTGGGCTGGAGCTCCCCGCCGGCGGTGCTGCGCCAGGATCACAGCGTAATCATCGGCCGGCCCTCGAAGCCTCCCGGTGCCGCTTTCGGTCCGGCCGTGGTGTTCAACCGCATGCACTTCACGCTCATGCTGATTCGCGCGGCGGTCGTGGTGAAGGACGAGGAGGCCCTGGCCCACTATCGCCAGGTGGTTACCGGGGCGGCCGCAGCCGATGCGACAGGCCACGATGTATTGGCCTACCTGCGCGATCTGGTGTTGTCTTCCGTCAATCCCTGAGGGCCGCGGAACGCGCGGCCGGCATTCAGGCGATCCCGTGGCTCGCGAGTCGGGACCCATCGTCACGGGGGCTCAATCCACCGCAGCGCCAGGCCCGCGATCCGGGCGCCGGGGCATCTAACGCCCCATGGGGTGTTTGGAGTAGATGACGCCGGTGGCGGCCCCGACATCGACAAGTAATGAATCTGGATTCATTTTAAATGCTGCCGATTCCGGTTGTTTTCAACCCTGATCGGATCGTTCCCGTTGCCCTGGCCGCCGCCGGGGGGATCGGGGAGGTGGCCAAAGGGGAGCGGCGTCCCCGGGAACATCCCGCCCGGGGCCGCCGCGCCGGGGTCTGTGAGATGCCATGGGAAAAAAATCAGGGATTCGAACGCAGGCGCACGGCGTTGGCGTGGGCATCGAGACCTTCGATTTCGGCCAGGCGGACAATGTCGGCCGCTTCCTTTCTGAGCGCTTCGGGGGTGTAGCGGATGAGGCTGGTCTTTTTGATGAAATTGTCGACGGACAGGGCCGATGAGAATCGGGCGGTGCCGACCGTGGGCAGCACGTGGTTGGGACCGGCGATGTAGTCGCCCACCGGCTCAGGGGTGTGGGACCCCAGGAAGACGGCGCCGGCGTTGCGGATTTGCCCGACAAGATCCATGGGCCTGCGGGTGAGCAGTTCCAGATGCTCCGGGGCGATGCGGTTGGCCAGGGCGATGGCCGTATCCATGTCGGCCACCTGGATGATGGCGCCGAACCGCTCCAGCGAGGCCGCGGCGATCTTGCGGCGCGTGAGCGCCGCCAGCTGCTTTTCGAGCGCCGCGGCCGCCCCACGGGCCACGGTGGAACTGTCCGTCAGCAGGACCGCCGAGGCGAGCACGTCGTGCTCGGCCTGGGAGAGCATGTCCGCGGCCGCAAATTCGGGGTCGGCCGTCTGGTCGGCCACGATCAGGATTTCGCTGGGGCCGGCCAGCATGTCGATGCCCACCGTGCCGGCCACCAGTTTTTTGGCCAGGGTGACGTAGAGGTTGCCGGGTCCCACGATGACGTCGACCGGGTCGATGGTGGCCGTCCCGTGGGCCAGCGCGGCGATGGCCCAGGCGCTGCCGACGCGGTAGACGGCGTCGATGCCCACGGCC